>NZ_JBFBLO010000005.1:0-461927 GCF_040686735.1 Streptomyces sp. NPDC079167 | reverse complement strand
GACGCCGACCACCACCCTGCGGCCGCGACGGCGCCTCCGGCACCACCCGCTGGAACAACTCCCACAACTCGTCCGGCACCAGCCGCTCAACGATCTCCACCATGACTCACAGACTACCGAGTCACCCAAATGAGATGGCTTCTTAGGGCTGCGTGGGCCGGGGATCTTGGCCGCCTGGTCGACCAGGTCCAGGTCAAGGCGGCTGCTCATGTCCAGCTCGAACCGGCCGTAAGAGCGGCCTCACACGCTGCCCCACGGGCGCGGATCGGTGCGCCCACTACCTCGCCGCCACACGCCGCGCACGCCAACGGCGCGAGGGAACGCTGCGCTGACCAGGCAGTCAGGCAAACACCTGCTGCTCGGGGTGAAAGGCATCAGCCATGACGTAGACGCTGCCCGCTCCGATGCTCACCGCCCCCGACCTTCCGCCCGGCGCCGCTGCGGAACCGAAGTGGGACGGCTACCGCGCCCAGCTCGCCCACTGGGCCGACGGGCGGGTGCTGCTGCGCTCAAGGCGGGGCACGGGCATGGTCGCCGCGTTCCCGGAGATCCGGGAGGCCGCCCTCGCGCAACTGCCCGAGGCCGGGCTGGACGGCGAGCTGGTGGTCTGGGAGGCGGGCTGCCTGCATTCGAGCGGCTCCAGCAGCGCCTGTCTCTCCGCCGCGGCGCCGACGCCCCGGCGGCCGCGAGGGCCTGGCCCGCTTCACCATCGGGGGTGCCCGGGGCCCGGTGCCTCAAATCCACCGCATCCCAATTGCGGAGAGCCGCTTCACCCGCTCCGGAGAAAGCGTCGCGGCCCGGCTGCGCTGGTTCCCGATCCACGCACCGAGCCGGAGGTCCTGCGCCTTCTGGTCCTCGCCGACGGTCCGCTCGATGTGCTTTCGCGGGACTCACATGCTTCAGGTCGAGACGCCCCACGACCTAGGTTCGCCGGGTTGATCTTCGCAGGCGGAGGCTATTGGGGGCGTTTTGAGGCGAGCATCCGATGCGAGGGCTCAAGAGGTAGTTGGGCACGAACCGGTGCGAGTGTGCTGGTAGCGCGCGGGGGTGGTGCCGACGTGGCGTGTGAAGTGTCGGTTGAGGTGGGCCTGGTCGTGCAATCCGACGGTTGTGGCGACCTCAGCGGGTCGGTGGCCGTCGAGCAGGAGGCGACGGGCGTGTTCGATCCGCTTGCCGGTGAGGTAGGCGTGTGGCGGAAGGCCGTATGTCTGCTTGAAGCAGCGGATCAGATGGGTGGGGTGGGCATGCAGGATAGCCGCGGCATCGTGCAGGGAAAGGCCGGCGCGAGTCCGTGAGTCCAGTAGTTCCCGCAGCTGAGCGGCGAGCCGGTTTGCCTCACGCCCCGGTGCGCGGGGCTGGAGCGCAGCGAGGTGGAAATGGAGCCGCTCTCGGATGAACGAGAGGCGGGACTCGGCCTCGAAGCCGTCTCCGGGATGGACGAGAGCGGTGTGCAGCTGGTCGATCCGGCCGCGCAGCAGTTCATCGTTGAGGACCGGGGTGTCCACCGCCCGGCCGGCCGAATGCTGCGGGAGTACGGAGTCGTCGAGGTAGAGGTTGCGCTTGCGGAACCCGGATTCGGTGACGGTCCGCCCGTCATGGGGGATGCCGGGAGGAAGCAGGAGGACGCTGGTGTTGCCGGTCGCCCCGTGGCGGTGACGGTCGAGTGCGAAGTCCACGGAGCCGTCGTCGAGGATCATCAGGTCCCACGTGTCGTGGGTATGGGCCGGGTATGCGTGGTCGGTGAAGTGGGCGTGGAAGACCTCGGCGATCCCGGGGACCGGCGGCCGCCAGGCGCTGATGGACGTGAGGGGGCGGTCGGAGGCCATGCCAGGAACGTACAAGACCTGCGGAGTCGGGGCACGGCAGGCTCGTAACACCGGCCGGAGGGCCTGAGAGGCCGATTCCGGTGCCCGGTCCTGAGGAAGGATGCCGTATGTCCACGTCAGCTGTTCCCGTCAACCTCGCCGACAAGCTCGCGCAGTTCAGCGAGCTGTGGTCGCAGAAGAAGGTGGCGGTACTCAACGACTACGAGGTCAAGTTGGCCAAACTGAAGGGGAAGTTCGTCTGGCACACCCACGAGGACACCGATGAATTGCTCCTGGTCATCAGCGGGCGGCTCACCATCCAGCTCAGGGATGGCGATGTGGTGTTGGAACCCGGCGAGCTGTTCGTAGTTCCTCGCGGGGTCGAGCACTGCACCGTGGCCCACGAGGAGACCGCGATCCTGTTGCTCGAGCCGGCGGGAACGATGAACACCGGTGACGCAGGAGGGCCGATGACCAAGACGGCCGAGATCCTCAGCTGAGGCAGGGCGTCAGGCCGCGGCCTTGAGTGGCCGTCCACCCCAGCGGATGCCCTTCTCGCTGCGGACGCGGGCGCGTTCGCGTCGTTGGGCGGCCAGGACGTCGGGATGGCGGGCGTTCTGGTTGCGCCAGTGCAGATGACGGTGCAACTTCTGCGTCTGAACGGTGTGGTTGGGGTGGGAGTTGGCAGGGGTGAACTGCCGCAGCCGCCCGAAGTGCGCCTTGATCGGGTTCGCCCAGGACGCGTTCGTCGGGGTGAAGCACAGCTCGACCTTGTTGTGGGCTGCCCACCGCAGTTAGCGGGCGTTCTTGTGGGCGGACAGGGAGTCGTCGCCTACCGCGTAACAACCGTGGAAGTACGTGACCCCGTGGGTGCGGTGGAAGGTCGCCGGCAACCGGTCGGGCTCTCCCGCCTTCGCCCAGCAGGCCCCGGCAGTGGGGCGGATGCCGAGCGGCCCGAACTCATCGAAGGCGAAGGTGCGATCGGGCCGCTCGGTCAACGCGTACTCGATCCGGTCCAGCTTGGCGTCAAAGTCCGGGTCGCTGGATTCCTTCCAGGTCTTGGTCCGTTGAAATGTCACGCCGCGACGGCGAAGCAGGCAGCGCAGGGCCTCGCGGCCGATGCGTATCGGACGGGCGACGTTGCGCCGCAGATGGTCGACGAGCTTGCGGATCGACCATCGGGTGAAGGGCTCGCCGAGCTTGGTGGGTCGGGTGGTGGCCGTCCGGATGACGAACTCCTCGTCGTCATCACTGAGCAGACGGGGACGGCCGCCCGCCCACCGAGGGTCCAGGCAGGCCAGCCCGACCTCGTTGAAGCGGCGAATCACATCACGGACGGTGTCCTGGTCCGCCTGCACCAGATTGGCGATCACCGGGACGGTGTTCCCGCCCGCCGAGGCCAGCAGCATCATCGTTCTACGGAAGCGCACTGTACTGGTGCTGCCCCGTCGCACAATCCGCTGCAGCTAGTGACCCTCCTGCTCGGTCAGTCTGCGAACCCTGACCGGCTCTGCCATCTCGCCTCCCCGCACCAATCGGACGTGTCGTCACATTCAACCGGTGCAAATTCTCTCGACGCCACCCGGTGATCGTTTTCGGTCAGAGCACTAGATCCCTTGGCCTCAGATGGCGGAACGCCGGAGGTCTCTGCCCGGCGCGGCCGTGATCGGCCCGGGGACGGTCCGCACCGTGCTGCGCGCCGCAGCGGCGAGCAGCGCGGCAGATGCGGAGCGCGCCTTCATCGGGTGATCGGCATGGCGCCGGTCGCGGCGAGCGACAGGTCCCAGCGCCGGGCTGCCTCGTCGGGATCGATGGCATAGGCGCGGACGCCGCCGCCGTCCATGGGGGTTCCGGGGGCGGAGACACACGCGATGTCAGTCCTCCGGGTAGAGGCCGCCCCGGTTGTCGAGGAGTGGGGAGGTGGCGGCCCACAGGCCAGTGGCGGCGCCCTGGGAGGGGGTCTTGAAGCCCTCGCCGATGACATTGCCGTGCTTGTCCACCCAGCCGCGGTCGATCTGTTCCTTCAAGGCCATCTCGCGCTGGAGGCCGGTGATGATTTTGCCGGGGTGGAGGGCGAAGGCCCGGACGCCGTCGGCTTGCCCGATGGCGTCGAGGTGCACGGCGGACAGGGCGTTGGCGGTCTTGGCCTGGCCGTAGGCCAGCCACTTGTCGTAGCCGGTACGGAAGTGCGGGTCATGCCAGCGGATGCCGGTCAGGGTGTGTCCGGCGGAGCTGTTGACGACGACGCGTGCCCCGTCCGCGGCGGCCAAGAGGGGGTAGAGCTCGCAGGCGAGGGTGAAGTGCCCGAAGTGGTTGGCGGTGAGCTGGCCTTCCCAGCCGGGCCCGACGCGCCGCTCCGGGCTGGCCATGACACCGGCGATGGCCATCAGGGCATCGACCCGGTCGAGCCGGTCGCTCAGGTGCGCGGCGGCCGAGCGGACACTGGCGAGGTTGGCCAGGTCCATGGGGACGACCTCGCAGTTCTTCACCTCCTGCAGAGCAGCACGGGCAACGTCGGGGCGGCGGGCGGGAACGATGACCCGGGCTCCGGCGGCCGTCAGCGCCAGTGTGGTGGCCAGGCCGAGCCCGGAATAGCCCCCGGTGACTACGGCCGTCTTCCCGGAGAGATCGAGGCCGGCCACGATGTCCTCGGCGGTGGTGGAGGCAGAGAAGGGCGAGCCGAGCGGCTGCTGATCAGTAATGGTCATGCCGCGGACGCTACGATCTAGAGCGAGGTCTAGATCAAGTCAAGGGGTGAGCGGGATGACGACCAGCGAGGCTGCCGCGCCGTCGCTGAGCATCGGCGAGGTGGCCGAGCGCACCGGGCTGAGCGTGCACGCGCTGCGCTTCTACGAGCGCCAGGGCCTACTCGTCGGACCCGTCCAACGCACATCGGGCGGCCGGCGGCGCTACACCCCCGTCGACGTCGAATGGCTGCTGATCTGTGTCAAACTCCGCGAATCCGGCATGCCGCTCACCGACCTCAAGCACTTCGCCGAACTGGTACGTCACGGACCGGGCAACGAAGCGAAACGCCTGCACCTGCTTGACACCCATCGACAGCGCGTCGACGCACAGATCCAGGCACTGGAGGAGTGCCGGTCCGTCATCACCTGGAAGGTTGCCGTCTACACCGAGCACCTCGCCCGCGGTGCAGCCGACCGACTCTGGGCCCCGACTACCTGAAGCCACCTCCTCGGGTGCGCTGCGCCAGACATGGAGCGACGAGCCCCGGCACACCGCTGCTGCACGGATATGCCCTGCCAGGAGCGTCAACAACGTCATGACCCGAAACATCTAACAGCTCAGCGCGACGCCCGCCCCTGGCTTCCCTTCGGGGCGGGCGCCGCGTGCAAGCTGTACCTGTTGCGGCCTCCCCGGACCATCCAGGCACGCTTCTCAGCCGGTAGCGGGATAAGTGACCATGTCGATATCCATGGCGGCGTACTCGTTGACCAGATACAGGCTTGGGCCGGTGAAGGTCGTCTTGTCCTTCCCCGTTTTGGCGTCGAGGATGACGCGGTCCGGGGTGGAGCCGTAGACCACACCGTGCAACGCCCCCTCGATCGAAGGCAGCTTACGAGCGGGGTTCTCCCCGGAGATTTCCCACAGCACCTTGCGGCTGCTGGCCTCCACCCCCCACACGTAATCGTCGCCCTCACACACCACCACTGACTGCTGGTCGTAGTAGCAGGAGAGCATGTCACCGCCGTCGACGCCGGCCGCAGGCTTTCCGGTGCGGATGTCGTGCAACGCGAAGTTCGAAACGAACAGGCCGCCACCCACTGGGTCCATCACCAAGCCGCGGCTGCCCTCGTCCTTCCAGGACACCGAGCCGTCGGTGACCGACCGGCCGGTGAGCGTGAGCGGGTCCTCGTCGGCGCTCCAGCCGAGCAGACTCTGGAAGCCCGCACCGTCCCCAACCTGCGCACCGGCGACGATACCGCTGTCGACAGCGGAGGCGGCAAAGCCCTGCTCCTGCCACTTCACCCGCTGCGTGCCCACATCGACGGCGTAGGTGACGGCGCTCTCGCCGTCACCGCTCGATTCCTCAAGGCTGGTGAGAGCCATGACGATCACGGTTCCGTCCTGCGCCCCCACAACGACCGGTTCCATGTCACCGACTCCCATGCCGGTCGCCGCCGGCAACTGGGTCGTCCAGGACACCTTGCCGGAGTCCGCGTCGACGGCCCGCAGGTAGACATCGGTCCGGTCGACTGCGGTGCCCGTGCCCTTCGTGTGATCGGAGTACGCGTAGAGCGCCACCGTACGGTCGCCCTGCTCCACGAACACCGGCGGAATCTGCCGGTCGTCGAGGTCCTCCCCCGCCGTGCCGGTGTAACGGCCCTCGCGGACCAGGGCAGACGACCAGATCTTTTTGCCGGTCGCGACGTCGTAGGCGTCAAGCCCCGCGTCCGTGCGGATGTACGCCCTGGGACCCAGCAGCGCAAACCCCCGTGTTTTGACATCCTCGTCGTACTCCGGCTTCACCCCCTCGCCGAACTTCAACGGAGGATCGAACGCCTTCGCACGGGCCGCGGGCCCCGCCGCCTGCCCAGCCTCTGGAACCTTGCCGGAACCCTCGGAAGAACCGCCGGAACAGCCCGCCAGGACACTCAAGACGACAGCGGATATCAGGCACATGACAGATCGATACGCGGCTCGCACGAAACACTCTCCCCGTTCATGGTCAACTGCGGCGCATCCTAACGCTCAGCTCTTTGCAAGCGGGCAGCGCCGCGATCGTGCTGACGCCGCCCCGAGGATTGCTTCGGGGCGGGCGTCGTGTCGGTTGTGCTGGCCGTGGGAGTCTCGGTGGCGCGGGCCAGGAAGCGGGCATAGCCGAGGTCTGCGCGGGCCAGCAGCGCCGCAGAGGGCGAGCCGAAAGCGGCCTGCTACGACATGGTCTGACGGCGCCTCGGACGAGGAACAAGCCTTCGCGGTGACCGCGCGGTCCGCCTTCTCCCGCATCCCGGGGGAAACTCACAATCAACGTACCCGCAGGTCACCTGCGTCCCTTGCAAGGAGCCGCACCCACTCCATACCGGCACGGACCGAGTAACGCGTAGCCCGGCCGGGTAGAGCCGAGGCCCCGGTGCGCGAAATGCGCTTCGGCCGCTCGCTGCACGTTTGTAGACGCGCCGAGTACGCCGCTCGGACAATCGGAAAGACGCGGGACAGCGTTCCCGCCCCGCCCAACCCGCGCTTTTGCGTCCACGGTGCGGTCGGCGGAACCGCCGCCGGCTCACGTACGAAAGGCTGGCCCTCCATGCCCTCTCTTCGCCCCGGCGGCACAGAAAGCCCGCCACCTTGCTGTCCGTGCTCGCAGTCCTGACAGCGGGCCTGCTGGCCGTTCCCTCCGCACAGGCCTCGCCTTCGCTGGTGGGCGACATGGTCTGCCCGGTGGGTAACCAGACCGTCTCCTTCTCTCCCGGCGTCACTCTGGTGCCCCAGAGCGTGACGGTCACCTACGCCGCAGCCCTCGGGGTGTGCGCGCGTCGCTGACCCAGCCCCAGATAACGAGCGGCACGAGCCAGGGGACCGTGACTGTGACGCTCGACTGCCTCGACCTACTCAGTACCACCACCGGAACGCAGACGTTCCACTGGAGCGACGGACAGAGCAGCACGCTCTCCTTCACCCGTACGGTCACGAACGTCAACGGCCAGACGGTTCTCACCCTGACCGGTCCCATCACCGCCGGAGTGTTCACCGGGAAGCACGCGGTCTTCACCGTGGTGGAGCCAGTCCTCAATCTCACGGCCTGCCAGTCCCCCCAGGGGCTGACCAGGCAGGCAGGGATCACCACCCTTCTCATCACCTGACCCCCGGTCCAGGCCACCGTGCCGCCACCGGCTCGACTGCCCCGGCATGCCGACCCCCCACACCCCGGTTTCCCTTGACCAAAGGCATAGGGGATCCCCCATCCTCCCGTTCGCCTCGTTCCCTGCGGGAAGCGTGAACAGCCCTCGCCGGCCTGTCAGCGGTGTTCCTGTTCGAGATGCTCGACAACTCGATCCGCAACGTCGCATTGCCGACCATCGGCCGCCGACTCTCGGCATCCACGGCAGAGTTGCAGTGGGTCACGGGCGTGTACGCCGTCGTATTCGGCGGACTGATGCCGGCCTTCGGCGCGCTGGCAGACCGGGTCGGCCGCCGTAAGATCATGCTGCTTGGGCTGGTACTGCTGGGTGCGGCCAGCCTGGCGACCTCTCTCGTCACAACGGCAGAGCAGCTCATCGCGGTCCGTGCGGCCATGGGTGTCGCGGCTGCGATGACGACGCCAGGCTCCCTCGCCCAGGCGTTCCGGCTGCTCGACGAGGACACGCTCCGCGTCCGTGCGACAACGCTCATCTCGACCGTGGGACTGGTCGGACTCGCGATCGGGCCCACGGCCGGCGGCTTCGTGCTCGCGTTCGCTCCGTGGCAGGCTTTGCTGCTGGTGAACGTCCGATCGCCACGCTCGCCTTCATCGGCATTCGACGTGGCATCCCCGCCAACCGGAAGGACGAACTGCACCGCAACCCCGTCGACGGCCCCGGTGTCCTGTTCGGCACGGCCGCGATCGTGTCCGCGCTGGTCGCACCGACGCTGTTCGTCGACGCGGGCGCCGCATCGCTTCTCCCCTGGTTGACCACGGCAGCGGCCGTCGTGGTGGCGACGCTGTTCGTCGTCCGCGCGCGCCGCACCCGCCATCCGCTGCTCGACCTCGAACTCGTCGCCCGCCCGCTTGTGTCCAGCGGGCTGGCGTTCAAGGGCGCATCGGGCCTCGCAGTGGCCGGACTCGGTTACCTCGTAAACTCTCCAGCTCCAGCTCGACTGGGGCTGGACGCCGGCTCGAGCGGCCCTGGGAATGCTGCCGCCGGTCGTCGTACTCATCGCCGGCGGTGCTCTCATCGGGCCGCTGCGCAAGTGTGTGGGTTTCGACAAGGCCGCCTGGCTCGGTGCCGGATCCGTCGTGTGCGGGCTCGCCGTCCACGCGCTGCTGGGCCGCTTCGGGTACGTGTGGGTCGCCCTCGCGCTCGTGCTCGTCGCCGCCGGGATGCGCGTGGTGGGTGTCGTCGCCGGAACCAACGTGATGCGTGGCCTGTCGGCCAACCGCACCACCATCGGAGCGGCGCTGGTCGACACCTCCAGCGAAGTCGCCACGGGAGTCGGCATCGCAGGGGCCTTGCGTCCGCCGCGCGCCCCGGACGCTGCCGGGCTTGACGATGATGACGACGGTGCAGCGGCGTGAGCGCCCCGGTCAGCTTCCGCAGCCGTAGCCGGTCGCGGACTCTGCTTCGGCGGCTGTCGCCGAAGAGTCGGTGGCCTACTCGTGGTCTGTGCAGAGGTGGGTAGTCAGGGCCGCACATGCCCACTCCTCCCAGGCGTCGGGGGACCAGCCCCGGTCGCGGACGAAGATCAGGTATAGCTCCGGACTGAGCAGCCCGTACAGCAGGTCGGCGGCGCGGGCGGTATCGACATCGGGGCGGGCGTCGGGCTTGGAGGTCAGTGCCTTCGCTGCGGCGTGCTGGACGGTATAGCGCGGGTCGGGGCCGGCGGGCCACTGCGCGGCGATCTCCGGGTCCGTCGCGGCCGCAGCCGCGATCAACGGCATGATCGGGGCGACCCGGCCGAGGATGTCGCGTACACCCCGTACGTGAGCGCGCAGTTGCCCGGCCGCGGTGGGCTCGGCGCACGCGGCGCGGAACCAGTCGCGGGCCATCGTGGCGACCGGTTCGACGTCGCCCGCGATCGACGTGTCGACGACGTCCTTGAACAGCGCGCGCTTGTTCCGGAACACGAAGTACACGGTCTGGACGGCCACACCCGCGCGATCCGCAACCTCCTGAAGGCTTGTCGCACCGTACCCCTGTGCGACGAACAGCTCCCGCGCCGCCGCAACGATCTTCTCGCGGGTACGCCGCGAGCGCTCGGCCCTCTTGTCGGGGCACTTGATGTTCTGTCCGTCGGATCCCTTGACCGCATCCATGCCTTGAGTCTATCTCTAGAGTCAGTCACTAGAGATGAACTCTAATTTCTTGGAGGGGTAGCGATGAGTGAGACTCGGACGGCTGCGGAGCTCGAGCAAGAGGGTTTTGTGCGCCGCGTGTTGGAGGACTTCTACCGGGACGGCAAGCCGCCGTGGGACAGCGGCATCACGCCGCCCGAGCTGGTGGCCCTGACAGAGGGGCCCGTTGCGCTGATGCCGGGCCAGGTCCTCGAACTCGGCTGCGGCACCGGGACCAACGCGGTGTACCTGGCCCGGCACGGCTGGCGGGTGACGGCCGTCGACCTGGTCGACCGCGCGGTACGGCAGGCTCGGGAGAAGGCCGACGCTGCAGGAGCGGACGTCACGGTGCTGTGCGGGGACGCCACCCGTCTCGACGAGGTGGGCGTGCCCGGTCCGTACGACCTGTTCTTCGACCTGAGCTGCTACTGCGGGATTCCCCCACACCGCCGCGACGCCTACGCAGCCGGCCTCACCAAACGTGCCGCCCCCGGTGCCCGATTGCTGATGTTCGGGTACGGGCCCAGGGCGTTTGACGACTCGTGGTCCGGCGTCACTGCGGATGAACTCAGAGCCAGGTTCGCCGGGTGGCAGCTGGACGAGGTGACGCCCGGCACGAACCCGGCACCGACTTTCTGGTTCACGCTGCGCCGCGGCGCCGACTCTGCATGAGCTCAGTCGCACCGGGCAGCTGCGGCTGTCGCGCGCGGCCCTTCTCATAAGCGAACCTGTGAGAGTTCCGCGAGAGCACCGGAAGGGATCACGCCCGATCAGGGCAGCATTGGCGGTAGAACGTCACGACTGCCGAACTGCGACGCGCCCGCCGGTAGCCCCTGCCGCGCCCGGGGCGGGAAAACCGCCGCGAAGTACCACACCCCGCGCTTCGCCCTCGTCCCCGTGCTCCGCGAAGAACTGGAGATCTCTGTCGTCGCCGACCGGCCCGGGCCGCGCGTGGAAGCTGGGCCCGGCGCTCACCATCGTGCCCGCGCCCCGTACCAAGCGGCCGGTCCGGATCGGGTACGCAAGGACATCGACCGCCCGGCAGAACCTCGTCCTGGACGAGGCCGGGATCGAGGACCCGGCCGTCTTCGAGGAAGACCCGGGCACGTCCAGCCGCCTCCACCCTTCAGCAGCCCGCGCTGCTGAACTACGCGCGGCCCGGCGACACCGTGCACCTCACCGAGACAGAGCGGGGCCACAGAGTGATGCCCGGTGCCAGTCCGCGGACAGGCCGGAGCGCCGTTGCCGCGCCAGCCAGGTTCTCGGCGTACAGCCGGACAGTAGCCAGGTCGCACTGCGAGCAGGCGAGATCGCCGAAGGCCCCGTGCGACTGCTCCCGATCGCTGAAGCCGCGCACTGCTTCCCCCGCGCGCCGAGTGGGGTGTCGCCGTGGCCGAGGAATACCTCCGAGTCGGCCCAGTACATCGAGGACCTGGGCGGGTGGGCGCTCCACCGGATCCGTCACAGCCCCCCACGGAGCGCGGCCCTGCCGCCCGTCGCCGTATCTGGGTCCCCGTGCACCGACGCCCTCCGTCCCCGGCGTTGCCCGACGCCGAGGACGGACGTGATAACGTTGATTTCGCAGGGACAACTGGGTCAACTGCGGAGCCTGAAAGGGGAGGTGAGTTGATGTCTGCCGTGAAGGCCGCTGCCGTGTGCAGCGCACGCCGGACCATCCTCACGTCCCGGGCCCCGGTCTGACCTGACGTTCCCCCCGCCCGAGCCGATGGCTCACGGGTGTGGAGCTTCGTGCTCAACGGGGCCCTCGTTCAAGGGTCTCTACGTTGTCCCCATCTACTTTTCACCATGCTCAGCCGTATTCCCTGGCGGACTACGGCTGGGACGAGGCGTGTGAGCACGCCTTCGCTCCCCATCGCGATGCCGGCCTGATCCCGGCCCGTATCGTGCGAGCCGAACGCGGTTCGTGCGAAGCAGTCACCGACGCCGGAATCCTCCGTGCGGAGATTCCCGGTGCCGCCGATCAGAAGAATCCGCTGTCGCCGCCGTGCACGGGCGACTGGGCCGCCGTACGTCCTGCCACCACCGATCACGGAGCGATGCTGCACGCGGTACTGGAGCGACGCACCGCCCTGGTCCGATCCACCGCTTCGCGTACCTCCCGTGGCCAGGTCCTGGCCGCCAACATCGACACGGTCGTGGTGACTGTGTCGCTGGACACCCCGCTGAAGCACGGCAGGACCGAACGCATGCTCGCCCTGGCCTGGGAGAGCGGCGCCCAGCCGGTCGTCGTGCTCACCAAGGCCGACCGGTGTGCCGACGCACAGCAGGCCGCAGCGGCGGTGTCCGAGGTAGCACCAGGCGCAGTTGTGCTGGTCACCAGCGCCGTGACCGGGCTGGGCCTGGACGTCCTGACGGCCGTCCTGAACGGCACCGTCGTGCTGCTGGGCCCCTCCGGCGCGGGTAAGTCCACTCTGGGTAACCAGCTGCTGGGCGAGGACCGGCTGGCGACCTCCGCTGTCCGCGACGTGGACGGCAAGGGGCGGCACACCACCGCATGGCGGGAGCTGATTCCGCTGCCCGGCGGCGGTGTCCTGCTGGACACCCCCGGTCTGCGTGCGGTCGGCCTGCACGACGCCCAGGACGGGCTGGAGCAGACCTTCGCCGAGATCGAACGCCTCGCACAGGACTGCCGGTTCGCGGACTGCGCGCATGCGGGCGAACCCGGCTGCGCCGTGCTCGCTGCCGTCGAGGCGGACGAGATTCCCCAGCGCCGTCTGGACAGCTACCGCCAACTGCTGCGGGAGAACGCCTACGCGGCCTCCCGCACCGACGCCCGGCTGCGCACCGACCGCGAGGCCGCGAAGAAGGACATCACGCGGCACCTGCGTGCCACCTACCAGTTCCGGGAGCGCCAGCTGTGAACGACACCGGCACACCCGACCGCGCTGCCGGAACCGACCCGGTGACCGAGGCGTTCTTCGCCCTGCACCACGGCCTGCCCCGGCAGGGCCCCGGCTCGGACGCCACCACACGGCGCCTGCTGCAGATGGCCGGGCCGTTGCCCGAGTCCCCGCGGGTGCTGGACGCGGGCTGCGGCCCCGGCCGCTCCACCCTGCTGCTGGCGGAAGAAGCCGGTGCGCGCGTGACCGCGGTCGACTTGTACCAGCCCTTCCTGGACGGCCTCGCCGCCGAGGCGGCCCGCCGGGGCCTGGGCGACCGGGTCACGGTCGTCAACTGCTCGATGGACCGGCTGCCCGTCCCCGATCACAGCTTCGACGTGATCTGGGCCGAGGGGTCCGTGTACACCATCGGCTTCGACGTCGCCTTGCGAGCCTGGCGTCGCCTGCTCGCCCCGGGCGGCGTCCTCGTCGTCACCGAGATCGAATGGACCGTGCCCGACCCCGCTGCCCCGGTGCGCGCCTACTGGGACGCGGCCTACCCCCTGCGCACCCGCGCCGCGAACACCGACGCCGCGCAGGCCGCCGGCTATCGCCTCCGCGCGCACTGGCCGCTGCCGGAAAGCGACTGGTGGGACGAGTACTACACGCCGCTCACCGGCACCTGGCCCGGGCGGACCCGCAGCGGCCCGGCATGCCGGAGGCCCTGGCCGCACACCGGACGGAGATCGACATGCGTCGCGAACACGGCAGCGACTACGACTACGCCGCCTACGTCCTCCGCCCCCACGACACCACCGAGAAGGAAACCATGACCACCTGGACCGCCCGTACCGAAACCGCCGACGACGTCCCCGCCGTCCGTGACATCCTCCTCGCGGCCTTCCCCACCGCCGCCGAGGCCGACATCGTCGACGCCCTGCGCGCTGACCCGAAGGCGTGGATCGACGGCTTGTCGATGGTCGCCGCGGCCCCCGACAGCACCCCGGCCGGGTACGCCCTGCTCACCCGCTGCCACGTCGACGGTCAACCTGCCCTCGCCCTGGCCCCCTGCGCGGTGCTGCCCTCAGCCCAGCGCGCCGGTGCCGGCTCCGCGGCCATCCGCGCCGCCCTGGCCGCCGCCCGGGCCATGGGAGAGAACCTCGTTCTCGTCCTGGGACACGCCGACTACTACCCTCGGTTCGGCTTCACTCCGGCCTCCCGCTTCGGTATTCGGGCCCCCTTCGAAGTACCTGACGAGGCCATGATGGCCATGGCTCTGGACGACACCCGCCCGGTCCCGACGGGCACCATCCAGTATCCCGGGGCGTTCGGCGTCTGACCGCAACTGTGGCGCCCCGGGGCTCGTTCCCCGGGGCGCCACAGCCTTTCGAGACACGCGCAACTGCTCTCGTGGGCGACCAGCCCTGATCCGCAGCATGTCCATGTGGGTAACGGGTGCTTTCGCACCAGAACGACCACCCACAGAAGGAGTGCGATGCTGAAACAGGTCGCGGATACAAGCTCGGCGCGCTCGGCGAGCCCAAGTCGCTGACCGGGTGCGCCAGCGGGTCGAGAAGATGCTCCCGAAGATCGGCCGGCCGGACCTGTTGTTCGAGGTGAATGCCTGGACCGGGTTCCTGAACGCCTTCCTGCACCTTCGCGACGGCACGACCCGGATGAAGGACCGGCCGGCCTCCATGGTCGCGCTGCTCGTCTCCGAGGCGTACAGCATCGGCCTGACCCCGGTCGTGAACCACGGCTACGAGGCGCTGACCCGGTCCCAACTCGTGCACGTCGACCAGTACTACCTGTGGGCCGACACCATCACCGCGGCGAACGCCGCTCTCATCGCCGCCCAGGCCCACCTCCCGTTCGTGCAGTTCTGGGGTGACGGGCTCCTCAGGCGCGGCATCACCTGGCTCAACGCCGTCAGCGTCCAGGTCGCGGGCATCGGGCGGATGGTCGTCCCTGGCACCCCGCGCGACTCCCTTCACATCCTGGACGCCCTGCTGAACCTCGACGGCGGGGTCAAGCCGGAGACGGTGGCAACCGACAACGCCTCGTACTCCGACATGGTGTTCGTCCTGTTCATGAGCCTCGTCTACAACTGCAGCCCTCCGCTTCCGCGACCTGGATGACCAGCGGTTCTGGCCGGGAACCCGTCGGCCGGGGTTGACGGCGGCCGGTGTTGATCACGGACCCGGCATCGGGCCCCTGCTGGACGTGATGAGGGGGGGTGGGAGACTGGCGGGATGGATATCCGCCGCAGGAACAAGGTCACCGTCACGGGCCGTACGGACGGGCCGGTGCTCCTGCTGGCCCACGGGTTCGGCTGCGATCAGAACATGTGGCGCCTGGTGGTTCCCACGCTGGCCGAGAACTACCGAGTGGTGCTCTTCGACTACGTGGGTTCGGGCCGGGCGGACCCCTCGGCCTGGGACGAGCGACGCTACAGCTCCCTGGAGGGCTACGCCCAGGACGTGCTGGAGCTCTGCGAAGAGCTCGACCTGCGGGATGTCACGTTCGTGGGACACTCGGTCAGCGCGATGGTCGGGGTGCTCGCGGCGGCGAAGGCTCCACAGCGCCTCTCCCGGCTGGTGATGGTCGCTCCCTCGCCCCGCTACATCGACGACGACGGTTACCGGGGCGGGTTCAGCGCCGAGGACATCGACGAGCTGCTGGAATCGCTGGAGTCGAACTATCTGGGCTGGTCGGCGGCGATGGCCCCGGTCATCATGGGCAATGAGGACCGGCCCGAACTCGGCCAGGAGCTGACGACCTCGTTCTGCGCGACCGACCCGGACATGGCCCGCGTTTTTGCCCGCACCACGTTCCTGTCCGACAGCCGCGAGGACCTCAAGACGGTCATGGTGCCCACGCTGATCCTTGAGTGCAGGCAGGACGTTATTGCCCCCCGGGAGGTCGGCGCCTACGTCCGCGACACGATTCCCGGCAGCAGGCTGGTCACCTTGGAGGCGACAGGGCACTGCCCGCAGCTGAGCGCACCACAGGCCACCGCACGAGCGATCACCGACTTCGTGGGAGCTGCCTGATGATGTGCCGCACCGACCAGTCGGTGCCCGAGCCGGGTGAGGAGCACGACGTGGACGCCACGGACGCGGTGTTCACATCACTGCTGGAGGACAGTGCCGAGGAGCTGTACGACCAGGCTCCGTGCGGATACCTGTCAACACTGATGGACGGCACCATCGCGAAGATCAACACTACGCTGCTGAACTGGCTGGGGCTGGGGCGGTCACAGGTGGTGGGCAGGATGCGGTTCGCCGAGCTGCTCACCGTAGGCGGCAAGCTGTATCACGAGACGCACTTCGCGCCGCTGCTGCAGATGAAGGGCGAGGTCAGCGGCATCGCCCTGGACATCAGAGCCGCCGGCGGCCGGATGCCGGTATTGGTCACCTCGAAGGTGAAGACCAGCGAGGACGACCAGCCCCTGCTGATCCGCACCACCGTCTTCGACGCCCGCGACCGCCGCGCCTACGAGGCGGAGCTGCTGCGGGGCCGCAAGGCAGCCGAAGAAGCACGCCGGCAGTCCGAGGCCGACCGCGCCCGGCTCCAGGAGGCTCTCGCCGTCCTCCAGCAAAGTCTGCTTCCCACCGCACTGCCCGTGGTGCCGGGACTTGAGGCCGACTCCTACTACCACACAGCCTCCCCGGATCTGCTGGGCGGAGACTTCTACGACCTGTTCCCCGTGGACGGCGGCCGGTGGGCGTTCTTCCTCGGGGACGTATGCGGCAAGGGGCCCCAGGCCGCCGCGGTCACCTCGCTGGCCCGCTACACCCTGCGCGCCGCCGCCCTGCACGACGCCGACCCCGTAACCGTGCTCACCACGCTGAACACGGTGCTGCACGAGCGGTACGCCAGCGGCGAGGGCCGCTACTGCACCGCCATATTCGGCGTCTTCGAACCCGCCGACGGCCACGTGAGCGTGCACCTGGCTTCCGGCGGTCACCCTTCTGCGCTGATCCAGCGCGCGGACGGCAGCGCCGACTACCTGCCCACCCCCGGCGGGCTGCTCGTCGGCGTCCTGCCCCAAGCCCCGTTCGCCGCCGCCCGCACGGACCTGCTGCCCGGCGACACCTTGCTCCTCTACACCGACGGCCTCACCGAAGCTCGCACCGGGCCCGAGCGCCAGCTGTACGGCGACGACGCCCTGCGCGCCTTCGCGGCCGACCAGCCGCCGGCAGGCCCGCAGGCCCTCATCGCCGCCCTGTCCGGGCTGCTCGCCTCCTTCGGCGACGGACTCGACGACGACACCGCGCTGCTCGCCCTCGGCGTGCCCGCCCCGCTCCCCACCCCCGCGAGTGAAAATCTGACATGAGCCCATTGACGATCACCACCCGAGACGCCGCCACCGGTCCCGTACTGGAGATCACCGGTGACCTCGACCACCACACGGCGCCCGAGCTCCGCAAGGCCGTGGAACGTCTCACTCTTGCCGCAGGTCAACGGCTGGTCCTGGATCTGGCCCGTCTGAACTTCTGCGACTCCAGCGGGATCAGCGCTCTGCTCTCCGCCCGCAGCCTGGCCACCGAACAAGGCGCCGGCATGGCCCTGGCCGCCGTCCCCGCCAACACCGCCCGCATCCTGCGCATCGTCGGCCTGGACCAGGTCTTCACCATCCATGACGACGTATCGGCAGCTACCGCCGCCGATTCCTCCGATCCGAGCTGTCGTCAAACGATCGTTTGAGACAGGGGGCGCGCGTCCGATGAACCCGCGCAATCCGGGAATTCGAGGCGGCGCGAAGCCAATCAGATCCGATGGGGATTGATGACAAAGTCTGACGACAGATAGGTTCCGATCGGCACGGTGCACATCTCCGAGATGTTCCGCCTCGTACGCGGCAACCAGGCGGCGGCTGTCGCCGGGCGCCAGCAAGCTCGTCACCTCGGCAATCGCCTCGGCGGACGGCTTGAGGTATCGCCGGATGTTCTCGACTCCAGCGTCCCGCCCCGGCGCCTCGCAGAGCCAACGCCGCGCTCGACGTCGGCGGGTACGTCCCGGCGGGGCTGCTGCACGTGTCCGCCGGTTACCTCAGTGACGCCGTAGGCCTGACCAGCGGTGCCCCGGTGTTCGGTGCCGTCCTCAGGGGCCTCGCGGTCATCGGCGGCCGCCTGGTGGTCCTCGCCGGTCGGCGCCACGCGACGGGACCGGCCTGACGGCGCAAACCGCAGCAAGCGGCCGCGTGATCACCAATGCCCACGAGCGATTCCTCAACTCGTGACAACTGCTCGTGAGATGGCGGGGTCACTTGGATTCGAGGCGGCCCAGCGGGTGGCCGCACGCGAGGACCGTTTCGGCGTTCTTCCAGTCGGTGTGGTCGGTCCCGGTGATGTGGCGCAGGTACGCGAGGGTGACCTGCTGGACGAGGGCGACACGGTCGGGGTTCTCGTCGGTGGTCTCCGCTGCCTGGTACCCGGAGATGCCGCCGAGGAAGTGCTCTCCGTCGTGGACAGTCAGGAGGCTCTTGTTGCCGTGGCTGAGGCTGTAGGGGTCGGTTGTCCAGGCCGGGCCCCGAGTGGAGAGCGGGAGGTCGTCCTTGTCTCCGGCGACGACGAGGCCAGGGGCGGTGATGCGGGAGAAGTCCTGGTCGCGCAGCCAGGGGAGGTTGTCGTGGGCGAAGGGGGTCAGCTCGTCGCCGCCCTTGCCGGCGGTGGCCAGCTGGATGCCGGCCATGACCCGGGCATCGGAGAGATCCTCTGCGGCGCCGGTGTGCGGGTCGGTGACGCGCAGGCCCACCAGGATGCCGGCGGTCTGGCCGCCGAAGGAGTGCCCGACCGCGACGATGCGGCTGGGGTCCATGCGGCCTGACAGACCCGGCACGGCCGCCTCCAGGGTGGTGAGCTCGTCGAGGATGTGCCGCATGTCCTGCACTCGGTGGCGCCATATGTGGGGCCGGCGGGGGTCATCGGCGGCCAGGGCGAGCCGCTTGGAGTCCAGATGGGTGGCCTGGAGGACGACGAAGCCGCCGGATGCCCAGTGGTCGACCAGGGGCGCGTAACCGTCCAGGTCGGAGCCGAAGCCGTGGGCGAAGAGCACGACGGGCAGGCTGGTACCGGTGGTGGGGGCGGAGATGCGGACGTGCAGGTCCTCACCGCGCTGTGGGGCGCTCAGCACGAGCGGCTTGACGGACACGGTGGTGGTGAGGGCAGGGCCGGCGAGGCCGGTCGTGGGATGCGTGGTCATGCGTGTGTCTGCCTTTCAGCGGGAGGCGGTTCGGGGGGCCGGGAACGCGTCCGGCGTCGAGGTGGCCGAGCCTGTCCCGGTTAGATCTGATTCAGGCCGGTTCAGTAAGGTTCGGTCCGGTTCAGCGAGAGAGGCTTGGTCGACGACGGTGCGGGCGCCAGCCGGTCCGCCGTACGTGCCGCGGAAGTCGACGCCGTCGAGGCCCTGTTGCCGGTGACGTAGTCCAGGACACGTTCGGTCCGGGGGGAAGGCATCGCGCCGGCATTCCCGGGCCGGGGAGCGCGCACAGAGCGGCACGCAGTTCCGAGGTCCAGGCGTGTTCCTCGACGCCGATCACTCGCCGGGCCGGTGCGGTGGCGTCACTCATAGATCCTCCGTTCTTTGTGCAACTCACCCGATACGCGATCCAATCGGGCCATTCACCCACTGGTGGGCGCATGAGTTACCGTAAAACTTGACGTTGACGTCAAAGGCAAGTGCGTGTGAGCCACAACACACGAAGGAGAGGGGCCGGAATGCGAATCGGCGAACTCGCCCGCCGTACGGGCGTCACCACCCGGGCCCTGCGGTATTACGAGGAACAGAGCCTGCTCACCGCCGAGCGCAGCGACAGCGGCCAGCGCCACTACTCGGAGAGCGCGGTCGACCGGATCCAGCTCATCCGCCAGCTCTACGCCGCCGGACTGAGCAGCAAGGTCATCGCCGAACTGACGACCTGCGTCATCGACGGCAAGGCCACCCCCGAGCTCCTCCAGCGCCTGGCCGCGGAACGCGAGCACCTCGACCGGCGCATCGCAGACCTCGCCCACGCCCGCGACCGACTCGCCTCCGTCATCGACGGTGCCTCGGCCAACGTGCGCACCGGTGCCCCCTGCCGACGTGACTCGTAGACCCTCGCGGCCGCCGGTGAAGTCCAGCGCCGAGAAGGCCCCGCCCCGGAGCTGCCGGTCCCTCTCAGCATGTACGGCAAGGTCGCCGGCTTCCTCCGCACCGAGAAGCTGCTAGTGGTGCAGCGTGCGCACCGTCACTCCGGCGAAGCCGGACGTCCGGCACCCCGTGTCGTGTCCCCCGTGGGGGCTACGCCGGACTGTCCACCGAGGGGTGATTCGGGAACGTCGCCGCCTACGTAGCGTTCTCGGCAGGTCGCCGGAAGACACGCGGCGGAAGTCATACGGAGGTCATCATGAGTACGACTCGCACCGCGTCGCCCCCGCCCGCACTCCGGGAGGGTGGCCGCTTCTTCCGGTCTCCCCTCGTCTGGATGCTGACCGGGCTGGTCGGTGTGGGTGTGGCGTCCGGGCTGGCCTCGGCGGGCGGGGTGGTCGCCGTCGTGGGCGCGGTCGTGGCGGTCGCCGTCTATTGGGCGGTCATGCGCTTCGTCGCCCGGCGGAGTACGCCGGAGATCGCGAGGACGGGAGCCGTGACACGGGCGTTGTCCGGCGCCGCGATCGGCTTCGGGTTCATCACCGTGTCGATGCTCATGCTCCTCACCGAGTTCTCGTTCACCGAACGTCCCGGTAACCCCCTGTCGATCGTGGCGGGCATGGCCGCGATGTCGCTCGGCGCCGCCGTGACCGAGGAACTGCTCTTCCGCGGCCTCGCCCTCCAGGCGCTGGAGAAGCTGTGCGGCAGCTGGGCGGCTCTGGCGATCACCGCAGCGCTGTTCGGCGGACTGCACCTGGCCAACCCGGATGCCACGCTGTGGACTTCGACCGCGATCGCCATCGAGGCCGGAGTCCTCCTCGGTGCCGCGTTCCTGTGGACGCGCAACATCTGGTTCGTCGTGGGCCTGCACTTCGCCTGGAACACCACCCTGGGCCTGATCGGCATCCCGGTCTCCGGCCACGCCTCGGAGGGCCTGATGACCACCGACCCGACCGGCCCCGACCTGGTGACCGGCGGAGAGTTCGGCCTGGAGGCGTCGATCGTGCCCGTCATCGTCAGCCTGCTGATCGCGATCCCCATGCTCATCGCCGCCCACCGGCGCGGCAGCCTGGTGCCCATGCGTCGCGGGCACCGCTGAACACCCGCCGCCCTATAGCAGCTCCGGGAACCGCGATCCCCCGGCGTCTTCAACGTCTCCCTCAGATCCCCGGGCGCGCCGCATCCGCGCGGCGAGCGGCTCCCGCGACCGGGACGTGCAACCGCTTGTCCGCGACCGCCCTCACCTCCGACACCTGCCGATACGCCCCCGGCCTCACACGCGTTGACCGCCCTCATGGCCCTCGCGACGTAGCGGTGTGCTTGAGTCCGTCGGTGCTTCGGCTCCGCCGGTCAGTCCTGTCGGCCGGGAGTGAGGCGGGCCGCGCGGGTGGTGAGGTGTCGTCGCTCCGGTGTGCTGCTGGTGCGTCGGGCCGCCTCGCGGTAGGTGTGGGCTGCTGCGTCGTGGTCGCCGAGCTGCTCCAGGGGGTGGGCGCGGACGGTGAGCAGGCGGTGGTGGTGTGCTGTGCGCCGGTCGGAGTCCAGGGTTGCCAGCAGGTCGAGGCCGGTGGTGGGGCCGTGCACCATCGCGACGGCGACCGCACGGTTGAGGGTGACCACCGGACTCGGGGCCAGATGCTCCAGCAGGTCGTACAGAGCGAGGATCTGCGGCCAGTCGGTGGCGTCGACGTGTTCGGCCTCATCGTGGACGGCGGCGATCGCCGCCTGCAGCTGGTACGGGCCGACCTGCCCCTCGGGCAGGGTCCGGATGATCAGGTCGACGCCCTCCGTGACGAGCCGTCGGTCCCAGCGGGTGCGGTCTTGCTCGGCCAGCGGCACCAGGGCGCCCTCGGGCCCGGTGCGAGCGGGGCGGCGCGCGTCGGTGAGCAGCATCAGGGCGAGCAGTCCGGCGGTCTCGGCGTGGTCGGGCAGCAGGCGGTGCAGCAGGCGGGTGAGCCGGATTGCCTCGGTCGGCAGGGCAGGCGCGGTCAGGTCGGCGCCGCCGGTGGCGGTGTAGCCCTCGTTGAAGACCAGATACAGCACATGAAGTACCGACTCCAGCCGTTCGGCCTGGTCGGCGGTCTGCGGCAGGCGCAACGGCGTGGCGGAGTTCCTGACGGTCTGTTTGGCGCGGCTGATGCGCTGGGCCATGGTCGTCTCGGGCACGAGGAAGGCGGCGGCGATCTGCGCGGTGGTCAGGCCCCCGACCGCGCGCAGGGTCAGGGCGCTTTGGCTGGACTCCGACAACGCCGGGTGGCAGCACAGGAAGAGCAGCGCCAGGGAGTCGTCCCGGTCCGCGTCCGCCTCGGCGTCCGCGGCGCGGCTCAACAACTCGGCCTGGGGAGTGGCCAGGGCGATGCGGTCCTCGCGCCGGCGCCGTGCCTGCTCGCTGCGCACCTGGTCCACCAGTCGGCGGGAGGCGACGGCGACCAGCCATTTGCGGGGGTTGTCCGGCAGTCCCTCGGCGGGCCATTGGAGGGCGGCGGCCAGCATGGCCTCCTGGACGACGGCGTCCTCGCAGGTGTCAGAGGCGCCGTAGCGGCGGACGAGCGCGCCGAGGACCTGCGGCGCCAGCTCGCGCAGCAGGTCCTCGATACGGGTGTCTCGCTCACAGGTCCGTCGCGGCGTCGTGCAGAACCGGCCAGAGCTCGACCGGTTCGGTGTCCGCGAAGGGCATGTCGGCGGCGCTCTCCTGCGCGCGCTCCAGGGACTCGCAGTCCAGCATGTAGAGGCTGGCGAGGTACTCCTTGGTCTCCAGGTACGGCCCGTCGGTGACCGCCGGGGCGCCGTCCTTGCGGCGCACCAGTTGCGCGTGGGCCGCGTCCGCCAGGCCGTAGGCGCCGAGCAGTTCACCGCTGTCGCGGTACTTCTTGTTGAACGCGTCCTGCCTGGCGATCGCCTCGGGCCAGGCGTCGGCCGGGAAGGACTCCCACTTGGCCTGGTTACCGTAGATCATCGCGACGTACTACATCAGGTTCCCCTTGTGTCCCGCGCGCACCCTCTCGGCGCGCTTCCACCCGTCAGTCGGAGCTGGGAACGCCTCCTCGACATCCGGCACAGAGAAAGTTCTCCGGATTTCCTCCAGGCCGCCCGGCCGGCGGCTGGCCCGCCCGAACGATCAACTCACCTGGCGCCCTCCGCTCTGAGGCAGCCACCGAAGAACGTCCGGACACGTGCCTCAACGGCCTCCGCGGCCACCACCCTTGCATCACTCACCGCGCGATCATGCCGGACCGCAATCAACCGCACCGACTGCGGCCGGAACCAGGTACGGAGGCTCCGGCGCGCGCGGCACGGCCCGGCTGTCTCCTCAGTCCAGGTCGGACATGTCCAGCACGAAGCGGTAGCGGACGTCGTTTCGCCGGAGGCGGTCGAGTGCCGTGTCCACCTGTGATGACGGGAGTACTTCGATGTCGGCGGCGATGCTGTTGTCGGCGCAGAACTGAAGCATCTCGGCTGTCGCCGGGCGGCCTCCACTGCCCGCCGAGCTGAGCTTCTTGCGGCCGGTGAGCAGGTCCATGGCCTCGACGGTGACGGGACCCAGGTACCCGAGGAGGCTGAGGGTGCCGTCCATCGCCACCAGCTTCAGATACGGGGCGAGGTCGTGAGCGGCGGAGATGGTGTCGATGACGACGTCGAAGGTGTCTCGTGCCGTGGCCATCTGCTGGGCGTCGGTGGAGACGATGAGGTCGTCAGCGCCGAGCTTGCGGGCGTCGTCGCGCTTGTCCTGGGTGCGGCTGATGACGGTCGTGGTGGCGCCGAGTGCCACGGCCATCTTGACCGCGAGGTGGCCCAGGCCGCCGAGGCCGGCCACGGCGACGCGGCTGCCGGGGCCCACGCCCAGGGACCGCAAGGGCTCCCAGACGGTGACGCCGGCGCACATCAGCGGGGCGGCGGCGGCCGGGTCGAGGCCGGAGGGGAGCGGATAGGCGAAGGCGTCGCGCACGACGTACTCGCGGGAGTAGCCACCCAGGGTGGTCGACCCGTCCTGCCGGTCGGTGCCGCCGTAGGTCAGAGTCGGGAAGGAGTGGCAGAAATTCTCCTGTCCGGCTTCGCACATGGCGCACACGCCGCAGGAGTCGACGATGTTGCCCACCGCGACGCGGTCGCCGACCGAGAAGGTGGTCACCTCGGGGCCGGTCCCGGTCACCACGCCGGTAAATTCATGACCGGGCACCAGGGGCGTTTTTGTGTGCTGGTCGTAGGCGTGCAGGGCGTGCAGGTCGGTGTGGCACACGCCGCAGTGGTCGACCCGCACCGCGATGTCGTCCGGGCGCAGGTCGCGGCGCTCCAGCGGCGCGCGCCGCAGCTTCGTGGGGCCGGCGGCCTGCCATCCGGTGGTCGTTCGCATCACGCCTCCTTAAAACAGACTGTTCTGTCTGTCGCAGCGTAGGCGCGACCGCACCCCCAAGGCAAACCAACTGTTCTGTTTGGTAGGCTGCGGGCATGCCGGAACAGCCCCAGACCTCGCGAGGCGCCGCGACCTACCAGCGCATCCTGGACGCCGCCACCGAAGAGTTCGCCCAGCACGGCATCGCCGGGGCGCGCATCGAACGCATCGTGACGGCAGCGCGCACCAACAAGGCACAGCTCTACGCCTACTTCGGCGACAAGGAGCGGCTTTTCGACGCGATCTTCCTCAGCTCGCTGGAGCGCATCACCACCGTCGTGCCCATCGACGCCGACGACCTCGCGGAGTGGGCTGTCCGTCTCTACGACGAGTACCTGCGCCGTCCCGACCTCATCCGGCTGGCGACCTGGACGCGACTGGAGCGCCGGCCTGCCGGGCACCTCGTCGAGACCCACGAGCACTACGACGACCGCAAGCTCACGGCCATCGCGGAAGCCCAGGCCGCCGGGCGGGTCCGCGCAGGTGACCCGTTCGACATCATGGCCATGGTCATCGCCATGTCCATGGCCTGGTCACCGGTCAGCAACGTATACGCGGCCAGCGGCCAAGAGCCCGATGACGTACACGACCAGCGCCGCACCCTGCTCCGCGACTGCGTCCGGAGCGCCACCGCGGCCGGCAGAGGCGACGCTTCCCCCTCGTGACTTCCACCGACTCCCCTGGTGACACTGCGGCACCTTGCCCGGGGCTCCGGCCTCGGAAGAGTGAACCTGCAAAAGAGTGGACCGTCGGGGGACGACGTTTCACCCGCCCACGCCGTCCGCATCCCTTCTCTCGTCCGTCCCGGCGAAGAGAAAGGCGCGCCGTTGCCCGCGCTCAGAATGTCCTTCGCCTCCGCACTGTCCGTGGCCGTCCTCGCAGCGGGACTGGCTCTCGGTACGGCCAACCCGGCCGGCGCCGCCACCTGCCCTTCCGAGGCGTCCCCCGTTGCCCCGCACGGCGGCAAGGCCCACTGGAAAATCGCCTGTACCGGTAAGGGGGTGAAGGTCTACGGCTGGGTCCAGGACACAGCCACGGACGGCCGGTGCGCAACCGTGACCGCCGCATCCGACGGCGGTCCTGGATGGATCGACATGGTCGAGGCGTGCGGTTCCGGTGTCCGCACCAACTTCGACTGGTCCATCCCTGGCACCAGGGCGGCCAAAGTCTGGCTGCGCGTCGTCGACACGGACTGACGCCCTGCGGTCTCGGCGGCCTGGCCTTCTACCGCCCTTGGGCGGCAGCCCCAGGACTCATATGTCCAGCCGCGAAATGGGCCGGGCCCCAGGATCGCCCTCACAACAGAATCGAACAGATGGCCGCGTTCCGTAACTTCACCTGGGGAGACCGCCTCTGTCGCGGCGTCGGCGGGGCTCTCTCACGATCACCCACCTATAATCCTCCTTGTCCGGCGGAATCCGCCTGCTCTCGAACCTTGCCGGAGGCCACCCTCGCGTCACGAAGGCGTGGGCCGACAGCGGTGGCGGGCGGTGAGGTCCATCGCAGAGAACGCGCCGTCGTGGTTGCGCAGGGCTACCTGGTCGCGGTGGAGGACATCGAGTACGTCGAGGATGTGTCCGGTGCCGCGCACGAGGCGGAACATCGCGGAGATGTGCACGGTGTCGCCCGGCCGCGCGTAGATGAGCAGCTCGCCGAACTTCGGGCGCTCCGGCGGGTGGAGGCGGCTGGAGGTGCCCGGGTCTTCCTCGAAGACGGCCGGGTCTTCGATCCCGGCCTGCCCCATCCAGGACGAGGTTCTGCCGGGCAGTCGACTGCTGGTCGGCCGAGACCGGGTCAGGTCGAACGCAGGCAGAAGGGATGTCCGGCCGGACTGGCGTAGACGCGGCTACCGGTGCGGGCTTCCGGGGTGATCTCGTCGGTGGGCCGCAGTCGGGTGGCGCCGGCGTCGGTGGTGGTGCAGGTCCGCCATGAGGAGCATGTTCTCCTCGCCGGTGATCAGCCCGTCGACCGCCGAGAACTGCCCGGTGACGCCGATCGCGGCGCGGACGGCCTGGGGTGCGGTGGCCAGGTCGTGGCCGCCGATGTGGACGGCGCCGGTGCCCGGGCCGGCGGAGACGAGGGTGGAGAGGATCTTCACGGCGGTGGTCTTGCCCGCGCCGTTCGGACCGAGCAGCGCGAACACGGACCCGGCCGGGACGACCAGATCGATACCGTCGAGGACGGTCTTGTCACCGTACGACTTGCGCAGCCCGAGGGCGGAGACCGCGAGGGGCGTCGAGTGACCGCCGACCTCTTTGGATGTGGGCATGACATATCGAGGCATGATGTCTTCCTTTCGAAGGCTGGACTCAGGGGGGCGGGACCGCCCCGGGGGAGGGTTCCGGCGGACCCTCCCCCGGGCCCCTCGCCAGGGCTGCGGCAGGGGCCTCGCCGGCCGCCGTGAAAAGCTCGACGGCCATGGTCCGCGGGGGCTTCCGACGGTCGCTCGGCCCGCGCCGGCTCGCGCTGTTCCGGGGCGGGCGGACCGCCTCGTGCCGGTGGGTCACGCCCACGGCACGAGGTGTCAGGTGCTACTTCCCGGCCGTGCCGGGTTTGCCGCTGATGGACTCCTGATAGACGTCCGCATAGGTACGTGAGTCCTTGATCAGGTCGTCACAGAACGCGGCGACGTCCGTACCGATGAGCTCCAGGACCCCCTTGCCCGCGGCGGCGCCCTCTTCGAAGAAGTCGACGATCCCGGGGAGCAGAGGTCCGTCGGGCAGGTCGACCGGTCCCACCTTGAACAGGTACTTCTGCATCTCGTTGTAGACGATCCGGTAGTCCGGGGGAAGCGCCTTGACCCGAGCCGTGTGCGCGCGCCACTGCTTCTTGCCCTCGATGATGTCCTGGATGCCCACGTCAGCCTCCCAGCCGGTTCAGTTTCCTTGCGACGTTCCTGTTCAACTGCTCGCGCCACCGGTCGCGATAGGTTCGAGCCCCTTCTCCACCGGCCAGCGCCGCGCAGAAGCCGGGGATGTCGTCGCCGAGCACCTCGTGGACGCTCTGCCCCTCCGCCGCTGTCTCCTCGAGCAACCCCAGGGCGGCGTCGAGGATCGGCATCAGGTTGCGGCCGGTGAAGTCCCCATGGGGAAGGAGGTGGGCCTTGATCTGGCCCCACGCCGTCCGGTAGTCGTCCGGCAGGACCGCGGCCCTGGCCTCGAACGCCTTCCAGTCCCTGGTGAGATCGCTACCTGTGACGGTCTCCCAGAAGTTCATCTCCCGCCCTCCTTCAGCTTGTCGATGCGTGATGAGACGTACTGCCACTTCGTCCAGAACTTCGCGAGTTCCTCGCGTCCCGCGTCGTTGAGCGCGTAGAACTTGCGCGGCGGACCGACTCCGGACGGCCGCTTCGTCACCTGGACGAGCTTGTTCCGCTCCAGCCGCAACAAGATGGTGTACACCGTCCCCTCGACGACGTCGGCGAAGCCGAGCTCGTTCAGCTGCCGGGTGATGGCGTACCCGTAGGTTTCCTCGCCGCCGATGATTTCGAGCACGCACCCTTCGAGCGTGCCCTTCAGCATCTCCGTCAGGTCGTCCATCGCAAGACCTCCTCGGCCCCTGGCGGTACTGCGTAGTACCGAGTACCACTATACAGTAGCACCGAGTACCGGGGGTATGCCAGGGGTTGTCCGCCCTGGCGCGCGGCCGCAGGACGGGGGGAGCCACAGTCGCGTGCACCGGGACCCGCCACCGGCCGCTGCAGGGCGAGCATCGCCGCGCAGGTCACCGTGTATACGGCCGCCGCGGTCCCCGCCGACCGCACATGCTCCGGATCTTGCGACGCCTGGTCCGGGGGTCAGCGCACCCAGCCCGGCTCCGCGGGAACGGGGGCAGGCGCGGGCGTCTCGAACGGTTCGGTCCGCTCTTCGCACTGCGGCAGCACCACCAAGTCGGGGCCGGGGCCGCGCGGTCGTACGTCGACGGAGCCAGGAGCGATCTCACGGCTGATCTCGTCCACGGCCGCGGACAGCACAGGGAGCAGGGTCAGGCGGGTGGCCGACTCCAGCGGCGGGGTCAGCCGCTCGGCGAGCGCGCGGACTTCGTCGGTCGTCGGCATGCACGCACAATGTCTCGAGAGCGGCGCCGACGGGAAAGAGGCTGGCATTGCCGACCCGCTCGCCGTAGCAGCCGTTGGCCGTGCACTGAACGCGTGTGGCGCCCGCCCCGTTGGCCCTCCCGAGCACCCCGCCGGTGGTCGACCTCGCGCCGCTCCTCGGCACGTACAAGCGTGAGGGTGTCCTGATCACCATCACCGAGAACGACGGCAAGGCTCACCTGGTGTACGAGTTCGTCGACGGCATGAAGGACTTCTCGCCGCCCCTGGAGATGGACCTCGTCCCCGTGTCGCCCACGGTGTTCGCCGGCCCCGGCAGCGGTGCCTACAGCGCCGACTGGAGGCCCGTCGTCTTCTCGATCCTGGCGGACGGCACGGCCTGTGTGTACATCGGGATGAGGGCCGCCCCGAAGACCGCCTGACGCCCCGGCACCGGGGAGGAGCGGGGGACGGCAGTCCCCCGCCTGCCGTGCGGGGTGTACGGGCCTGCGTCCTGCGGCTGACCGCCCGGGGAAGGGGGACGGCCGGGAGGATGTCTACGGGCGCCCCGGCCGGCACGGGGCAGGCCGCCGGCCGGCCGCCTTCAGGCGCCTGCTCAGGACGTGAGATCCAGGACCCGGACCGGTTCGCCGGCCCACCGGCCCGGTGCAGTCGTCGCGATGACCGCCCCGTCCGGGCGGTCCGGGGTCGGCTGCGCCGCGTACTGGCTGTGGGCGGCCGCCCAGGTCTCGTGCCGCGCCACCGCCAGCGCTGCCGCGAGGTCGAGATCCAGGACGGTGATGCCGGGCAGTGAAGCCAGGTGCTCCGCCGTACCCGGGCCGCGCACGATCGGCCTCGAGGAGCGCGCACGCCGGAACGTACAGGAACCAGCCCGGCCCCGCGTGGGCGCGGCGGATGAGCCGCGAAGCCAGGACGTTCCCCTGCCCTGCCGCGGCCATCGCCGTGTCGTCCAGGACGATGTGCACGGCGTCGCTCACCGGGCGGTCACCTGCGCCAGACGACGATCCAGCTCAAGATCCAGGTCATCCCGTTCGGAGGCGGTCGGGGAGTAGCCGCTCCACTCCTTCAACGCCACCAGAGCCCTCTCCGCCGCTCGGCACGCTCCGTCGGCGTCAGCAGCGTCTCCGCCAGACGTGCCGGACAGGCGCGCAGCGACAGACCCTCCGCAGCCGCGATCTCGGCGAGTCGGTCCGGGCTCGTGCTCAGTTGGTGCGTGCCCTGATGTGCGCGCGTTCGCCCTGCCGGCCGAAGAGAATCAGCAGCTCGACCGCTCGTCCGTCGGCGCTGCCCAGAAAGTGCGGGAGGCCGGTGTCGAACTCCGCGGCCTCGCCGGGCGGCAGCACGAGGTCCTGATCGCCGAGGACCAGCCGCAGCCGCCCGTTGAGGACGTACAGCCACTCGAACCCCCCGTGCGTCTGCGGGGTCGGTTCGGCCGGGGCGCCCCGGCCGGGGATGAGCATCTTGAACGCCTGCATCCCACCCGGCCTGCGGGACAGCGGAACGAACGTCATGCCGTGCCGGTGAAGCGGCTTGAGGTGGACCCGGGGGTCGCCGGTGGGCGGGGCACCCACGAGGTCGTCCAGCGGGACGTCGTAGACGCGGGCCAGCGGGAGGAGCAGTTCCAGGTTGGCGCGGCGCTGGCCGCCCTCCAGCCGGGACAGCGTGCTCTCCGAGATCCCCGTGGTCACGGCCAGCTCGGCCAGGGTGATCCGGCGCTGCCGACGCAGCGCGCGCAGCCGCGGGCCGACGGCGTCGAGCACACCTCCCAGGTCGTTCGGATCGTTCGGGCCGCTCCGGTCGTCGTCCATGGCCGGCATCATGCCGATACAGCAAGTCTTCGTGCAATTCCGGCCGGTGCACGGGCAGTCTCGTCGCACTACGTCCGATGAGGAGCACCGTCCATGACCGAACAGACCACTCCCGAGGGGCACTCCGACGCGGGCCGCTTCTGGGAAGAGCACTACAGCTCCCGCGACGGGGCCACAGGGCGCCGGGTGAATCCCCTGCTGGTGGAGATCGCCTCCGGTCTCACGTCGGCGACCGCACTCGACCTGGGCTGCGGGGCCGGTGGTGACACTCTCTGGCTGGCCGGTGCGGGCTGGCGGGTGACCGCCGTGGACGTCTCCGGCACGGCCACGGCACAGGTCGCCGACGCGGCTCGCGAACGCGGGCTCGGTGACCTCGTCCATGCCGAGCGGTACGACCTGGCCGTCGGCTTCCCCGCAGGCCGCTTCGACCTGGTGACCGCCCTGTATCTGCAGTCGCCGTTCGACCTGCCGCGCACGCAGGTGCTGCGGAACGCGGCGCGGGCGCTGACACCTGGCGGACGGCTGCTGGTCGTCGACCACGGATCGATCGCCCCGTGGTCGTGGAACCAGGACCACGACGCTTCGCACCCCACACCGCACGAGATCGCCGCCGACCTCGCCCTGGACCCGGACGGCTGGTCGATCGAGAGGGCGGCCTCGCCACGACGGATCGCTTCCGGGCCGGACGGCCGGACCGCCGAGGTCGTCGACCACGTCCTGCTGATCCGCCGGGCGACCGGCTGAGCAGCAGCACGCCCCGTCCCACCCGCCTGATCGACCGTTCGCACAGAAGGGCACTCTCATGAGGTCCACCCGCCGCCGAGACCTGCCGCCGCCCAGCACCGGTGCCTCGGAGAAGGACGTACTGCTCGGCTTCCTCGACTACGTGCGCGCCTGCATGGCTGCCAAGGTCGAGGGCGTGCCGGAGCCACAGGTCCGTACGCCCGGTGTCCCGTCGGGCACCAACCTGCTGGGCCTGGTCAACCACCTTGCCCACGTCGAACGTTCCCTGTTCCTCGGCGAGCAGGTCGCCGACTGGCAGGCCACCTTCGCCGCGGCCCCCGGCGACACGGTCGACGACGTCCTGGCCGCCTACCGCGACGCGGCCGCCCGGTCGAACGTGGTCGTCCGCGCCGCGTCCGACCTGACCGCCACCGTCGCCCGCCCCGCGTCCCGGCCGGAGGGACCGTCCCTGCGGTGGGCGCTCACGCACATGATCGAGGAAACGGGACGCCATGCCGGCCACGCCGACATCCTGCGCGAACTGCTCGACGGAACCACGGGCCGCTGAACAGCGAGGCGCGCAGGAGCACGTCCATCGATTCGACAAGGAGCCGACGGCCGAGGCCGGCGTCTGACCGACGGCGTAGCTGTACGAGAACAGGGCCGAGGAGTGCGCCACCGCCGCGGCCAAGTCCCCGGGAGCCGCCGCGTTGATCGCGGACGGCAACGGCGAATACCGCGGGACCTACCGGCGCATCCTCAACACCGGCACCCTGGCCGACCGTGGCCCGTTCACCAGCAGCCAGACTCAGCAGGCCCGTAACAAGCTCCACCTTGCAATCGCAATCAGCTTCCCTCGACCACCTCGTCCAGCGCGGACGCGCCCTCGCCGACTGCACCCAGGCCGATGTCGACGCCTGGTACGCAGGCGGCTGCACCGGCACAGCGGCGATCCGCCAACTCGCCCTCCAGGCCCCGGCCCCGGTGATCGCCAGGATGCTCGGCCATAACGACGACCACACCACCGGATCGCCGAAGAGGCCGGAGGAACTCGGCGTCACTATGCCCCCGGCGACCACCGTCGGTGACTAGCGCCCGTCAGGCGCTGCTTGACCTTGCCGCTGGCGGCAGGGTTGCACGATGACCGGCATGAACAGCACCGCACCGCAGAGCAGCAGGATTGTTGCCGTCACCGGAGCCGGCACCGGAATCGGCCGGGCCACTGCCCGCGCCTTCGCCGCCGAGGGCGCCCACGTGGTCGCGATCGGGCGGCGGGTCGAGCCCCTCGAGGAGACCGCGGCCGGGCACGACCGGATCACGCCGCTGGCCGCCGACATCACCGCCGATGGCGAGCCGGACCGGATCCTCCGGACCGTGCTGGAGATGCACGGCCGGCTGGACGTACTGGTCAACAACGCAGGCATCGTGCGCAGCGGCACACTAGGAACGCTGACGCCGGAGATGATCACAACTCAGCTTGCCACCAACCTCGTCGCCCCCATCCTGCTGACCCAGGCCGCGTTGCCACTCCTGACGAAGTCGGGAGGAGTGGTCGTCAATGTCAGTACGTCGGTGGGGCAGCGGGCATGGCCCGGCAGCTCGGTCTATGCGGCTACCAAGACCGCTCTGGAGCTGCTGACCCGCAGCTGGGCGGTCGAGCTGGCACGCCGTGGGATCCGGGTGGTGGCGGTCGCCCCTGGCGCGATCGACACCCCCATCGGCGAGCACCAGGGCCTGACGCCGGAGCGGATGGCAGCGGTGCGGGAGTGGCAACTGGCGCACACCCCGCTTGGCCGGGTCGGCCGCCCCGAGGAGGTGGCCTGGGCAGTCACCCAGCTCGCCGCACCGGCCGCGGCGTTCGTCACCGGAGTGGTACTCCCGGTTGACGGCGGAGCGGTCGTGGCGTGATAAGAGTGCCCTGGGAGGTGGGATGGGTGCGGATAGGTGAGCTGGCCAGGGCCACCGGGACAACCGCCCGCGCGCTGCGGCACTACGAGCAGACCGGACTGCTCTCTTCGCAGCGGGCCCCCAACGGCTACCGCATCTACGACGAGCGGGCCGTGGTGCGGATCCGCAATATCCGCTACCTGCTGGCCGCCGGGCTCACCCTGGACGACGTGCGGGTGTTCCTGCCGTGCCTGGACGGCGATGTGGCCGCCGCACCGCCCTCGGACAAGGGCCTGCGGGTCGCGTCGGAACGGCTGGCGGTCCTCAACGAACGGATCGCTGCTCAGACCGAGGCCCGCGACCGGCTGGAAGCCGCGTTGCGACAAGCAACCGGTGGCCAGGCCCGCCCAGTGGCCTGAACTCCCGCCTCGTCACAGAAGCCGGCGGAACCTGGAGTCGCTATGCACCCATGGCCACTCACAGTGACCATGGTTCCTCACCAGCCAAGGAATACGCGGTGCTCCGGATCGGGGTGGACATGCCGGGAGCGCGCCGGGAGCCGGTACGCGCCCGGTCCCGCCGTCCTCAGCCGCCCCGGAGGAGATCACTGGCTTGGAGTGGGCCGAACGCGTGCGCCTTCGGCCGTGTGCGGCTTCAGTAACTCGAAGGACATCTCGGTCAGGAGCCCCGCTGGGGCATGGCCTTGAGTCTCCAGTGACTGGAGACAGCAGAGTGGGAGACATGGACGCTACGACCCTCTACTCGATCGGGAAGCTTTCCCGGCGGACCGGCTTGTCCGTGAGGACCATTCGGTTCTACTCCGATTCGGGGGTGGTGGCGCCGACCACCCGAAGTCCCGCCGGCTATCGGCTCTACGACCACGACGCAGTGCTTCGTCTGGAACTCGTCCGCACACTGCGCGAACTGGGCATGGACCTGCCCACGATTCAACGGGTACTGGACCGCGATCTCTCGGTGGCGGAAGTCGCCGCGGCACACGCCGACGCCATGGACGTCCAGATCCGAATGCTGCAACTGCGCCGAAGCGTTCTGCGAGTCGTGGCCAGTCGCGGATCCAGTCCTGAGGAGACCAAGCTCATGCACAGGCTCACGCAGTTGTCCGGCGAGGAACGCCGACGTCTGATCGACGATTTCGTGGACGACACCTTCGGCACAGTGGATGCCGAGCCGGGCGCAGTGGCCATGGTTCGCACTGCGACTCCCGATCTCCCCGATGACCCGACCTGCGAGCAGGTCGCCGCGTGGGTGGAACTCGCCGAGCTGGTCGGCGACGAGGATTTCCGTGCCCGGATGCGCCGGACGGCCGTACGCCAGGCCGCCGGGCGCCCGCTCGACATCGAGCGCGACGCCGGCGAGGAGCTGATGGAGTTCACCTGTCAGAAGGTGGCTGAGGCCCTGGAGTCGGGCATCGACCCGCTCAGCAACAGAGCCGCACCCGTCATCGACGACCTCGTGCACCGCTTCGCCGAGGTGTTCGCGCGCACCCCTGACACGGAATTCCGGGACTGGATGGCGCAGCAGTTCGAAGAGGCACACGATCCCAGGGTGGACCGGTACTGGCGGCTGGTGTGGATCGTCAACGGCTGGCAGGTGGTACCGAATGCGGTCCCCATGTACCCCTGGCTCACCCAGGCCCTGCGAAAGGGGCACCTGTGACTCGCCGAGGCGACCCGGATGACCGAGACTGCCGGAAAGGGTCGGCGACGACCGATGAGTCCCGCCATGATGCACAGTCATAGATCGTGACCGGTGCACCGCAGCCGCGTGGGAGGTCGAAACGCCCACCGCCCGCACCCGCTGAGATCCAGACACGAGACATCGAGGAACCGAGATGCGCATCCTGATCAGCACCGCCTTCATTTCGCTCGACGGCGTCGTGGAGGCCCCAGGAGGCGAGCCCGGTTACAGGAACTCCGGGTGGACCTTCAAGGACGTCGAGTTCCTCCCCGAGGCCTTCGAGATCAAGGGCCGCGAGCAGAGGGAAGCTGCCGCGCTCCTGATGGGCCGGACCAGCTACGAGGCGTTCAGCCCGGTGTGGCCCGACATGGAGGACTTCACCGACTACAAGGTGATGCCGAAGTACGTCGTCTCCACCACCCTCACCGAGGACGACCTGGTGACGAACTGGGGCGAGACGACGATCCTGCGCACCCTCGACGAGGTCGCCGCGCTGAAGGAGACCGAGGGCGGCCCCGTCATCGTCCACGGCAGTGCCTCCCTGAACCGGGACCTCTCGGACGCCGGCCTGATCGACCGTTACCACCTGATCGTCTTCCCGCTGCTGCTCGGGGCGGGCAAGCGGCTCTTCAGCACCACCGACAAGGACACACAGAAGCTGAAGCTCGTCGAGCACGAGGCCTACGCCAACGGGCTGCAGAAGAACGTCTTCGACGTCATCCGCTGACAAGGCTCCCCCGCCCACCCTGGGGCACTGGTGCCCCTTCTCATCGTCAATCGGCACCACACACGTCGAGCACGTCAAGATCGATACTGCCGGCCCCGGTGGCTCCGCACCGAGCGCTGCCCGCTCGGCCGGCACCGGCCCCGGTTCAGGTGCGAGCCGAGGCAGTGCTGGGTGCGGTGTCCTCGCCGGGAGCCTTCCGAAGGCGGCTGCGGAGGGTGGCGGCGAAGTCCTCCGCGCGGGTCAGCTGGGTGCGCAGGTCCTCGATCTTCCGGGCCGCGGCCTGCTCGTAGGTCCCCATGCGCTGCAGAAGCGCTTCGCGTTCGGTGCTTTCGGCCGGCGGGGCGGCGTCGAGGCTGTCGGTGATGTCGAGGAGGTCGCGCATCTCGTCCAGGGTGAAGCCGAGGGGCTTCATACGGCGGATGACCATGAGCCGGGTGACGTCGGTCTCGGTGTAGAGACGGAATCCGCCCTGGGAGCGGGCGGAGGGGATGACGAGTCCGACTTCCTCGTAGTGGCGGATGGTGCGCAGGGACAGTTCGGTCCGTGCGGCGACTTCGCCGATCTGCATGTGCGCGTCGTCCACGCTGTGGCCCTGGCCCTTCTCGTCGTGGCGGCCGCATCCGTACGTTCCACCCCACCATCAACTCTAACGTTAGGGTAGAGTTAATGGTGGCGAGGGCGGTCCGACTGCCCTGCTGCTGCCGCTCCGGGGTCGAGGACGTCCCCGGCGAAGACCCGATTCTTGCAGGAGAGAGCGTGCGCGAGCCCATGACGCCGATCGCCGCCGCCTGCCCGCCGTGACACTTCGCACCCCGATGTGAGCCGCCGGCCGCACACCCGCGGCAGGCTCCGTCCCCTTCGACTTCCGGCCCGCCCCGCGGGTCGTCCGCAGGGTTCCGCTTCGGCCCTGCGCGTCCTTCCCGTACGCCCCGGCCTGCCGGTGGGGTGTGCCCGAGCACGACAGGTACGCATCTCCTTGTCTTCTGTTGCTGTCACTCCCGCCGCGCGGCTGCGCGGCCTCAAGCCCGACTGGCTGAACAACCCGAAGGTCTGGCGCACCGAGATCCTGGCCGGCCTGGTCGTCGCCCTGGCCCTGATCCCCGAGGCGATCTCCTTCTCGATCATCGCCGGGGTCGATCCGGCGATCGGCCTGTTCGCGTCCTTCACCATGGCCGTCACCATTTCCGTCGTCGGCGGACGTCGCGCGATGATCTCGGCGGCCACCGGTGCGGTCGCACTCGTCATCGCTCCCCTGAATCGCGAGCACGGCCTTGGATACCTGATCGCCGCCGTCATCCTCGCCGGTGTCATCCAGGTCGCGCTCGGCGCGCTCGGGGTGGCGAAGCTGATGCGGTTCGTCCCGCGCTCGGTGATGGTCGGCTTCGTCAACGCGCTGGCGATCCTGATCTTCATGGCCCAGGTGCCCGAGATGCACGACGTGCCCTGGGCCGTCTATCCGCTGATCATCGGCGGACTCGCGTTGATGGTGTTCTTCCCGAAGGTCACCAAGGTGGTCCCGGCGCCGCTCGTCTCCATCGTCATCCTGACCGTCATCACGGTCGCGGCCGGCATCGCCGTGCCGACCGTGGGCGACAAGGGCGAGCTGCCCTCGTCACTGCCGGTGCCCGGCCTGCCCGACGTGCCGTTCACGATGGACACCCTGACGACGATCGCCCCGTACGCCTTCGCCATGGCGCTGGTCGGCCTGATGGAGTCGCTGATGACCGCGAAGCTGGTCGACGACATCACCGACACCCACTCCTCCAAGACCCGCGAGTCCATCGGCCAGGGCATCGCCAACATCGTCACCGGCTTCTTCGGCGGCATGGGCGGCTGCGCCATGATCGGCCAGACGATGATCAACGTGAAGGTCTCCGGCGCCCGCACCCGCCTGTCGACCTTCCTGGCCGGATCCTTCCTGATGGTGCTGTGCATCGTCTTCGGCCCGGTCGTCTCCGACATTCCGATGGCGGCCCTGGTCGCGGTGATGGTGATGGTGTCGTTCGCGACGTTCGACTGGCACTCCATCGCCCCGAAGACGCTGAAGCGGATGCCCACCGGTGAGATCGCCGTCATGGTCATCACCGTGGCTGTGGTGGTGGCCACCGACAACCTCGCCATCGGCGTCGTCGTCGGCTCCGTCACCGCCATGGTCATCTTCGCCAAGCGTGTCGCCCACCTCGCCCGCGTGCACGCTGTCCTCGACCCCGACGGCACCACCGTGGTGTACTCCGTGACCGGTGAGCTGTTCTTCGCCTCCTCCAACGACCTCGTCGGCCAGTTCAACTACGCCGACGACCCCGACCGGGTCGTCATCGACCTGTCCGCCGCCCACATCTGGGACGCCTCCTCCGTCGCGGCACTCGACGCGATCGAAACCAAGTACGCCCAGCGCGGCAAGAGCGTCGAGATCACCGGCCTCAACGACCCCAGCGCCGACCTCCACGGCAAGCTCAGCGGCGAACTCACCAGCCACTGACACCCGCCCGCGACCACACGGCCGAGGACCCCGGCGCCTGTGCCGGGGTCCTCGGCCGTTCCCGCGGCCCTACGCCGGCGTGGGGCCGCAGCACGCGTGGCTGCCGCTCTGCGGGAGGCCGAGGAGTCATGACCGACATGGTGCGCCCGCACAGGCTCATGCCTTCTCTTCGGTGGAACGTACGGCCTTGCCGTCTGCGACGGTGCTCCGGAGCGGGCGGTTCTTCGTCCTGCGGCTAAGGTTCGAGCCGCGCGACCCCTCCCGTCTCAAGGGCCGCCCACAGAGCCCCGTCGGGCCCCAGGGTGATGCCGTGCGGCTCGGACGAGGGGGACGGCAGGCTGTACTCGACGATCTTGCCGCTACCGGTGATGTGGCCGAGGCTGTTGGCTCCCCATTCGGTGAACCAGCAGTCCCCGGTGGAGGCCGCGACGATGGCATGGGGCTTGGCCGTGCGGTCAGGAAGCGGGAACTCCTCGACCGTGCCGTCCACCGAGATCCTGCCGATCTGGCCCGCCGCGATCTCGACGAACCACAGGGCGGCGCCGTCGCTGGTGATGCCCACGGGTGCGGCGCTCGGGGTGGGGAGCTGATGGATGACGATCTCCCCGTGGACAGTGCTACGGCCGATCGCGTTCGCCTGGTTGAGGGTGAACCACAGGGCCCCGTCAGGGCCTGCGGTGATCCCCGAGGGACAGGCGCCCGCACAGGGAAGGACGAACTCGGTGATCTCTCCCGTGCTGGTGATGCGGCCGATCCGGTCGGTGTTCATCTCCGTGAACCACATCGCACCGTCGGGACCGGCGGTGATCCCGAAGGGTCCGGCGTCGGGCGTCGGCACGGGGAAGGACTCCGTCTCACCGCCGGCGGTGATGCGGCCGATCCGGTGGTCCTGGTACCGGCTGAACCACAGTGCTCCGTCGGGCCCGGGAGTGATGACCGTAGGGCGGCAGTCGGACGGGGCCAGGGGGAATTCGTCGAGTTCGCCGTCGAGGGTGAGGCGCGCGATGCGGCCGCTGTGCGCGAAGGTGAGCCACAGCGCGCCGTCAGGTCCGGCCGCGATGCCGTACGGCCCAGCGCTCTTGTCCGCCACGGACATTTCGGTTACGGCCACAGCAACTCCTTGCGGGGATGGGACGGGGATCAGCCGACGTTCCCGGCCGATGTCGCAGCTCGGCCTCGCACCAGGTCGAGAACGATCGCGGCGAGGTCAGCAGGCCGGGTCATCGGGATGTTGTGGTTAGAGCTGATGCCGATCAGCCGGCGGCCAGGGGCGGCATCGACGACCGTACGCATTTCGTCACGCCGCGAGGCGTAAAAACCGTCCTCGGCCAGCACGATCGTCATCGGACAGGTGAGGCGGTCGTACACCTCGATGCTCGGGAAGACGTCCGCGTCCGGCTCCACGGCGGTGACAGTCGCGATCTCCTCGATGGCCGGTCGCCGTGCCCACCGGTGGCCGCGGCGCAGGAAGGAGCGCCGCGTGACCTCCTCGACAAGTTCGTGCCGTGCTCCGGCGTTGAGCCTGTCCCCTCCGGCATCCCGCACGCACTGCTCGACATAGGCGTGCATCTGATCGTCGTCCGCTTCCCAGCCGTAGCGGAACATCGTCCGCAAACGGTCCGCCGTCTCCGCGGTCCGCGCAGCGGCATGCTCGGCGAGTGACACGTCACGGTCATCGAGCACCACGCCGTCCACGACGCAGAGGGCGGCCGATTCCGCGAGGCCGCTGGCAACGGCAGCCGTGACCGCGTACCCGCCGGTGGAATGGCCCACCAGCACGGGGCGGTCCCAGCCCAGCGCGGTGACGACGTCCCCGATGTCTCGCCAGTACTGCTCGGGACCGGTGGAGTCGAGCCGGGTCTGTCCATGGCCACGCAGGTCGATGGCGATCGGATGACACCCGCTCACCAGACGGGATGCCACATCCGCCCAGACGGCGGCGTTGTGTCCGCTGCCGTGGACGAGCAGCACCCCCACACCGTGGCCGCCGAAGTCCACACCCGAGAGAACCCCATCCGCGACGGGGAGTTCGATCTCTGTTCCGGTCACCACCGCACCCTGACGACCAGAGGCCATCAAGCGCAACTGCTTTTCCGTCTTCGCCGTCGCCGTGGTCGACGACCCAACGCTGCCCGAGACCCTGGCCGAACCGGCGGCCGCACGGGCGGACGAGATGGATGCCGACACCGTCAACCGCGAGCTGCCCCTCGCGCGCAAGGCGATCGGCTGGTGGCAGCGCCAGGGCTGGATCAAGCCGATCCGACGGTCGGCATCGAGCGGCGGCCGGCACCGCCCGACCGCACCATGTACGGGGCCGACCGGTGCGCTACCGGGAGACCGCGTGGCGGATGCCGTACGCGGCTGCGCCGATGAGGAGGACGGCTGCTCCGGTGATCACGGACGGCAGCGGAAGGGCGAACGCCAGGAGGAGGCAGCCGGCGAGGCCGGCCACGGGGATGATCCGGTGTCTGCGGCCTTCGGCCGAGCGCACGGTCCATGCGGAGGCGTTGGCGATGGCGTAGTAGGCCAGGACGCCGAAGGAGGAGAATCCGATCGCTCCGCGGACGTCCGTGGTCCCGGCGGCTACGGCGACGATGGCACCGACGAGGAGTTCTGCCCGGTGGGGGACCTTGAAGCGTGGATGCACGGCGGCCAGGGCGTGGGGAAGCTTGTGGTCCCGGGCCATGGCCAGGGTGGTGCGGGAGACGCCGAGGATGAGGGCGAGCAGGGAGCCGAGGGCGGCGACGGCGGCGCCGACGCGTACGACGGGGACGAGCCAGTCGGCGCCGGCCGCCCGCGCTGCCTCGGAGAGCGGTGCTTCGGCGGCGGCGAGTTCACCGGGGCCGAGGATCAGAAGGACGGAGACGGCGACGAGGGCGTAGACGACAAGGGTGATACCGAGAGCGATCGGGACGGCGCGGGGGATGGTGCGGGCCGGATCGCGGACTTCTTCGCCGAGCGTGGCGATGCGGGCGTAACCGGCGAACGCGAAGAACAGCAGTCCGGCTGCCTGGAGCACGCCGCCGGCCGTGGCGTCCGTGCCGATGTTCAGGCGGACCGTGTCCACGGCGCCGGAGGTGAGGGAGGCGACCACGAAGGCGACGAGCACGGCGAGGACGACCGCCACGGTGACGCGGGTGAGCAGGACGGACTTCTGGACGCCCGTGTAGTTGACTGCGGTGAGTGCCGCCACGGCGGCGACCGCGACCGCGTGGGCCTGGCCCGGCCAGACGTAGGAGCCGACGGTCAGCGCCATCGCCGCGCAGGAGGCGGTCTTGCCCACGACGAACGCCCAGCCGGCCAGGTAGCCCCAGAAGTCGCCCAGCCGCTCACGTCCGTAGACGTAGGTGCCGCCGGAGGCCGGGTAGAGGGCCGCGAGCCTGGCGGAGGACGTCGCGTTGCAGTAGGCGACGACCGCAGCCAGGGCGAGACCGAGCAGCAGGCCGGAGCCGGCCGCCCGGGCGGCCGGAGCCAGGGAGGCGAAGATCCCGGCGCCGATCATCGATCCCAGGCCGATCATCACCGCGTCCGGCACACCCAGGCGCCGCTGGAGTTCGTCCCGGCTTCCGACTGCTCGCTGAGGCGTGCTGCTCAACTTCTTCTCTCCTTGGCGGACGAGACGGCAGGCATGTTCCGCGGTCCGCCCGTACGATAGGCGATCCGTCCGAACATCTCGTGACGCGTCCGAGCAGAGCCCTCGTCCTGCCCGGCAGGCCACCTGTGGTACTTCGCCCTTCTCGGGAGACGGTCCGCCCGGTGCCATCCGGGCAGGAGCGGCTTCCTCCCTCCCCTCAAGCGCCCTTCCGGGGGTGCGAGCAAGGGTGCCCGGTGGTACGCCTGGCCTCGAGAACGTCCTGGCCGGCCGTGGAACGGAGGAACATGAGCAGGGAAGAGATCGGTCCCCGCGTGGTGGGCGGCAAGCTGATGTACAACCGCGCTGTCCGGATCGACGAACCGCGCAGCTGGCTCTACGTCGCCGGGCACGAAGCTCGCGACGACGACGGAAGTATCGCGCACAAGGGTGATATGGCCGGTCAGATCAGGCTGGCGCTGCGCCGGCTCGGGGAGACCGTCGCCGAGGGTGGCATGACGATGGCGGACGTGGTGCACATCCGCGTGTTCACCACCGACATCTCGGCGTGCAAGGCTGAGTACGGGGTGCTCATGGACGAGCTCGAGGCGCTTCGGTGTCGGCCGGCCAGTCTTCTGGCGGAAGTCAGCGCCCTGTCCGACCCCGACATGCTCATCGAGATCGAAGCCGTCGCGGCGCGCTGACCCCATGTCAGCAGCCCTTGGGACGCTCAGGTGAGTGGCTCCTGGGGTCCAGCATGTGGGGGTCGAAGCCCCGGCTGTTCAGAGCCGGATCACGATCTTTCCCCGGGTGCGTCCGCGCTCCGCGTGCGCGTGGGCGTCGGCGATCCGCTCCAGAGGGTAGGCCTGTTCGATCCGGGGTATGTAGCGGCCTTGCCGGCCCAGTTCCGCGGCAGCGGACAGGAGGGCGGAGTCGTTCTCCGCGTTGACCACATGCGTGCCCAGGCGCTGCCCGCCGGCATGGTCGGCGACCGTCGCCACGCGCTGCGGGTCACCTGTGATCGCGACGAGGTCGCCCAGCGAGCCGGAGGCCGCGGTGTCGAGCGCGATGTCGACACCGTCCGGAGCGAGAGCGGTGAGGCGCTGTGCGAGGCCGGGGCCGTAGGTGGTGGGAACGGCGCCGAGAGAGGTGAGGAACTCGTGGTTGCGTTCGCCGGCTGTCCCGATCACGGTGGCACCTCGCGCTACCGCGATCTCGGCTGCCGCGCTGCCCACGCCTCCGGCGGCGCCCTCGATGAGAAGGGTGCGCCCCGCGAGGGAGCCGAGCGCGTTCAGGCCACCCATCGCGGTCACGGACGCGAGACCGGCGCCCGCGGCCTGCTCGTCGTTCCAGGTGGCGGGGGTGTGCGCCCAGGCCGAGAGGACGAGCAGCTCTGCGGTCGCCCCGGTGACACCGCCCAGTCCGAAGACACGGTCGCCGATGCTCACCCCCTGCACCCCGTCCCCGATCTCGTCGACCACACCGGCGCCGTCGCGCCCGGGAATGGCGGGCAGTTCCACGGGGAACAGCTGGTGCAGGGCGCCGGCACGCAGCTTCCAGTCGATGGGATTGACGCCGGCCGCCGCGACGCGGACACGGATCTCACCGGGCCCGGGCTGAGGGTCGGGGGCCTGCTCGATCACCAGGCTCTCCGCTCCGCCGTACTCGTGGAATCGGGCTGCACGCATAAGGATCTTCCTTACTTCGACGGGCCGGAATGACGTGTTCATCCGGCGCTCGCCACTGTAGAACCTGACGTTGACGTGAGGTGCAAGCCCCAATTGCCGCCAGATCGGAGGAGGGTGAACGCGGATGGGTGAGTTGCCGAGCGGGCGGGGTGAGCGTGAGGCCCGCGCCACCACGAGGGATCACGCCGCCCGTCACGGCCCGGCACCCATGTGTCCTCGGGCGGGCCCGGCGAACCCGGCACGACGCGAGGGCAGCCGGGCGTACGTGAACACCCTCGGGGCCAGTTCATGATCGATCTCAGCGCCGGCAACGGGTCGGTCGGTCCCGAGGGCCGGCCCCGGAGCCGGTGTTGCTAGCCTGAACCTGACGTCGACGTGAGGTACGAGCGGGAAGGGAGTGACCTGCGTCATGCGCATCGGACAGCTCGCCAGGCGGTCGGGGGTCAGCGTGCGGGCCCTGCGCTACTACGAGGAACAGCGGCTCCTGGAATCGTCGCGGACGCCCGGTGGGCAGCGTGACTATCCCGAAGAAGCCCTGGAGCGGGTCCAGCTCATCCAGGACCTCTTCGCGGCCGGCCTCTCCAGCCGTACCGTCGTCGAACTCCTGCCGTGCGTGAGCACCGGCGTCGCGACCCCCGCCATGCTCGACCAGCTCATCATCGAACGCGACCGCATCGCCGCACGCATCCAGGACCTGACCCGGGCCGAGACCAAACTCGCCGACGTGATCGAGAACGTGAGCGCGGCGAACGTGGTGCAGGACTGATCAACCCTTCGCGAGGGCCCCCAGCGGGGACAGCGACGCGCGCCGCCGGTCGTGACGCGCAGGGTGGGACGGGGCCGACCGGATTCGAACCGGCGTCCTCCCACATGCGGTGAAGGCGCGACAACCGCTGCGCTACGAGCCCCGTCCCGCTCGCGATCATACGGGCCGCCCTCACCGCGCTGCTCGTACACGGCAGGACGGACCACATCATCAAGGAGCCCGGAGCCCCCGGAGAAGCCCTTCCAGGAATGCGCGCCGCGCAGGGTCGGCCACGGCTTCCCCCGTCGTCCCCGGCAGATCGATCAACTCGTTCCGTCGTCCGCTCGACAGCTCGCGAAACCGGCCTGTCGCTGGGCGGACCTACTTCAGAGGCTTGGGCGGGGACCCGTACGTCTCCGAGTCGATGTACTGCGCGGAGTGCGACGCCCTCTTCCGCGTCGATCACGCCGTCGTGGCCCGCCGGAGCAGTTGACCTCCGGCACACCACTGACGAAACCCTGCGCCGCACCGACCTCTGCTCCGCGCCCGACGTCAGTCACGCTACCGAGGGAGGAGGGCGGTGACGGTCTTGCCGCCGGACGGGCCCGACGTGACAGCGGTGGCGCGGGCGAGGTGGTTGACCATGGGCCAGCCGAAACCTCCGGTGCCGGCGTTCAGGTCCGGGGTGCGCATGCGTGGTGCCTGCGAACTGCGGTCGCGCACGGTCACCTCGATCCCGTACGGGTGAGCGGTCAGCTCCAGGCTGCAGGGGGCGCCGCCGTGACGCAGGGCGTTGGTGACGAGCTCCGAGACGACCAGGATCACGGTGTCGGCGGCCTCGGCCGCGGTCGGGATCACGAGGCCTTCGAGGAAGGCCCTCGCGCTCCTGCGTACGACGGCTACGAATGACATGGAGCGGGCGGGTGGGACGTCGACGCTCATCGTGTCCATCAGGCCACCCCGGTCTCCGGATCGTCCATCGCTTGGTTCTGTCTGCGCGGTGCTTGTGCCCGGCTTGTGGCCCCTCAACCTTGTGGTGTCGCTGTTCGACGTTGAATGTCTCATCGTCGAACGCACGGAAATCTATGTTGAGGGGAGTAGACATTGGGTTGTGGTGTGGTTATGGTTTCTCTCGTAGCCGAGGAAATCAGCAGGGCCTGGCAGAGATGAACTGCCAGGCAGAGGTACCGGTAGTTGCAGTTGGCAGGACGGTGCGGTGGCGGAGTTTCGAAGCCAGGGTTTGCAGGACGGCGACGAGACTGGCGACCGGACCGGGTGGCCCGTAGTGATCAGGGGCCGCCATGAGCAGTACCGCGGTATCCGTAAGTGCAGTTCGTGGTGCCCAGCAGTGAAGTCAGTGAGCAGCACCTCGGTGAAGGCGTCGGCTGCGGGCGCGCGCACCGGGAAGTCCGGCGGTGGGGTTCCAAGCCAGAGCAAACGCAGGACCCGGCTGTCGGAGGTGGCGCTGTCACAGGCCACCGAGCAGTTCGCAGTACCAGATATGCAGTTGATCATCGAGGAAGAACGGAGGAACCAGGCGCCATCAGGATCGCCCGGGCGGAAGCAATTGGGCCCGGGTACCGCAGGACATCGATAGTGAGGTGGTCTCCGGTCAAGCAACCGCGATCCCCGCGCCCCCGTCAGCATTCAGGTCGGGTCAGCGGACACAGAAGGCCGGCGCAGTTCCAGGGCCGGCAGATGGTGTAGCAGTTCCTTCGGGGCCCTGGTGCCATATGGCACCAGGGCCCCTCCAGCGCGTTCCACAGAGAGGTGCAATGCCCGCAGACGACACCTTCGGCCGTCTCGACGACGACGACTACCCCGCCTACACCATGGGCCGGGCCGCCGAAATGCTCAACACCACCCAAGGCTTCCTCCGCGCCATCGGCGAAGCCCGACTGATCACCCCGCTGCGCTCCGCGGGCGGCCACCGGCGATACTCCCGCTACCAGCTGCGCATCGCGGCCCGGGCCCGGGAACTCGTCGACCGCGGGACCCCGATCGAGGCCGCCTGCCGCATCGTCATCCTCGAGGACCAACTCGAGGAAGCCCAGCGCATCAACGCCGAATACCGCCGCGCCGACGAATCGGTGAAACCGCCGAACCCGGCCTGAGACGGCCAGGGCGGCCCCCAGAGCTTCGCTGCCACCACCCGGAGGGTCGCCCGGAACCCAGAGCGTTCCGGGCGCCACCGTCCTCGGCGGTTGTTGTCGGACCGAGAGTGGCCGGCCGCGCACCGACAGCTCATCGAGGAGCTCCACGCATACGTGTGAGCGCTGCTCATTCGGTGCGCCCGTGGTCGACCGGCCGTTCCTCAACGGTCCGATACCCGTGCACACCGCTTTGGTGCGCACGGAGCGGTGCCGTCCTCTCGGCAAGGGGTGTTGTCCGGGACAACACCACGCAAGTCACCGGTGCGACAGCTGAAGCTGTGAGCGAGCACGGAGTAGGCGTGGCTCGGTGCGTGTTGTCCGCGGAGAACACGTACCGCCTACGGGGAGAAGGAACCGCAGCGTAAGACGAGCTGAGTGAGCAGTGAAAGCAACAGGTGGGTGCGGCATCGCTCTCGGTATGCGAAGAGACACTCCGATCGCTCGTTGGGAACGGTGCGATCCGGACATGCAGTAGGCCCTCGTGCGCCTCCCGGGGCGCGCCGTTCCGAGCGAACAGACGGAGCGAGCCGCAAGGACCACCTGTTCGCTCCCGCGCAAGATCGTTCGCTGTCCACACGGGCTGTGCGTGGCAAGGGGCGTGGCAAAGGGCGTAGCGACGGGCGTGGCATCGTCGTGCGGATGAGCCATGTGAACAACGCTGCCAGTCCCTCCGAAGGCGCCTGGATCTTCGGCCTGCAGGAGATCCCCGCCGCTGACACGAGCGAGGACAGCACGGTGCATCAGGTCGCTCCCGCTTTCGGCAGGACTCTCATCAGGGCCACCGAGGACACGCCACAGGCTTTGCGCTGGGCGGCGGAGGAATTCGTCGACCAGTGTGGCCCCGACTGGGCAGTCTCCTCCGTCCTTCTGCAATGGCTCAGGATCGAAGCCGGTGACGAGCTGCTCCTGGGCGTGGAAAGCTGCGTCCTGGAGCGCGTCTCCGACGATCTGATCCGCCTTCACGCCCACTACAACCAATGGGACGATCTGGTCGTTCACATCTCGGTTGTTCGCCGCATGCTGGTCGACATGGCGCACTTCATCGTCACAGAGTCCCGCCACCCGCTGCCTGCCTGGCGGATCAGGCGACTGGGAGAACAGGACCGGAGCCGCCGCAGGTGCGATGCCGAGTAGGCCGACCTGCGCGACCCCGGTCACGTTCCTCGCCTCGTGGTGATCACCCAGTCGCCTTCGTGAGCCGTCGCCGGCAGTGAGGCCGCAGGCGAGGGAGACGAAGGCGTCGTGGAGTGTGGTGCTCCTCAGCGTCGCGGAGGCGAGGGGATCAGCCGTCCCCGGTAGACGAGCGACGCAGCCTGTTTGAGGGGGCGCAGGCGGACGCTCACCGTGTAGCCGGTGATGCCGGGGACCGTGGCGAGGCCACGGCTGAGGAAGTCGTAGAAGTCGGCGGCGTCCGTGCACATCACGATCGCCATGAGGTTCTGTTCGCCCGTCGTGGCCGCGGCGAAGACGACGCGTGGGAGCGTGGCAACAGCCGTGCCCACCGCGTGGAGCCGCTCGGGGGAGGTCTGCAGCCACAGCGCCGCGCCGAACGGGTAACCCAGCCGCTCGGGAACCAGGTCCACGTCATAGAGGAGCGTGCCCGAGCGCTCCAGGGCCTCCATCCGGCGTGCGATCCGGCCGGTGGTCCAGCCGGTGCCCTTGGCCAGTGCGGCCTGGCTCGCCCGGCCGTCCTCGGCGAGGACGGCCAGCAGCGCGGCGTCGTCCTCGCGCAACTCGACCGGTGGGCCCTGCGGCCTTTCACGGGGGTGACGTTCGAGGAGAAGCTCCACCGCCTCCTCCGGGAGCGAGGGGCCGAGCCGCACCCAGTCGGCGCCGGGCGGGGAGTAAGCGTGCAGCACCATACGGGTGTTGAGCTCCACCACTCCCGGATAGCGGGCAAGCCGGCGCAGCACGTCCGGCACCCTGCCGTCGTGGGGCGCTTCCATCGAACAGACGATCTCCGAGCCGCCGAAGGAAATGTTCGCGAAGGAGATCTCGGGCAGCCGGGTCACTGCCTCGGCGAGCGCGTCGATCCTGTCCGGGCGGAGCGTGATCCGCACGATGCTCGCCGTGAGATCGTGCACCGCCGGGTTGACCAGCCCCACCACCCGCATGGTGCCTGTCCGTTGCATCGCCCGGTAACGTCGCGCCACGGTCTGTTCCGACGCCCCCACCGCCTCACCGATCACGCGGAACGGGGCGCGTGGCACCACGTGCAGCGCATGGAGGATAAGGCTGTCCAGAGCGTCAAGCATGGTGGAATCATCACATGAAGCGCGTGATGACAGCAGTTCTCCTTATGTGATCCGCACCGGCTTGGGGAAACCGTCAGGTGTGGCGGAAACTTCTGGAGGATGTACGGGCGAGGTCACGCCGAGCCGCTGAACCCCTGCGGGACCCACTTCGGTGTTCCAGACGCTTCGGCGGCTCCATGCGCGTACGGCCTTGGAAGGCCCTCGACTCCGGACTGCACCGTGGCCGTCCGGCAGCAGTGAGCGCGGCCCGTCCGCCCACTCCGGCGGGTCCTGCCGGACCCGCCGGGGCGCTCACACATCCCCCCACCCGTCCGTCGCGCCGGAGTTCCGACGCTCCGAAGGAGTCCTCTTGTCCCAGTCACCACCCGCTGCCGAGCCCCGTCGCGGGATGACACTCCTCATGGCCTGCCTCGGGGTCTTCGTCGCCTACCTGCCGGTGACCAGCGTCTCGGTGAGCCTGACCGCCATCCAGTCGGCTCTCTCCACGAGCACCCTGCAACTGTCATGGGTCTCGGACGCCTTCGTTCTGCCGATGGCCGCCTTCATCCTCACCGCCGGAATCGTCGGCGACGTGCACGGCCGCAAGAAGGTCTACCTCGCCGGGCTGCTGCTCTCCGCCGCCGGCGCCGCGACCTCGCTCACCGCGCACTCGATCGGCCAGCTCTGGGCCGGCCAGGCCCTTTCCGGGGTCGGCGCGGCCGCGCTGCTGCCGACGACACTCGCACTCATCAGCCACGCCGTACCCGACCACCGCGAGCGGGGAAAGTTCATCGGCTTCTGGGCCATGTGCCTGCTCGGGGCACTCGCCATCGGCGGTGTGGTGGCCGGGACGATCCTCGGGCACGCGAGCTGGCGGTGGATCTTCCTCGTGCCGATACCCGTGGCTCTTTTCGCCTTCGGCTTCTCCCTGCGACTGCTGCCGGAATCCCGCGCACCGCGCACCGGCCGACTGGACTGGCCGGGACAGATCACGGCCGCGCTCGCCATCACCGCACTCGTCTACGGAGTCATCCAGGGCGGCGCGGGCTCCTTCGGCGAAGCGCAGGTCGTCGTCGCGCTCGCCGTCGCCGTCATCAGCGCAATCGCCTTCGTCATGGCCGAGCGGCGCTCCTCGCATCCGATGCTCGACCTGTCGCTCTTCCGCAGCCCCGGATTCACCGCCACCACGCTCGTGGCCATGGTCATGTTCCTCGGCATGATCGGCTTCTTCTTCGTGCTGAGCCTCTACTTCGGCATGGTCCAGCACCTCGCCACACTGGACATCGCCTGGCGCATGCTCCTGATCACCGGTGCCGCACTGCTCGTCAGCGGAGTCGCCGGACGCATCATGCACAAGATTTCTCCGCGTCTCATGATCACCACAGGACTGCTCATGGTGACCACCGCGATGCTCACACTGCTCGGCGCCGACGCGGGCACATCCTTCGTAGCGCTCTCCTGGCGCCTGGTCCTGCTGGGGCTCGGCATGGGGCTTGTCACGACGCCGATGACCGCCGTCGCCGTGGCCTCGGTACCTCACCCGCTCGCCGGAATGGCCGCCGCGGGGAACAACGCGTTCCGGCAGGTCGGCGGGGCGCTCGGCCCCGCCGTGCTCGGCGCCCTCCTCACCAGCCGCGCGGTCTCCTCCCTGCCGGGCCGCCTCTCCGACGCCGGCGTCGACGGCCCCCTCGCAGACCGGCTTGCCGAGGCGACCCGTGACGGGGGCCTCGGCGCGATCGGCGCGATATCGCTCGGTTCGAAGGCCGGCCAGGTCCAGAGCGCCGTGAGCGATGCCTTCCTCGAAGGAATGCGCCTGTGCCTGACTGTCTCGGCCACCCTGACCTTCCTGGCTGCCGTCCTCGCCTTCGTCCTTCTGCGCCCCCGCAGGACCCCGGCAAGGGCCGAGAAGGTCGTACGCACATCGACGGGACAGACGCCGAGCACCTCTGAACGGTCCAAGGCCCTCGTGGAAGAAGGCGCCTGACGCGCACTCCCCTCCCCCAGCAGGTGAAGGCTGTGCCCCACGGAAGCTTCGTGGGGCACGGCCTTCACCCCTTTCCGGCCCGTCTGCCTCTGGACAGCGCTCCGCGCGCAGTGACGTCCGGTGGTCAGCATCAGGAGGAGAGGTGCCTGCGCTCAAGACATGCCTGCGGGGAGCGGCGGCAGAGGCATCTGGACAGCAGCGGGCCGGTGGGGGCGAGGTAGGGGCCGGCCAAGGGGGAACCCCCGGAAGAACAGGGACCAAACTCCGTCTTCGGTCCCTCCTCTGTTCAGTCCCCCGCAAAACACCAGGTCAGAGCGATTCGCCCGGGACCGAAGGGACTGAAGGGACCGAAACTCCCTGTTCCAGCTGCGTGCAGGCGCGCGTACGTAAGACTGACCCTTACGTATCTCTGGTGCGCTGACAACTAGAGAAATGAGTCCCTTCAGTCCCTCAGTCCCTCGGGCGGTCTTCCTGACCAGGTGAAACACTCGGGGCTCGGCTGTGGAACCCAACCCTGGCCACACAAGAGGAACGGACCGACGAACAGTGCAGCGCCCCGCCGACACCGCCTCGTCCGGAGTCGCGCAGCAGCCGGGACCCGTGGACGTCGCCCGGTGGCTCGCAGGCCGTCAGTGGCCGGTCCACCCGCTCGCCCCGGGACGCAAGACTCCGGCCGCCAACTGCGAGCAGAGCCGTGTCCGCAGTCATGAACCCTCGCGCTGTCCCTGCCATGAACAAGGCCGCTGGTGTCACGGCTTCCACAGCGCGACCACTGACCTCGCGCGCATCGACGCCGCATCTTCGTCTGCAGCGAGCTCAAGCCCAACGACAAGTTCGACGAGGCCCGGGTCAAGCTCCTCACCGGCGGGGACAAGAGCAAGGCCCGCCGCCTGCGGCAGGACTACTTCAGCTTCACCCCGACCCACAAGCTCTGGCTGCTGGGCAACCACCAGCCCGAGGTCGGGACGGGGGGGCACGCGTTCTGGCGCCGTATCCGGCGCGGAGGGTGAGGGAGAAGACCCACGGTCCTTCGTGACAGGAGGGGCACGGTGACTTCTCCCCACGGTGACGTCCTCGTCGCTGTGACGGCGAGGGTCGTAAAGGCTTTCGGTGGTATGACAGCCCAAGCAGATGAGGTCGGCTGCGGTCGGTGCTTCGATGAGCGCGAGGTCGAGTTGCTGCGGACGCCTGACGTTCCGCTCCCGACAGACCTTGTCCGCCGGATCGCTCGGAAGGATCCTTCCCACTGGGACGACCAGCCCGCGATCATCCGTAGGATTCTGCCCCAACTCGTCATGGTGCTCGCCGAGGGCGAGAGCGAGTCCGACCTCATGGCCCGTGGACTGGCCGCGGCAGCCTGGTCGCGGTGGCCCCGCGAGCAGGCCGGGGCAGTGGCCGATTTCCTGGACGGGTGGTGGACGCAGACCTTGCGGACGAAAGCGCCGCCGATCTCAGCGTGTGCGGTCTTCGAGGCCTGTGTGACCGCGAGCTCCTCGGTCACCCCGTGGCTCGCCCGCTGGGAGGAGGAGATGGGCCATGTCGCCCGACAACACCTGGCCGACGGTCTCATCCGGTGGCGGGAAGAGCTGGTGTCTGATGACTCGCCTTTCATGTGGTGGCTGGGTACCGAGGCAGAGGAGCAGGCCGCCTGGCGAGAAGTGAAGCGGTGGCTGGCCGGTCAGGCGCGAGCTGGCCGGTGGTCAGGCTGCCGTTCCTGCGCATCCGGTTCGTAGAGGAAGGGAAATCCCGGCACCGGATTGCAAGTCCTGCATTGGGATGGGTGGATGGTGCCGGGCGGTGTTGGGCAGTCCGGAACGGCCTGGTCAGGCAGACTGCCCGGTACCGCGCGCTCCGGGCGAAAACGGGCCGTGCCGGAGCATCCGCTCACGCATCGCTCACGCACAGACGGCTTTGCGGTGCAGGGCCGGCGTCGGTCTTCAGGCGGGAGTCACCGTGTCCAGCCTGCCGACCTTCGCCTCGGCGACGAGGTCGGCGAACTGGGTCGCGCTCATCTGAACGTGCTGACCGGAGTCGTCGGTAAGGACGATGCGGCGGTCCTCGCTCGCAGTGGGGTCCACGAGGAGCTGGGGGCAGCCGCAGTCGCAGTTTCCGCACAACGTGGTGACAGGTTCAAGGGAAGCGAGGTCCGGAACGTGGGAGTCATGGGTCATCGGGGTGCCTTCCGCCGGGGCCGCCCGCTCGGCTGCGGCCATGAACTGGGTGGGCATACCCGCGCTGTCGCGCCGTCGGACCGGCACGGTGAGCGTGTCATCTCTTCGCGTAACCGGGGAACCGCCCGCGGCCCGGGGCCGACTACCCAAGGGGGCGCACCTCGTCACGCGGGTGGTCCGGGGCCGCCCCGGTGCAGGAACGACCCCGGACCCGGTTTGCGTCAGGCGGCCTGCACGATGGCCTCCGCCTCGTCGCGCGCCAGTTGCGCGGTCATCGCAGTACGCGCACGGGCCACTCGGGAACGGACCGTGCCGACCGGGCAGTCCGCCTCGCGGGCGGCCTCCGCGTAGGAGAGTCCGAGCAACTGCGTGAGGACGAACGCCTGCCGACGGTCGTAGGGAAGCGCCGCCAGGAGTTCCTGGAGCGCCACGCCTTCCTCGAAACCGGGCAGCCCCGTCGGCTGGGCGCGCTCGACGGTCGTGCGCCAGTCGTGGGTGTCGGCGAGCAGGGGGCGCGCGGCGGCCCTGCGGAAGTCGTCGACGACGGCGCGACGGGCGATGGTGAGGAGCCAGGTGCGGGCCGAGGAGCGGCCCTCGAAGCGGTGCAGTGTGTGCAGCGCGCGCAGGAACGTGTCCTGCGCGAGGTCCTCGGCAGCTTGTGGGTCGGCGGACAGATGGGCCACGTACCGCACGACGTCGCGGTGCAGGGCACGGACGAAGGCGTCGGCTGCTTCGCGGTCGCCGCCGCGGGCGGCGAGTGCCCAGCCGGTCGAAGCGGTGTCCTCGGCCGTCCTGTCGCGAGGGGCTGAGGCACGTTGTGGCCCGCGTCGTGCGGGCAGTGTGGTGTTCTTCATCGCCTGGGTCCTTCACGGATCGGTCCGGTACCCGGGCGTCCGTGCACGCCGCGGCTACGGCTGGCGTGGCGGTGTACGGGAGGGGCCCGGGTTCCGGTGAATGGGGCACCCGGGCTCGTTCGGAGCCGGGTGTGCCGGAGGACTCCCGCTGCGTGCGGGTACGACGGCGGGCCGGTCGGCGACCGGTCGTGTGCCAGGGGTCTACGTCCTCCGGAATGCCTGTCGCGTCCTCAGAACACGACGAACACCCCGGGCGGCCCGCGCCGGTCCAGTGCGCGGGCACACCGCAGGCCCGGCGACAGCCGGTCGCTCAGGCCACGGTGGGGGCGCAGGCGGCGGCGCCGGGCCGGCAACGGCGCTGTGAGAAGGGGATGGAGAGGGGCCAGCAGCCACCCTGCGACCGCCCGCAGGGTTTGGAAGGCGGCGCGTTCGCCGTGGGCCAGCCACACGCCGCAGACGAGTGCGGCAAGGATGTGCGCGGCGAGCATCCCCGTCGAAGACATTCCGGCCATGCCGTGGCCGGCGTGGGCCATCGAGCCCATGTGGTCCATGGTGGCGGAGTGATCCATGCCGGCCATGTGTTCCGTGCCGGTCATCGCGTCGCTCGTGGCCGAGTGGCCCATGTGCGCCATGCGATGCATGCCCGCCATGGCGTCCGTCGGCGGCGCGGCGGCGCCGCCGACGGAGGGCGTGGCTGTATCCCCGGCGGTCCCGAGGATGGACTGTGCGGCCGAGAAGGCGCTGTGCAGCACACCCTGGGTGGCGACGGCGACGCCCGTGATGAGCCAGGGACCGCGTTCGCGGGCTGCGAACCACCAGCAGGGGACGGCGAGTGCGAGAAAGCCGGTGGCGGGTACCCAGAAGGGAAGCGGGGTTTCGGACATAAGGACGTGTCCGGTCGCGGCGAGCGTGACCGAGACGACGGCGAACATCGCCGCCCTCACCGCGCGTCCGACCGGTCCCGCTTCCATGGCGCCTCATCCTCCCATCGCGGGACGCCGAGCAACATGGCAGGGTTTCCGGCTTGCCGCCCATGTCGGACAAGTGGACGCGGCAGCGGAGTTCCGGCATATGCGGTCGGCGGAGGTGGTGGTGCTGTGCATGGCGCTACGGGCGGAGCAGGCGGTCGGTCCGGGCGCCGGGCTGCACGACCACCGCCCGGATCCTCAGTGGTTTTCCGTGCGCGAAGCGGAGCGTGAAGGAAACCTGTTCCCCAAGTCGCAACGTCCCCTTCGGCCGTACGGTCACGTCGATTCCGTGCGGCGTCATGGTGAGGCCGTCCCCCGCCGGGACCGTGACGGAGTCCACGGGCTGCCGATAGGCGCCGCCGGAAGCCATCATGCGGTGTTCGCTCAGCCGGGGCGGTGTGACCGTATCGGTCGAGGCGATGTGCACGAGCCGGTCCGCGGAGCCCCCGTCATTCGTGAGGGTGAAGAAGGCGGCCGTCTCCGGCGTCGGACCGGTGGGCTGGTAGACGTATGCCTTCGTGACGGCCACGTGAGGTGGGCTGCCGGCATGTCCGTTCGCGGTCCAGGCGCCCAGACCGGCGAGGGCCGTGCCGCAGGCCAGGACAGGAACGCCGACGGCGGTGAGCGATGTGCGCAGGCGTGCGGAGAGAACGGGCATCAGAAGGCCGCCCTCGGGGAGGGGCGCCGACGGCGCGCGGTGGCTGCTGCCGGAGCCGGTTGCCAGCTGCGCAGGCGGAGGCTGCCCAGGACGACGAAGACCGAGCTGAGGGACATCGCGGCGGCGGCGAGCATCGGGTTGAGCAGGCCCACCATGGCGAGCGGCAGGGTGACGGCGTTGTAGCCGAAGGCCCACAGCAGGTTGCCGCGGATGGTGGCGAGAGTGCGACGGGCCAGGCGTACGGCGTCGGCAAGGGCTTCGATGTCGTCGCGGACGAGGGTGACGTCGGCGGCGCCGATGGCGACGTCCGTGCCGGTGCCCATGGCGATGCCGAGGTCGGCCCCGGCAAGCGCCGCCGCGTCGTTGACGCCGTCCCCGACGACCGCGACCCTCCTCCCCTCGGCGCGCAGCCTACGGACGAGCTCCGCTTTGCCCTCGGGGGTGCAGCGGGCGTACGTCTCGTCGATGCCGAGTGCGGTGGCGACGGCTCGCGCGGGCTCCTCCTGGTCGCCAGTGGCGAGGACGGGGTGCACGCCGAGGCGGCGTAGCCGGTCCACGGCGTGGTAGCTGCCGGGGCGTACGACGTCGCCGAGCGCGAGGACAGCCTCGGGCCGCCCGTCCACACGCACCAGGACAGGGGTGTGGGCGGCTTGCAGGGCGGCGGCAAGGGCCGCGCCCAGTTCCTCGGGCAGTTCGCCCTCCGGGGCACCGACCTCGACGAGCCGCCCGTCCACGTGTCCGCGCACGCCGTTGCCCGGTGTCGCGGCGAAGCCGCTGAGCGCGCCCTGCCGTAGGGCGCCGTCCCCGAGTGATCGCTCGGCGTGGCGCACCAGGGCCAGGCCGAGTGGGTGCTCGGAGCCGGTCTCGACGGTTGCCGCAAGCCGCAGTACCTCCTGCGCGCCGGGGCCTTCCGTACGTGTGGTGAGGGTGGCGACGGTGAGGTGGCCCGAGGTGAGGGTGCCGGTTTTGTCGAGTACGACGGTGTCGATGTGCCTGAGGGCTTCGAGGGCTTGAGGACCCCTGATCAGGATGCCCAGCTGGGCGCCTCGGCCGGTGGCTGCCATGAGGGCGGTGGGGGTTGCGAGACCGAGCGCGCAGGGGCATGCGACGACGAGGACGGCGACGCAGGCGGTGAAAGCGGGCTGGGGATCCGCGCCAGCGCCGAGCCAGAAGCCGAGCACGGTGGCGGCGAGGGCGAGCACGACGGGCACGAAGGCGCCGGCCACGGTATCGGCGAGCCGCTGGGCGCGGGCCTTCCCGGCCTGGGCCTCGGTGACGAGGGCCGTGATGCGGGCGAGTTGGGTGTCGGCGCCGACGGCCGTCGCGCGTACGAGCAGGAGCCCGCCCGCGTTGACCGAGCCGCCCGGGACGGCGGAGCCGGCCGCGACCTCCACGGGCCGGGTCTCGCCGGTGACCAGCGACAGATCCACGGCGGACGTGCCCTCGACGACCTCGCCGTCCGTCGCGACGCGCTCACCGGGCCGTACGAGGAAGACCTGGCCCGCGACGATGTCCGCGGCCGCAATGGTTCGCTCCACTGCTCCGTCGCGCACCGTCACTTCTTTCACCCCGAGCTCTGCGAGCGCCCGCACGGCGGCCGAGGTGCCGCGCCGGGCGCGGGCCTCGAGATGCCGGCCCAGAAGGACGAAGAGCGGGACACCGACCGCCGCTTCGAGATAGACGTGTGCCGTCCCGTCCGACGCCGCGGGCAGCAGTGTGAAGGGCATCCGCATGCCGGGGTCGCCGGCGCCACCGAGAAAAAGCGCGTACGAGGACCAGCCGAAGGAGGCGAGGACGCCGAGCGAGACGAGCGTGTCCATCGTCGCCGCGCCGTGCCGCACCCCGCGCCACGCGCGCTCGTGGAAGGGCCACGCGCTCCAGCAGGCGACGGGCGCGGCGAGCACGTAACACAGCCACTGCCAGTTCCGGAACTGGAGCGAGGGCGCCATCGACAGGACAAGGACGGGGAGAGCGAGGAGCGCGGTCACCACCAGCCGATGCGGGACACCGAGCTCGGCCGCCGTGACCTCCCGGTCCTCGCCAGACACCGGCGGCGCGGGGAGGCAGGCGGTGTACCCGCCTCGTTCGACGGCGGTGACGAGCACGTCCGTTCCGAGGTCCGCCGGATGTTCGACACGGGCGGTACCGGTCGCGAGATTGACCGTGGCGCGCACTCCTTCCAGGGCGCCGAGCTTCTTCTCGACCCTGCGCACGCAGGCCGCGCACGTCATACCGCCGACGATCAGATCAGTCGTGGCCAGGGTGCGAGGGGCCGTTTCCCGAGTCATCAGTGGCCCATCCCGCTCATGCCGCCCATGTCGTGCGAGCCCGGTTCGTCATCCGGATGCGTGACTCCACGCATGTCGGGGGCGACAGGCCCTGCGAGGTGCCCCACCGCGTACGAGGCGGCGAAAACCGCGGCGAGCAGGAGCAGGAAACCTCCGAACAGCGCGTACGGGGCGGGGGCGGATTGCCGTGCGGTGTGAGTCGTCACCGAGTGGTCCATGAGGCAGGCTCCGGGCGAGAGTGCGAGTCGTACGCACCAGAGGTCGGCCGCCCCGGGCCACGAGTTCCCCCGGACCCGGGTGGCGTGCATCACATATCGGACACATGTCACGTGGCCCGGAAGCAACACGCTTCCGGGGCACACCTGGCGAGGAGGGCCCACCGAACCCGAACGACCTACGGCCGGCGTCGGACCCGACGACTCACACCATCACGACGAACATCACCGCCATGCCCAGCGACATCAACGCGTGACAGCCCACGTCCCATGCCGCGTGCAGCGCGCCGCCCTTGGCCGCGCTGCCCGTGGCCACGCCGACCGAAGTGCGGGGAGTCAGGCGGCCCGCGTCGAAGCCCTTTGCGAGCCACCACAGCCCGAGGGCCAGCAGAACGAGTGCGAGCAGTCCCGCGCCCCACCGGTCGCCGGCGGTGCTGAGCGTCATCGTCGCGAGTGCTCCGGGGGCCGACATGTCCATCCCCGGCATGTCATGCGCCTGGCTTCCGCCCGCCCCTTCCGCAGACATACCCGACGACATCGCCACGACCATCCACGCCATCGCGCCGGTCATCACGGCATGCGGCAGCGTGCTCGCGAGGGCTCGCAGCCGAGGCTCGGGGCCACTTGGCAGAGCGAGGGCGGCCAGCACGAACCAGACCGCGGCGGCGGAGAAGAAGACCACCTGCGGAGTGCCCGGCAGATCCATGCCCCAGGGCCAGGCCATCGCGAACATGGCCAGGGCCATCACCCCGTGCAGACCGTGCGCGAGCCGTGCGGTCCACGAATGGGAGCCGGGCGCGAAGACGCGCCACAGAGCGTGGACGGCGAGTGCGCAGAAGAGCAGCGTCAGAATCCAGCGCAGCCCGGTAGCGGCGATCATAGAGCTATCTCCTTCGGCATCTCGGCTCGCGCTTCCGTACGCGAGCGCCGGTGTCGGCGTGCTTGCGCGATTGCCAGGTCCGCGAGCAGGAAACAGGCCAAGGGCAGTCCGAACAGCGGCAGGTAGTAGGCGAGTACGGCGGTCACGACGACGAGCGGTGCCATGACCTTGCCCGGCACTCGGCGCCAGGCCCCCCGCACCGGCGGACGTCCGAGCCGTGTCCCCCCACCTCGGGTGGGCCTGCGCAGCCACCACATGCGGTAGCCCCAGAAGAGCATTCCGATGAGCGCGAGGGCGATGACCGCGAGGACGATCTGGTTGGCGAGACCGAAGAGCAGCCCCATATGGGCGTCGATGCCCCAACGCGTGAGCTTGGCGAGGACGGGAAAGTCGTCGAAGACCACCTTGTCCGTGACCTTGCCGGTGGCCGGGTCGATCGCGACCGAGTCCTGCTGCTCCGGCCAGTGCCGCGTGTTCTCCTTGACGATGTACGCACTCTTGTTGTCTGCCGGCGGGCTGATGACGAGCTTGCCGCGCAGCCCCTCGGAGCGGGCGATGCGGACCGCTCCGTCGAAATCGACCTTCGTGATGGAGGAGCCGGCAGAGAATTGATCTGAGTCCGCCCCTGCCGATCCACCACCCTGTGCTCCACGGCCGAGGGCCGAGGAGACGGACGGCGACGCACCGCCCAGCGAGTCCTGGATCTTGCCGATGTTCACGCCCGCGTGCGCCGACCAGGTCAGCCCGGTCGCCGAGAGCGCGAGGAAACCGACCGACACCCACAACCCCACGGCCCCGTGCCAGGACAGCGTGCGCTTGCGCCCCTTCGGGCCCCGGCGCGGCACGAACCACTTGCGCAGCCGCTCCCGGCCGCGCGGTGCCCCGAGCCAGAGGGCGAGCCCGCCCAGCACCTCGACCCACAGCCAGCTCGCGGCGATCTCAGAGTAGTTGCGGCCGAATTCGCCGAGGTGCAGCGTGCGGTGCAGGCTGTCGAACCAGGACCGCACGGGCAGCCACTCACCGAAGGTGCGCAGTGTGCCTTGCACCTTCGCGTCGTACGGATCGACGAAGGCGGTCTGCGTGTAGCCCTCGGGCAGTCCCTTGACGTCGAAGGTGACCCGGGTCGTGTCGTCATCCCCCGCGCCCTTGGTAACGGAGACGAGCTGCCCACCGGGTATCGCCGCGCGGGCGGAGTCCACCTGGGCGGTGAGCGGCTTCGGCTCGCCGCGTGGAGTGACCTTCAGTTCGTGGTGGTAGACGACGGACTCGATCTGCGGGGTCGCCGTGTAGAGCAGTCCTGTCACGGCGGCGACGAGCAGGAACGGGCCGATCAGGACGCCCGCGTAGAAGTGCAGGCGCAGCAGGAGGGGTCGTAGCCCGTTCCATGTGCCACCGCCGTTTCTCGGCGTGGGCGTGGCGAAGTCCTCGGGCGGGGCGGCCTCCTCGGTCTTGCGTTGCCGGAGCGGTGGTGGCGCGGCTGGCGTGGTCTCGGTCATCGACTCTTCCTCATGCGTGGACCGGTGGGGACGGTGAGGTGCACGTACAGGAGTCGGAGCGCGGGTGACGTGAGTTCCCGCCGACAGTATGTGATGTGAATCACAAAAATTGTTAGGTGCCGCTGCGTGCCCGGACGGGTCTGGCCATCGCTGTCACCGCATGGCACGTCCGATCGCCAAGAACTTCTCCGCCCCGCCCCCGACTTCTGCAACAGCGCCTCAAGGTGTGTCACTTGATCACCGAGGAGAATTCCCATGCCGACACCCAGGCCGGCAGCCATCGCCCTCGCCACCCTCCTGTGCCTCGCCGCCGCCGGCTGTTCGGAGGCGGACTCCGGCGCGGAAGGCAGGACGACCGGCTCTGCCGACAAGGCACCTCCCGCCGCGCAGGGCGCGTACCCCGTCACCGTCGAGAACTGCGGCCGCGACCAGACGTTCGACAAGGCCCTCAGTCGGATCGTTGTGATGAACGGGGCCTCGGTCGCCGAGGTGTCCACGCTGCTCGCCCTCGGCCAGGGCGACCGGATCGTCTCCAATCAGCAGACCTACGGCATGAGTGATGCCCGACGGGGTACTCCGCGACGACCCGCCCGCGCCGCGCCCCCTTCATCTGTTCCGGGCCGACGCGGACATCTTCCGACAGACGCCGGTCCGGCTGCCTGCCGTCCGCAGCCCTTGGCTGCGCGAGATCCTTGAGAACCTCACGGACCACATACGCGCCGGCCTCTCCTGAAGGCCTTCCGTTCGCCGGGCTCTGCGGCCCTGGTCAGGTCCACGCTTGCGGCCCCGCCGCCACGGTGGATCGCGTGCATGCGTCGGGGCCCGGCTGGTGGACCGAATGAGCGAGCCGCCGAAGGGCTACTGCGTGGCGCCCGGGAGCACGGTGCAGCCTGGTGGGCATGGTGGTCCTGGGTGACCTCTTGGCAGCCTCCCCAGAAGCGGATGGAGACGCGTGAACGATCATTCACCGAGCCCGGCCCTCCCACCTGTGGTGGACAGAGAGGCGTACCAGGAGGCGCGGAAAGCTCTGCTAGCACGGGAGAAGGCGCACACCCGTGAAGGAGACGCGATCGCGGCGGCGCGGCGGCGGCTGCCGATGGTGGAAGTCGACGCCGGCATCGAGGTGATCGGCCCCGACGGGCCGATGACGATCCTCGACGTCTTCGAAGGCCGCAAGCAGCTCATCGCCTACTTCCACGCCTGGTGGCCCGGACGGCCCGCCGCCGGGCAGTGCGAGGGCTGCACGTTCTTCAACAGCCAGGTCCGGGAGCTGTCCTACATCCACTCCCGCGACGCCACATACGCCACGCTCTGCAAAGGCCCCTACCAAGAGAGCGTCCGCTACCGCGACTTCCTGGGCCTGGAGATGCCGTGGTACTCGGTCGAGAAGACGGCGCCGCAGCTCTTGGAGGGCCGTGACTGGCAGCGTCACCACCTCGTCTGCTACGTCCGCGACGGCGAGCGGGTGTTCGAGACGTACTACACCGGCGGTCGCGGCGTCGAGATCATGGCGCCCACCCACGGGCTGCTGGACATGACCGTCTACGGACGCCAGGAGGCGTGGGAGGACTCCCCCCGCGGCTGGCCTCAGCCCTGGTACTCCACCGAGAACCCCGAGGAGTGGCGTACGAACGGGCGCCCCATCGCCCAGTGGTCCCGCATCGAAGCCGGCCGCTCCGACGAGCTGACCTAAAGGCTGTCCCGCAAGTCGTGGTCGTTCGGGGTTCGGCGGTCAGTTGGGGATGGGGCGTGCTCCGCTTCGAGTGCCAGAAGGGGTGCCAAGCGCCGCCGAACCGCTCGAACGACAAGCTCATCCCTTGATGAACTCGATGATCTGCGGGGCGATCTTCTTCGGAGCCATGACGACGGCGCCATGGTTGAGTCCGGGCAGAGTGCGATGGTCGGCCTGCGGCAGAATCTCGGTGGCGGCGAGGGCGGCGCGCTGGAATGCGGCTGGACTCTTGCCACCGGTCAGCACGCGGGTTGGTAGGGCCACCCCTTTCCACTCCTCGGCATCGAGCGGCTTGCCTTGCTGGGTGTCGCCCATGACCGCGATGTCATAGGGGAGAGTGCTGGCCAACTTGGTGAGGTTTGCCCACATCTTCGGCATGAGCTTCATGAAGAACACGGCGATGCTGGGCATGCCCTGCACCCTGGTCATGAAGTACTTGACCGCGTCGCTGTGCTGGCCTGCCGCAAGCAACGCGGTGATCTGCTGCGCGAGATCCTTAGGCGGTCCGTCGTCGCCTTCGGCGACCACGAACGGCGGCTCGTACAGAGCCAGGCGGTCGACGTTGACTCCGGCCGCGGCCGCGCGTAGGGCGAGGACCGCTCCGGAGGACGAGCCAAACAGCGACGCCGAACCGCCGACGTGTTGGACCAACGCGGCGATGTCTTCAATCTCGCGGTCTGGAGCGTAAGCAGCGGCGTCCCCGCTGGCACCGCGTCCGCGCCGGTCGTAGTTGATCACAGTGAAGTGGTGGGCGAGGAGAGTCGCGAGTTTGGCTGTGTCCGAGCGGTCTGCCAGTGCCGAGGCAACCAGGACGACGGCCGGCCCGTGGCCCGACTGCTCGAATGCGATCTCGGTGCCGTCGGCGGAGGTGACTCGGGCCTCGGCTCCGGCCGACTGCTCTCGCGCTGTTGCCATGTTTGTCTCTCCGGTTCACGTAGGGGCCGTAATGCTGTGGGCGTGCGTTGCTGCTATAGGACCCCCGCAGTGCAGGGAACTCATCGGTGCGCCAGGCTTTCGGCACCGAAGTCCTCGCATCTCGGAGAGGACGAACCCCCTCACGCAGAATCGAGGGCATGGGGCGGCAGTGGGATGAGCCAGTTGTGACTGGTGTGATTACGGCATCGCAGCCGTCCTGGATAGTCCCGTTCACCGGGCTGAGCCAGCGTTCCTTCCGCAAGCTGGTGACGGTTCTGCGGCGCAAGGGTGCGAACGCAGTCGGTAGAGGGCGACCGTGGAGCCTGCCTCTGGAGGATCGGACGCTGCTGGTCGCGGCTAATGGCGAACAAACTTGACGATGCGGCAACTCGCACTGCTCTTCGGTGGGTCGAAGTCCGCCGCAGACCGGATCATCGACCATCTCGGGCCGATGATCGCGCTCCGGCCGCGCAGGTCTTTCGACAGGGGCACTGTACTGATCGTGGACGGGACGCTCGTGCCCACCCGAGACCACACCATCGCCGAGCGGTCCGAGAACTATCGGTACTCCACCAACCACCAGGTCGTCATCGACGCTGACACTCGCCACGTCGTCTTGGTGGGCCGCCCAGTACCCGGCAACCGCAATGACTGCAAGGCATGGGAGGAGTCAGGAGCCAAGGCTGCCGTTGGCACGACCATCACCATCGCCGACGGCGGCTATCCGGGCACCGGACTCGTGATGCCTCACCGGCGCCGCAAAGCCGAGGAGCTGCCCGACTGGAAGGAGGACCACAACAAATCCCACAAGCAGGTCCGAGCCCGGGTCGAGCACGTCTTCGCCCGCATGAAGAACTGGAAGATCCTCCGTGACTGCCGACTCAAAGGCGATGGTGTCCACCACGCCATGCTCGGTATCGCCCGGCTGCACAACCTCAACCTCGCCAGCTAGATAAGCGGCCGGGTTGATCGCCTCCCACGATCCCGTCCCTCAGAGAGAAATAACGGGACAGCCCTTACGAGCTCGTGCACGGTTAGCGGTGGGACGTCGAAGGCACCGGTGGGTGCCTTGGTGCTCATGTCTGCCAAGCCGGGATCCGGTCTGCGGTCTGCTGCTGGGACAGCAGACCGGCGACGGCTTGGACGGTGGTGTCCATGTGTTCACGGCGGCCGAGGTGGCGGGCCAGTGCCCGCCAGTTCTTCAGATGGGCGATGCCGTGCTCGACCCGGATGCGGCGTGAGGAGTGGGCCTTGCGCTGGCGCTCGTGCATCTCCTCGTACCAGTCAGGGGCATCCTTCTTGCACTTGCGGTGCGGGGGTGTCACGACGCGTCCGCCGGTCTGTGCTCCGAGCCCCTGGTAGCCGGCGTCGGCGAGGATCTCGACCGCCGGACCGTCGGCCAGGAGCTTGACCAGCCCTAACTCTCGGGCGTGGGTGATGTCCGCGCAGCTTCCGGGTCTGGTCGGGCTGCAGAACAGCAGCCGTCCGTCCCCGTCCGTGAAGACCATGGCCTTTACGGCGTTCTGCTTGTTCTTGCCGGAGATGAACTTGTCCCGGTCCTTGCGGCCGACGGCCGGGCGGCGGACCCGGATCTCGGTGCCGTCGATGATGCCGGTCTTCCCGGTCGCACCGAGATGGTCGACGACCTCGGCCAGGCTTCGCAGCCGCACGTCGGGGCTGATGGTGCACCCACGCTCGGCGAGCAGGGGCCGTACCTCGCTGATTGCCCGGGTGACAGTCGAGCGGTCCACGCCGAACCAGCAGGCCAGCACGTCATGCGTAACCCCGTGGCGAAGGTGCACGAGCGTGGCCAGGAGCCGGTCGACAAAAACCATGCGGTGCTTCGCACCGGCGCCCACAGCCCGCTTCCGCGGCCGGGACGCAAGTCTGGCCTGGTGCCGTTGATGCCACAACGGACCAACTTCGGCAACGAGTTCAGCGATCACAGCGGCCGACAGGCCCGTGATCCTCCGGTCGCTGGTGATCGCTGCGCGCGTCACGTTCCCCACCACACGACCATGATCCACGACCCAGAGCTCGACGTCGCACCGCTAACCGTGCACGAGCTCGTTAGCCGTTGGCCGCTCGACTCGACGCCGTCCGCGACGGAGAGCTGGACCTGGCGCTGGTGCGGGGCGCGCTCACCTCCGCGGCGGTGACAGTGGTGCGCGCCTGGTCCGAGCCGCTGCACGCGGTGTTCGCGCGCGAACACCCCGCCGCCCGGAAGCCCGTCGTCCGCCTGCACGATTTCGCCCCGTACGGTCTGCGGCTTCCCGCCAGGGACAGTGACCCGCCGATGTATGACGCGATCATCGCCGCTCTGCCCATGGCCCCGCCGCGGCCTCCTGCCGGGGACATGCTCAACGTGCTGTTCGAGGTGGGCCGGGACACCGAGGGCTGGACGCTGATGCCGGCCGAGCAGCTCGACGTGTCCCGCTCCGAGCGGCTGCTCCACATGCCGCTCGACCCGCCGGTGACCGTCGATGGCCACGTTGTCACCTCACTGGCCACGCCGGAGCCGTGCGTGGCGTCGTACGTGGCCTCGTTCGCGGACTGAACTCCCGCCTCGGGCCGGTGCTCCCAACTCACGCGTCATGGCGCCCCTTGAGGTCCTTCGGAATCCGGCACCGGGCAGAAGCCCAGCGGCAAGGGAGGGTGAATCACGCCCTGCGTCGCGAGCTGACCTCCGTTCGCCGACCGGCGCGGGTGAGGCGTGCGATGGCGATGCGAGCCGTCTGCATGCCGGCCGGCGGAAGATCTGCCTCCACGGCCGGTCCAGACGGAACTCCCAGGTCCTGCGCGTCTCGGGTCCCTCGTTCCGGGAAGGCGGACAAGCAGATGCGCACCGACTGCCGGCCGGAGAAGGAGGACAACCCCGGCTGCCCGCCCGAGCAGGCCGAGCGCACGGTCAGGTCTGCGGGGCCGGGAAGGTGACGCCGGTCAGCCGCTCGCTCTCGCGCCACAGCCAGTCCCCCAGCTCGGGGTCGTCGGCCCCGGCGGGCAGCCGGACCGGCTTGGGCGTGCCGGAGGTCTGGTCGCGTCCGGCCGGGCCGAGGTAGGCACCGTTGACGACCTCGGGGTGGGTCGCCGCGTAAAGGGACGGCCAGGCCGCGCCGTCAGGGGAGCCCATCAGCGTGCGGGAGGCGAGGGCCAGGAGCAGGCGCCCCGTCCGGCTGGTGGAGGTGTGACGCTGCAGGTTGGTGACGGCGGAGCCTGGATGGACGGCCACAGCGCGGTGCGCACTGCCGGCAAGGCGGCGGGCGAGTTCCTGGGTGAAGACGACGTTGGCGCGCTTGGACTTCGCGTACGCGCTCATCGGGCGGTAGCCGCGCTCGCTCATCAGATCCGCGAGATCACCGGAGCGCCAGGCGGCGGCGATGGCGCTGACCGTGACGACCCGGGCGGCTGCGGAGCGCCGCAGGGCGGGCATCAGGTGCGCGGTCAGCGCGAAGTGGCCGAGGTGGTTGGTGCCCACCGTGAGTTCCAGTCCGTCGCGGGTCAGCCGTCGTTCCGGGACGTCCATCACACCGGCGTTGTTGACGAGGAGGTCGAGGGTCTCGCCTGCGGCGATCGGGGCGGCCGCCTCGCGGATCGCGTCGAGGCTGCCGAGGTCGAGTTCCACTGTCTCCAGGCGGGCACCGGGCACATCCGCTCGCACGCGGCGGACGGCCTCTGCCAGGGAGTCGGGGCGCCGCCCCGCGAGCAGGACGCGGGCACCGTGCTCCGCCAGCAACTGGGCGGTGCGGTAGCCGATGCCACTGTTGGCGCCGGTGATCAGTGCGGTTCGGCCCACGAGACCGGGGACGCCGACCGGGGTCCAGTGCGAATCCACCACGTCACTCCTTAAATGAATGTTCATTCATTTCATTCTGGAGAGGCCCGCCCGAACTTGTCAAATGAATGTTCATTACGGAAGGCTGGGGGCATGGCAACACGTGACCCCGACCGAAAGCGGCAGCAGCTGATGGAAGCCGCCCTGGCCGAGTTCGCCGAGTTCGGTGCGGCCGGAGCCCGCGTGGACCGGCTCGCCAGACGCGCGGGCATCAGCCCTGGCCTGGTGTACTCCTTCGCCGTCGGCAAGGAAGGGCTGTTCGAGGCCGTCTACGAGGCGATCGCCGAGCAGACCGTGAACGCGGTCCCCATCGACGCGGACGACCTGCCCGCATACGCCGGCCGCCTGCACGACGCCGGGCAGCAGCACCCCCAGGTCATGCGTTTCCTCACCTGGTACGCCCTGCAGAGCACCGAACGGCCTGCCCCCGACATCGTGGCCCGCTCGATGCAGGACAAGATCACCGCCATCGAGGCCGCCCAGCAACGCGGCAGCGTCCGCCGGGACAAGCCGGCCGCGGAGATCCTGGTGCTTGTTCTGACTCTCGCGAACATGTGGCAGCACCACACCGAGGACGTCAACTCCCTGGTTCCCCCCGCACAGCAGCGCACAACGATCACTGACGCCGTACGCCGCCTCGTCACCCCGGACCAGCCCGCCGATCACTGACCGCACCGCCCCACGCCCTAGCCGTCCCGCCGATCCCGGTCACGATGTCAGCGCCGCGCGCGATGACGGAGGCGTGGACTACAGCCTCGTGATCGCCGCCGCCCAGGCCGCCGGCCCCTGCCCGCCCGGCGAGGAGGCCTCCTGGGGCCGGCGCGTGTAAACGCTCACCGTCGACCTGCACATGATCGCCAAGCAGGCGGCTCAGGACGTCGACCGGCTGGAGAGCGCCAAGACGTTCGTCGCCTTCCTGGAGAAGGCCGAGATCGAGGAGACGAGCCGCCGCGGTCTGCTCACCCTGCGGCCCCCGTCCGGCGACGCGGAGACCATCCGGACCGAGCAGGAGGAGACCGACCGCGGCCGCCAGCTGATCGAGCGGGCCCGCTCCCTCTTGAAGCTCTGAAGGGCACCCAGGGTTCAGGGCGTACTGCCGACCTCGTCGTTCTTGGCAAGGATGCGGTAGACGGTGGCCCGAGGGGCGCTGGCCCTTGTTCTTCCCCGAGGTGATGATGAGCTTCTGGGCGATCTGCGGTACGGGTACGCCGTCGGCCCGCAGGCCGCGGGCGTAGTCGGCCATGTCGTCGCCGACGACCTAGGGACGTCCGCCGCGACGGCTGCGCTCGCGGGCGGACGCCTGGCCCTCCAGGGATTTCTCCCGGATGTACTCGCGCTCGGACTTCGCCATCCCGGCGAAGAAAGCGAAGAGGGCGGCGCCGCGGCCGGAGGGATCATACACCCCCTGAAGGGGGCCGGTGAGGAGTTCGAGCTGAATGTCGTGATGGCGCAGGTCCTCGGCGATGGCCAGCAACTCGGTGGCGCCGCTCCCGAGCCGCTTCATCTCGTGCACCGTGAAGATCACCCGCTGGTGCGGGACGGCCTTCTTGATGGTGCGGGCCAAGTCCATCGCTTCGACGAACTCCGGCCTCACCTTGACGCGGGTGCTGATCTTCTCGGAGAAAACCGGATCGCAGTCCGCTTCTTGAAGCGCGTCGAGCTGGCTCTGGAGCTCGTGCTGGGCGGTACTGCAACGTACGTACCCGACCCTGGTGGGCTTGGTCGCGGCCTTCCAGGTCGGCGCGGAGTTGGGGGACAAGCATGAGGCGCGGGGTGTGGTACTTCGGGGCGACCTTGCCGCCGCGGGTGCGGCAGGTGCTTCCGGCGGGCGCTTCACAGGTGGGGCAGTCGAACTGTGCGACGACGGCGGCCAGTTCGGCGGGCTCTGACATGTTGCAGAAGCTATCGCGAGGGTCGTTGTGCGAAAGCTGTTTTGTGAGGGGTTGTGAGAACGAGGATCAGGGGCAAACCGGACATGGTCCGGCGGGGGCCTGTGGCCTCTGCGAGCACGAAGCCTGGTCGGCTTCGCCGAGAGCGTTCGGGCTGCAGGTGGTCGATCCGGTGCTCGCGCGACCTGCCCGGATGGCATCCGGGCCGTCGATGACGGTCAAGGGTTTGGTGCAGGTGCCTGCACCAGGTTGAGCGCTGCCTCGCTGAAGGCGCGAACGCGGGCTGTCGCACCGTCGGCGGGCCATACCAGGCCCCAGTCCACTGGCGCGGCGTCCTCGAAGGGGACATAGACGACATCGGGGCGGGGCAAGTAGCGCCTTGTGTGGGCACCGACGGCGAAGACCCCCTCCCCGGCTCCCACGAGCGTCAGCGTCTCGTTGAACGTCATGGCCGACGGACCGAGTGCGATCGGTCTCCCCGTGGGGGTTCGGCGCGGCGCGCGGTCCTCGCGCAGGGATTCCGGCAGCGCCTCGGGCATCTGCAGCACGGTCACGCGAGCCAGATCTTCGACGGAGACGCTTGCGCGGCGGGCGAACGGATGCCCTGTGGGCACGGCTAGCATGCGTGCCTCCCGTACCAAGACCGGCCCCATGACGATGCCCTCCTTGTGCATCGGATGACAGGTCAGTGCGATGTCCACCTCGCCGCTGCGCAGCCATGGCAGGACTTCCGGCAGGTGTGCCTCTTTGATCTCGACCTGGCAGTCGGGGTGCCGGGTGCGGAACGCCTGGGTGGCCCCGACCAGCAGCTGACCCGCCGCCAGCCCGGTGAAGGCGACCCGCAACAGCCCGGTCAGCCCCCGCCCGGCGTCCACTGCCCGCTCGAACGCGTCGGTGATCCGGGACCAGGCGGGGCGTGTCTCTTCGTACAGCTGTCGTCCCACCAGGGAAAGCTCCACTCGGCGGCTGGTGCGGTTGAACAGCGGGACGCCGATGCGGCGCTCCAGTTTGGCGATGGTCTGGCTGACCCGGGCCGTGGAGACGTGCAGCCGCTCGGCGGTGCGACCGAAGTGCAGTTCCTCGGCGAGCGTCAGGAACGCCTCCAGTTCGTGCCGCTCCAGCATCCCCGTACCCTTCCCATCGTTAATCGAGGCTTCACGATCGTTGCGCAGGTGCGCATTGATGCCCTATCCGGACCGCAGCAGGATCAGAGGCGTTGAAAGGCCGACTCACCTGCAATGGAGAACATCATGTACGTCACCCGCGACCGCGCCTTGACCACCCCCGCTCACGAGACCGCCGCGGCCGTCGCGGAACTCAGGGACCGGGCGGAGATCACCGACGCGCTCTACCGCTTCGGCCTGGGCCAGGACCTCAAGGACAAGGAGCTGTTCGCCTCGGCCTTCGCCGACGACGCCGAGCTGGACTTCCGCCCGGCCGCCTCCAAGTGGGGGGCCAGACCGCCGCTGATTTCCGGGCGCGACACCATCGTCACCACCATTCTGGCCATGTTCACCGGTCGGGTGGACACCACACACCAGGTCACCAACACGCGGATCACGATCGATGGCGACACCGCTCGGCTCACTGCCCTGGTGGAAGCCCAGCACCTGCTCATCGCCGACTCCGTCACACACGCGCTGTTGAAGAACCCCTACGACGTCGACCTGGTCCGCGACGGCGACCGCTGGGTCATCCGTCGGCTTCGCATCGACAACACTTGGTACACCGGCGAACCCACCGTGATCTTCGGTTGACGCCCGCCCTGCAGAACCGCACCAGGGCCTCCCTGATCCGGAGAGCTCATTACCCTCTCGACTCCCTGCACAATTCCCCGATCCCCTGGAAGGCACGACATGAAGATCGCAGTGACCGGCGGACGGCCGGTACTGACCCGTCACGCCGAGGCCGAGACCTGTGCCGATCCCAGCAGTGTAATGACGCTGCTCGCCGACTCGGACGGCACTGCTGACGGCTTCACCAGCTATCGGTCCACGTTCGCCAAGGGGGCCGTGGGGGCACCCGCCCACTTCCACACCAAGGCGACAGAGCTATTCTTCGTGATCAGCGGGTCCCTCCAGGTACTGGTGGGTGAGGAGGTCACCGTCCTGGAGGCGGGGGACTTCCTGGCCGTGCCGCCCCACACTCCGCACGCCTTCGCCGCGGCGCCCGGCTGTGAAGCGGACGTGCTGTTCGTGTTCACGCCGGGCATGGGGCGGTTCGACTACCTGCGCCTGCTCGGCCGGGTGATGCGTGGCGAGGCCGACGCGAAGGAGATCGCCGCCTCCGCGGAGCGGTTCGACAATCACTACGTCGACAGCCCCGTCTGGCGGGCTGCCCTGGAGGTCTCGGCGTGATCGACTCCACCGCCCCAGTCCGGGTCGCCCGGCCCTCGCGGGGCCTCGCCGCCGCCGAACGTTTCTACGTGGACGGCCTCGGCCTGGCCGTCCTGTGGCGCACGACCGAGCGTGTTCCGGGCGAGCACGACTTGCTGATGGTCGGCCCGCCCGGCGCCGCCTGGCATTTCGAGCTGACGCACGCCCCGGAGCGGCCGCTGGAGCCGACCCCGACGGTGAATGACCTGTTCGTCGTCTACCTCGGCAAGCCGGCGGACGAGTCCCTGATCGACCGCCTGGTCGCGGCCGGCGGCACCCGCGTTCCGGCACACAACCCATACTGGGACGAGCACGGTGTGTCGATCGCCGACCCGGACGGCTACCGCCTGGTGCTGTGCTCCCGCACCTGGGCCTGAGCAGCGTCGGGCGGGTCATGAACTGAAGTCAGAGCCGGATCGAGGCGACGGTGCTGGTGCTCCGCTCAGCGAACCAAGATCATCCCGTGGCGGCTTTTGGGCTCACTTTGGCTGGACTGCAACTCGGCGCGTGTGCTGTCCTCGGCCTCCATGATGCTGACCTCTAGCGGCAGTCGACTCAGGCAACCGTGCCGAGTCCGGCCGCGGTCCTGCTCGCGCAGCGGGGTGAAGTTCACGTCCAGCTTCGGGTGGTACGCCTCGGGCTGGATGCCGAGCTCGCGCGTGCTGTACTCGCCGAACCGGCTGATGTGTGTTCGCTCAGGTACGGCGAGATGTGGGCCAGGTTCTCCGGCTCGATCGTCGCATTGCCCCTTGACCCGTATCTCGGCAATACCTCTACGAGGCACTCGGCTGCACGTCTCTCCCCCTCGCCGTCTACTTCCGTCAGCTCTGACACGCCCGGACGGGCGTCCTCAGGCGCCCGTCCGGCCCCTCCCGGTCCTCGCCGCGCGCCGTCTTCGCGACAGGCCCGGCGACGCCCCGTTCACGGCTTCTCGCCACGTGCGTACGGACCGAGAACTCTCCGGAACGCGGCGTCGCCGGGAGGCTGGAACTCCTCGGTGTCCGCGCCGCCTTCGACGAACGGTGTGCAGGTGGCGGAGGTGCGGCCCGCCATACGGTGGGTTCCCAGCAGACGGCCGGTACGAGCCTCCAGGACCCGTATCCCGTACCTCCCCTCGTAATGAGAGATCTTCCGGCCCGCTTCGACGGGCGCCTCGTACCGGCACACCTTCAGGAGCTTGCCCAGCCCTTCGTACCGGACACAGGCGACGAGCTGCACCTGTTCGGGCAGCGGTGCGAACGGGTCCGTGCGGTCGTAGCCGCCGCTGCCCTCGAACTGGTGCAGCAGCCCGTTGACATGGACGACCACAGCGTGGGGTCCGGACGCCGATACGTGGGCCGCTCGGGGCACCGGCCGGCTCCCCTTCTCCTGGCACAGGCCACCGAACGAGAAGAGGCTGAGACGGGTCTCCGCCGTGCTTTCCGGCACCGGGGTCGTCGGGGTGACCGGCCGCCCGGAGGACCCAGGTGCGACCGAGAAGGCCGGGGTCGCGGCGGATCCGCCGGTATCGCCGTCGTCGGCAGAGGGCCGTCCCAGCAGACCGATCAGAACAGCGGCCCCCGCCAAGGCCACCACCCCGGCCCCGTAGCGCGCCCGTACAGCCACTCGTCCGCCCCCCTTCCCGGCCTCACCGTAGGCGGTCACCGCCGTACGACACAGGGGCCCGTACCCGTGAGCCGGCCGGGTAGCCCGCCGGCAGCGGGACGACGACTGGAGAACGCGAGACCTGGGCAGCGATTGCGAGGCGTGGTGGCCGGGCAGCCCCCAGGGAGGCACGGCTTTCCGCGCAGGCGGCGTGAGCTGCAGAAAGGCCTCGGATGTTCAGAATACGGCCGGCGATCCTTGCTCCTCTGGTCATCATTCCGGCAGCAACCATGGTCGTTCTGCTGGTGGACGGCAGGGCCTTCGAAACCGACCCGCCGGATCTGCCCGACGACCCCTGCCCTACGTCGTCCGCCTCCGAGCGAGGCAGGTATCCCACCGACTTCACCGGCACAGCACAGCCCTACGAGGGCCCTGGCCCTCACTTGGTCACGACTGACGCAGGGCTCGTCGACTCACGCATGCCCGCCGACTGGAAGGTCGCACCACGCCAGGACCGCCGGGTCTCCGAGCTGGTGTTGTGCGAGTACCGGACGGACACCGGCGTGTCCTTGGACGAGTGCCGTTACCTGGGCGGCGCTTCGGTGACGCTGAAACAGTCCCACGCCCTCTACCGGTTGTACGAGGCCAAGACCTCGGAGCTGGTCACGAGCTTCCATGTCGACGGGAGCGGCGGCTGCCCTCCCTCGATCCGGTACCCCGAGGGGAAACCGCCCCCGTTGACGATGCCGCAGTCCATCGACGCGTCCGATGTGATCGCCGCGCTGCGCCCCTATGCCGAAGGTCCGAGACCGCGGACGCAGGACTGACGCCGTCGGGATCCCGCAGCCCGCGCCTTCCGGCAGACGCGACACCGGTCCTCCGTTCATCCGCGGACCGTGGCGCCCTCGGGCGCGGTCGGTGCCAGCCGGTACGCATCGCCTTCGCGCCGCACGCGACCGGCGGTCGGAGGCGGGAAGTGGCTGCCGAGCAGCAGGGTGGAGGTGCCGGCCAGCGAGTCGAGCATCCGGCGCCGGGTCCTGGCGGCGATTTCCGGTGCGATGTCCACGCAGCTGCAGAGGTCCGGATGCCCCATCTGGACCGGGTGGTGGATGCTGTCGCCGCTGATGAGCGCGCGCTCACCCTGGCTGCTCAGCTCCACCGTCACCTGGCCCGGGGTGTGGCCGGGGGCGGGAAGCAGGCGGACGCCCGGCGCGATGCCCGTACCGTCGTCCGCGACGTCGACGAGGTCGAAGAGGCCCGCGTCCCGGACGGGGTGCACCGAGTCCTGGAACATCTGTCGCCGTGCCGCCTCCATCTCGACACCGGCCCAGTAGTCCCATTCGGTCCGCGAGGTGAGATAGCGCGCGTTGGGGAAGGTGGGCACCCAACTCTCACCCTCCAAGCGGGTGTTCCAGCCCACGTGATCGGTGTGGATGTGGGTCAGGACGACGAGGTCCACGGTCTCCGGTGCGATGCCCGCCGCTGTCAGACGCGCGACGTAGTCGCTGTTCAGGTTGTGCCAGGCGGGGTTGGCGCGCTGCTTTCCGTTTCCGATGCCGGTGTCGACCAGTATCCGCAGCCCGTCCGCCTCGACCGCGAAACTGTGGCTTGCCAGCCGGAGGACTCCGGCCTCGTCGGCGAAGTCGGGGCGCAGCCAAGGGGTCCGGGTGACGACATCCGTGGTCGCCCCGGGCAGCAGCCATGGGCCGGTCGCGGCGGGAAGGGCTGTTTCGTCGATACGTCGCACGGTGTGGCCGCCCACGGACCACGAGAGGGCCCGTACGGCGGCGGGGGCACTGGGCTGAGAGATCGCGGGCATGGTGATCTTCCTTTACGTCAACTAAAAGCAACTAGTTTGCTTTAAGGCACCGTAGGCCCTACCTTCACCTAAGGCAAACGATTCGCTTTTAGGTGTTCCGGTCGTGGACAGTTCCCGGCCCGACTCATCGCACAGAGCTGGAAGGACCCTCATGACCAGCGAACTCACTCCCCAGGAAGCAGCTCGAGGCGCGCTGCGGGCGGGCCTCGACCTCCGGGGCGACCGTCACGAAGGGGTGGCGGCGACCGCCAACCACATACACTCCGTCATCACCACGCTGCGGGAACTCGACTTCGCCGACACGCCCCCCGCGATCGCGTACAGGGCCGGACAGGAGACCGCCGATGCAGCCCTTTGAGCTGTCCCTCACCGAGGCGGCCCGCGCGGTACGCGCACGGGAACTCTCCCCGGTCGAGCTCACAGAATCCGTACTGGCCCGCATCGGCGCGGTCGACGGGCACCTCCGCGCCTACGTCACCGTCGCGGCGGACGCAGCTCTGGCCGCGGCGGCCCGTGCCGAGCGGGAGGTCTCCGACACCGGCCCGCGCGGCCCGCTGCACGGGATCCCCATGGGGATCAAGGACCTGATCGACACCGCCGGTCTGCCCACCACGGCGAGCTCGGACGTCCGGGCCGGGCACGTCGCGGACCACGACAGCGCGGTGGCCGCCCGGCTGAAGGCCGCCGGGGCCGTTCTCCTGGGCAAGACGCACACCCATGAGTTCGCCTACGGCCTGACCACTCCCCAGACCAGCAACGCCTGGGACCGGAGCCGCGTCGCCGGAGGGTCGAGCGGCGGCTCGGCGGTGGCGGTCGCCGCGGGCGGGGCGACGTTCGCCCTCGGCACCGATACGGGGGGCTCCATCCGGGTCCCCGCCGCACTCAACGGCGTGGTGGGCCTCAAGCCGACCTACGGCCTCGTATCCCGTTCCGGTGTGACCTCGCTGTCCTGGTCCCTGGACCATGTCGGCCCCCTCACCCGCAGCGCTCGGGACGCGGGCCTGGTGCTGGCCGCGACAGCCGGGTACGACCCCCGTGACCCGGCGAGTGTGTCCGGTCCCACGGTGGACCTGACCGGCGGCGGGGATCTGAAGGGGCTCCGGGTCGGCGTCCCCCGCAACCACTACTTCGACAGGGTCTCGCCCGAGGTCGAGGAGGCGGTGCGCCGGGCGATCGAGCGGCTGGCGGAGCTCGGCGCGGAGCTCGTCGACGTGGAGATCCCGATGGCGCGGTACATCCAGGCCGTCCAGTGGGGGCTGATGGTTCCCGAGGCCACGGCCTACCACGAGCAGTCGTTGCGTGCCGTCCCCGACCTGTACAGCCCGGACGTACGCATCCTGCTCGAGGCGGGCGAACTCACATCGGCCGGCGACTACCTTCGTGCCCAGCGGGCCCGCACCATGATGCGCGACGGCTGGGCCCGGATGTTCGACGGGATCGACGTCCTCGCCGCCCCGACAGTGCCGATGACGGCCGCGAAGTCCGGCCAGGACACGGTCGAATGGGCCGACGGGTCCGTGGAAGCGGTGTCCGACAGCTATGTCCGCCTCTCCGCCCCGGCCAACATCACCGGCGTTCCGGCCCTCACCCTTCCGGTCGGGCACGACCACGCCGGACTGCCGATCGGTATGCAGCTGATGGCGCGTCCCTTCCGGGACGCGACGGTGCTGCGCGTCGGGCGGGTGTACGAGGACGCGGTGGCCGACGTGGGGCGCATCGCCCCGGTGGCGGCCTGAGAACGACGGAAGCCGCCGACGACTCGTGCGGCCGACCCGTCGGCCGCCGGTTTCGGTGGACGCGGTGCCCAGGACGGTTCCCAGGGCGGTGGCGGCACCCGGGCGCCTGGCGCGGAGAACGGGACTGGTGCTGCTAGAAGCAACATATTCGCATTAAGGTGGAACGCATGAGTCCCAAGCCCATGACGCGCCCGGGCGGACGCAGCGCCCGTGTGCAGGAGTCCGTGCACGCCGCGGTCCGCGAACTCGTCGGCGAGACGGGCCGCGAAGCACTGACCGTTCCGCTGGTGGCGGCCCGGGCCGGTGTGACCCCTTCCACGATCTACCGCCGCTGGGGCGACCTGCAGGAACTCCTGTCCGACGTCGCGGTCGAACGGCTGCGGCCGGAGACCGACCCCGTCGATCTCGGCAGCCTGCGGGCCGACCTCGACGCATGGGCGGAGCAGTTCCTCGACGAGATGGCCTCTCCGCCCGGGCGTGCGTACATCAGGGACGCGCTCCTCGGCGATCCGGACGGCACCAACGCCGGCCAGTGCTCCGCCTACGCGGCAGAGCAGATCGACGCCGTCCTGAACCGCGCGGCGCGGCGCGGCGAGGCCGTGCCCGACACGGAACGAGTGATCGACCGGGTCGTGGCGCCGATGATGTACCGCATCCTCTTCCGGCCCGGCCGGCTGGACGCCACGTACGCGCGCGAACTCGTGACGAACGCCCTCGACCGGCCCTGACGGCGAAAAGGGACTCGCGCAAGGCGGCGTTCGGCCCGGCCCATGGCTCGGACGTCGTTGTGGGGCCGGCACGGCGTGACTGCCGGTGACCGCTGCTCCGTAAAAACCCGTTGGCGGACGAGGCCGACCACCGCTACATTACCGGGGACCGTGCGAAGGATCGAGGAGGTGGTTCCCGTGAACGCAGTATCGACATGGGTGCTCCCCTCCGGGGTCACGGTCGGGCGATAGGCAGGTCGTCCGGGAGCGCCGTTCCAGTGCACTCCGAAAGGCACGACCATGCATTTCACTTCTGAGCAGCGCCTTGACGACGGCGTCCTCGAACGTGCATTCACCCTCGGTGAGATCCCCGGCATCCTGTGGACACCCGCACCGGCATCCGCCCCGGCGCCGCTGATCCTGCTCGGCCACCCTCCCCTCGGGCTGCGCACGATGTACCCCCGGCTGGCGGCCCGGGCCCGGCACTCCGCGGCGGAGGGCTTCGCCACGGCCACCATCGAGCTCCCCGGAAGCGGCGACCGGCCCCGTCTGCCGGCCGCCGACCAGGCCCGCGCCGACCTGCGCCGGGCGATGGAGGCCGGCGAGCCGGTCAGCGACGAGATCATCGACGCCCTCATCCTTCCGCTGGTCGACAAGGCCGTCCCGGAATGGCAGGCCGCCCTGGACGCCCTTCTCCCGCTGCCCGAGATCAGCGGCCCGGTCGGGTACTCGGGCGGAGTGATCTCCATCGGCGTCCGCCTTGCGCTGGTCGAGCCGCGCATCTCGGCCGCCGTTCTGTTCGCCGGGAGTTTCATTCCTCGTGCCATCTTCGAGGAGGCCCGCCAGGTCACCATTCCGCTGCACGTCCTGCTGCAGTGGGACGACGAAGGGAACGACCGGCAGGCCGCCCTGGACCTGTTCGACGCCTTCGGCTCCGAGGAGAAGTCCCTGCACGCCAATACGGGCGGGCACACCGGCGTCCCGCAGTTCGCGGCGGACGCCGCGGGCCAGTTTCTCACCCGACATCTGAAATGAGGCCGGTCCGCCGGGCCGGGAGCAGACGGTAGTTGATGTCGGCCGGCATGCCGCTCATCGAGGACGGGTCCCGGCCCTCCGCAGCTCTCCGCACCGTGGGCCCCTGCTGAACTCTCGGCAGGGGCCCGTGCTGCCTGCCCTTCGGGGCTCGTTGACGGATCCGTACGGATCATGAAACGTGCGGGCCCGGGCAGCATGCTGCCCGGACCCGCACTGCCCGGAGTGTCAGCGGCTCATCAGCGCGAAGACGCCCCAGCCGAGGTACTCACGGGTGTACCGCACGTAGCGGGCGGGCTCGGTGGCGAGTTCGGTCCGCAACTCGGCGGCCAGCTCGTCATCGGGGTTCTGTTCGAGCCAGTGGCGGAGGTTGAGCCACTGCGCCGCCTGGTACCGGTCCCAGTTGTCCTGATCGGCCAGCACCATCTCCACGACGTCGTACCCGAGATCGCCGAAGTGCTCGATCAGCTCCGGCAGCATCCGGAAGTCGGCTCTGCTGCCGGCGTGGCAGCCTTCGACGACGTCCTGGGTCGGCGGTGCCTGACGCCAGTACGGCTCGCCGATCAGCATGAGGCCGCCTGGGCGGAGGCTGCGGCCCAGCAGCTCGACGGTGCCGGCCACGCCGTCGCCGATCCAGGTGGCGCCGATGCACGCGGCGAGATCGACCGGCTCGTCCGCGACGTAGCCGGAGGCATTGCCGTGGACGAAGTCGACCTGGTCGGCGACTCCGAGTTCGGCGGCGCGGACCCGGGCCTTCTCGGTGAACACCGTGCTGATGTCCACCCCCGTCCCCGTGACGCGGTGGTCACGTGCCCAGGTGCACAGCATTTCGCCCGATCCGCTGGCGAGGTCGAGCACCCGCGTGCCAGGTGCCAGATGGAGCGCCCGGCCCAGCGCGGCGAGCTTGTCAGCGGAGAACGGGTTGTGAATGCGGTGGCTGCTTTCGCGAATGGTGAAGCTGCGTGGAAGATCCACAGGAGGGATTCCTTAGATTCGATGAGGTTCTGGCGTTCCTGGAAGGCAGCCGTCCGCAGTCGGCCACCACTGCTGGAACCGTCATCAAATGCACCCCGCTCAAACGTGTCGATCTTGGACTCGTGCAACCTAGAGCCCTCCCGAGCGACGTGTCCACCGATTTAGGGCGGCCAACCACGCGCGAACGGGGGCTGATGCTGGACGGACGGGGTAAGTCGATCCATCCGATGGCCGAACGGTTGCCGGACGGGAACATGCAGGCCCTGCAGCAGTTCGTGAACCAGTCGCCATGGGATCCGATGCCAGTGCGGCGCCGGATCGCCGAACGGCTGAGCCGGGCAGTCCGTCCTGAGGTGTGGGTGATCGACGACGTGTCGTTCCCCAACTGCGGCACCGCCTCGGCCGGGGTGGCCCGGCAGTACTGCGGAGCCCTCGGGAAGCGGGCGAACTGCCAGGTCGCGGTCAGCGTCCACACCGCCACCGACATCGCGTCCTGCCCGCTGGACGGGCAGTTGTATCTGCCGCGGGAGTGGACCGATGATCCGGACCGCTGGCGCAGGGCAGGAGCGCCGGACGAGGCCGCTGCCCATCAGGAGAAGTGGCGCCTGGCTCTCGGCATGCTCGACACGCTCACCGGCTGGGAACTGAAGGCGCCGGTGGTGGTTGCCGACGCGGGCTACGGCGTCAGCACCCCGTTCCGGGCCGGCCTGGAGGAACGCGGGCTGTCCTATGTTCTCGCGCTGACCGGCAAGGAAGTCGCCCATGCGAGCGATGCTTCAACCGGCTCAAGCAGTGGCGCGGCCTGGCCATGCGAACGGACAAGCTCGCCATCGCCTACCAGGCCGCACTCCACCTCGCTGCCATCCTCATCTGGACAGCCGCTTGACCGCCGAAGCACCTTGCCCGAGAGGGTTGGTCACATGGACGATCTTGCGAAGTTCCTCGTCGCACGCATCATGGCGATAACCATGCCTACGCCTACGTGGCCAGCACGCTGGGCGGCGAGGCTCTTCTCGACAGCCACCTCCGCATGCTCGATCTGATTGAGCAACTGGCAAACGACTGCGCAGCCATGGACGCCTCGGACTCCCGCTCGACCGGCCTGGCATACGCGCTGCGAGTCCTTGGCCAGTCATACGCCGAACACCCCGGCTACGAGCAGCAATGGTGCCCATAGCGTCTCAAGGAGACAGTCCCTAGGCCCGGAGCCACGCCCAGGTGTTCGCGCCGACAATGCCGTCGGGAGTGATCTCATTCGCCGTCTGGAAGCGCTTCACGGCAGACTCCGTGCCGGCACCGAAGTAGCCGTCTACTCTGCCGGAACCTACCGAGTAGCCATGGTGGATCAGCAGTGCCTGAAGCTCCTTCACCTTTGCACCCGAGTCACCGCGGTCCGTGTAGGCGTCGCTGCGGTCGTAGCCGCAGTAAGTCCCGTCGACGGATTCCCGGCAGCTCGCTGCCACGGCGGCAGGAGCGGCCAGAGCGACACCGGCAGAGCCGATCGGAATCAGGACCGCGGCGAGTACGGCGGAAGCGAGCAGAGAAAGTCTCATGCGCTGAGGCAACGGAGAGCCCTTCGAGACGGGGCGGGTCAGCCGCCCGGTGGATCGGTTGAGCGGAACATATCCCCTGTATCGGCCGTCACGGCAGAGCGCGCTACGCCGTACGGGGGAGCGTGCGAAGCCCGGTCAGAAGCACCTGGCGCGCGAAGCGCCTGGGACGACTGACTCTCGGTCAGACACGGAAATCTTTGCGAGAACGCGTCGCGGCGATGCGACTGGCTCAGCCTTCCCGTCTTTGTTCACCAGTCCCGGCCGGAGGTCAACTCGTCCACGTCCGCGTCCGCGAATCCGTATGCCGACGCCACGAAGTAGAACTCGTCGCAGATCCACTCCCCCGCAACCGTCTCGATTTCGCTCCCGGCTGCAACGAACTCCCTGTCCAGCAGGTTGCACTCATCCGTCGCAGCCTGAGTGAGCGCATACAGGCTCTCCAGACCCGATGGCCGATCAGCCTCAACGCGTTCGCACAGCCGCAGCAGGATCGCCTCTCCCTGATCGACCACGTGATCAGGGAAGTACGAGTCCTCGTACATCTGCCGTAGGAACGCGTGGCCCGTTACCTGCTGGCTTGTGATCGGCATGGCACTTCCCCACCTCGGCGAAAAGCTGACGCGTCGGTCATGCACAGCACCACTGACAACGACGCCGCCATTGATGCCAGACCCCCGCGTGACCAGGACTTTCGCGGCAGGCCCTAACCCGTGTGTGCGCCGAGGAGACTGGAGAGACGGTGCGGGGGCCGCCGCACCCGCCGTCTTCGCAGGTGTAGAGGCGTCTCGTATGCTGCCCCCGTGGAGCGGGGAAAGCTGATGGCGGACCGTTACGAGCTGATCGGCCGTCTGGGCCGGGGCGGCATGGGCGATGTGTGGGCCGCGCGGGATCGCGTGCTCCACCGTGAGGTCGCGCTCAAGCTGCTGGATCTCGACGGCATTGCCCAGGCTGACCTGCCCCGGCGGTTCGAGCGCGAGGCCATCGCCGCTGCCCAGATCGTCCACCCCAACGTCGCCGCCCTGTACGACCGGGGTATCCACGAGGACGTGTTGTTCCTGGTCATGGAGAAGGTCGAGGGCCAGACACTCACGGCGCATCTCCAGGCTGAGAGCCATTTCCCCCTGATGCGTGCCGTGGCCATCGCCAGCAGCGTCTGCGCCGCGCTGGAGGCCGCCCACCGGGCCCAGGTCATCCATTACGACATCAAGCCTCACAACGTCATCGTCACCGGCGACGGGCTGGTGAAGGTCATCGACTTCGGCATCGCCGGGTTCGTCCAGGCCGCGTTCACCGTGGCGCGCTCCTCCCAACTGGCCCCGGCCGGAACGCCGGAGTTCGGCGCACCGGAGCAGTTCCTCACGGAACGCGGCGACGAACGTTCCGACCTGTACGCACTCGGTGGGATGCTCTTCGCGATGCTCGCCGGCCGGCCGCCCTTCACAGGGCACAACAGCATCGCGGTCGTGCGGCGCAAACTCGACGAGGAGGCACCGCCCCTCGACGCGTTCCGCCCCGGCCTGCCGCCGGAGGTGACCGCGCTCGTCGCCGAACTACTGGAGCGCGAGCCCGACCGGCGCCCGCAGTCGGCACAGCAGGTTCAGCAGCGGCTTCAGGCACTCCTGGTGTCGTGGGAGGCAGCGGAAGCTCCCACCGCGGTGATGCCCCCGCCTCCGCGTACCCGCCTGATGGACGACACGCAGCGCGCGCCCCGGCGACCCTCTCCCGACTCCTGGAACCGCGCCTCCACCGACGAGACGCCGTTCATTGCGGACGCCCTGCTGCCGCGGCGGTTCACCAACGACATGGACATCGAGTTCGCCCGGATCGCTGAGGGCACCCGCCTCTCCCGTGAAGCGGGCCCCAGCGACCTGGCCAGGGAACTCGCGCGCCGCGACTGTACCGGAATGGTCGTCGGCGTCTACGTGGAGCAGCCCGGTCCCCATGCCACGCCCGAGAACCCTGTCTACGTCTGCGTCCAGGTCTTCGCGTTCCCCGACTGGGCGATGGCCCGGGACGCGCACGGGTACCTGGGCGACGGGGGCGGGGCCTGGCGCCTCACCATCTGGAGCGCCGGCGACGGGGGTGGCCTCGCCCCCTGTCCCGAAAAGGTCCACCGCAGCCACCGACGGCGATACAGCTGGAGAGAAAACCGCTACCTGAGGGTGGCGGTGGCCTATCGCGCCGACCTCACCAACGACGGCTCCATCCGGCCCTGGCTCGACTCAGCCGCCCGCAGGGCCGCGCTCTCCGCCGGGCCTCAGAACCACCACGGTTAGGCTCGTTCGAATTATCCGATCGCCAGGTTGGGTGTGCCGTTGACCGAAGCGCAGTGGGCGCGGAATCCGCCGTTGTTGTGGACCGGAGGCGCGAGGCGGCCATGGCCTGGTCGAAGCCGCGTACCTCGCGGCGATAGCCGTACTCGCGGAGGCTTCAGGGCGTCGATCGGTGAGGGTCCGCCGGTTCGCCCGGGAACAGGCGTGCCCTGCGGGAGGCCGACGCGTTGTACCGGCCATGAATGGATACCGAACCTTCTCCGTCGCCGCGGCCGGATGCTTTCTGCTGGCCGCGGCCCCCACTGCCCACGCCGACGATTTCGCTCCGGCACTGACCAACACCGTTCTCACCGTCGGCACCGCCGGAGAGCGGACCGGCACAGCCGCCCATGGAGTCGCGGAACAGACCGGAGCCGCGAAGGAGGTTCCGGCGGTCATGGGCCTCGTGCAAGAGGGGACCGACGCGGTGGCGGCGCGCGACCGGTCGGCCGGCAGCTGATCGCCACGCGTCCTCGAAGCCGTAGTGCTGTGACCGGGAAGTTACGCCGAGGGGCGGGGGCGGACAAGCAATTGGAATTGGCCATGTCACCTGCGAGGCGCGCATCTGCGATCTCACCGAGCAGTACGGGCCGTCCTCCGAACGCGACGACTACTGACCGCTTCCGCACCGACCGGGCCCCGGACCTCTTGGTTCGGGGCCGGTCCATCGTCGGCCGAACAGAAGCGCGCCCTTTGCAGCACGGAGTGGAACGCCCTCCTTTGCGGGCGTTCCAGCAGTGCGGAGGAGTAACCCGACCTCCGTGTCACTCCCGCGCTTCAGCGCCGTGTTGCAGTCACCGGGGAACAGGGCGGGTGGCTCTGGATGCATGCTCGGCCGGCCTGGTGCCGATTCCCGGAACCGACCGCCCAGCACCCGGTGCCGCACGGGCTGGTCGGATGACACAGCCCCACGGCCCGTGACACCGAGCACGACAGCCCTGCGACCGGGCCGCAGCCGGCCACACGTATCGCGAGCTGACCGGCGGTCCGCTGGACGGCCAGGAGAGACAATGCTTCCGTGGCGACCAATCTTGAGCTCTTCGCGGACTACTTCCAGATGCACCTCATGGACGAGGGCTCCGAAGGCGATTTCAGCGACGTGTGGACCGAACAGACCGTTCTGGACGGGCTCGGCATCACCGAAGATGCCCTGGCCATCGGCACGGCCGTCAACGACACCGTGGCGGTCAGTGTGCATGTCCTCACAGATCAGCCGGACGACGACAGCGACGACTTCGACCACGTCGTCGAGGCGAGCCTCCACACGCCCTCGGGACGGTTCATCCTGATGGGCTGCACCGACTACCTCGACCACGCGCCACGATTCGATGTGCCCGCAGGCTGGACCCGGGCCCGAGCCTCTCGACGGAACCTCGCCGCTGCCGTCCGCCGGCTCGAGTCGGACGAGGAGCCCGAGGCGACGGAGGAAGTCCGACTGCAGACCTGGCCCGCTCCGTTTTCCGCCCCGCACATCATCAAGCGATGGGCCCGACCGCAATAGCCTCAGCCGCGGGCCGGCTCTTTACGTCCACGGTGCCGTCGCACACACCAAGTGCCAAGTACACCCGAGACACCTGGCCCCTCCCACGGACGGCTCCACTGTGGCGGTCGTGGAGGTCACGGAGCGGGGGCGCCACGGTCCCGCTGGCCGGCCCCCAGCACCACCAGCAGAGCGAATCCGCTGAGGACCACATTGCGCGTGGCCGCGTCCAGACCGTTCCAGTCGTCCGACTGCCACATCGCAAACCACTCGCCGCCGATCGCGAGGAACCCCATACCGAACAGGAGCAACACCATCATCAGGCCGGCGGTGGAGACTTGCCGTGCCCGCGGGCTCCGGCGGGCCCAGAGCCAGGTGCCGGCGAGCAGGACGAGGGCGGCCACGGCCTCCCAGGCGATGATCGCGACGTATGCCGCGTCCTGCAGGGTGCGCGAGGTGACCGCTCGCCACATGAGGTCCTCGTCCTGGAAGGTGGTGTCCATCGCGAGCACGTGACGCACGAAGTCCCGGTTCGTGCCGAAGTCCGTGATGTTGCCGAAGGCGACAAGAGTGATGAGAATTGCGACCGTCGCGGTCAGCAAGGCGGCGGCGACCTCGTGCGGTCCGAACAGGCGTGTAGGTGGTGGTGCCGTTCCCACGGACGAGACGGGCGGCGCATCCGGTGAATGGTTCATGATCCGACTATGGTCCGTACGTAGCCCGGTGGGAAGAGCTTATGGCGACAATGCCGTGCGCACCCGCTCGATAGGCAGAGGCGACCTCCCGGCGCACTGTCGGGCAGCGGGCAGACGTGACCAACGAGCGCGTGCATGGTCAGCGGTGAGACGGCGAGCTGGGCTTGATCCGCTTTGACGGACATTCGGGATCCGGGTCCAGCTCAGGGCGGATGTGGAGAGCATGAGGAAGAAGATGCCTCGCCACCCTCGTCGTTCGTTCACGCCGGAGTTCAAGGCGGAGATCGTCGGGTTGCGCAGATGAGGCGACCGCTCGGTCGGACGGGTTGCCGAAGACTTCGAACTGACGGAGACCGCGGTGTGGGACCGGGTGAAGCAGGCTGAGGCCGACGCGGGTGAGCGTAAAGGGCGGACCAGCATGAGCGCGAGGAACTGGCCGCACTGGGGTGCTGCTTGAGCATGTCGACGTCCTCAAGCGGGCCACAGCCTTCATCGTGGAGGAGACCCCGGTGACGGAGCACCCGTTCATCGAGGCGGAGAAGCAACCAGGCCATGGCGTCAGAAGTGTGTCAGCTGATGAAGGTCTCCCGGACCGCTTTCTATACCCCTCGCTGTGCCCGTCGCCCGACGAGAAGGCTGGACCGGCGAGCACTCCTCGCCGGTCCGGCACGGTGTCTCGGCCGGTCGCCGGGCCGTCACCACCGCTCGCACCACTCACCCAGTTCGCCAGGCGAACGCAACTGGCTGAAGTTGCACGAGTCAAGGCTGTCATGACCCTGGCGGAATGAGGAGCCCACCCCCACAATGCGGATGGGAGCGCTCCCATATCTGGTGGCCCGCTCCCCCACGTCCACCGCCCCTGTCGACGAAAGGCCTTCCCGGTGAATGCCTCACCACTCTCCGCACGGCCCGTGCGCATCCGTCCCCGGCGCGGGAGACGCCTGTTCGGGATGTCAGCTGCCGCCTTACTGTTCGCGGTGGCGCCGGCGGTGCCCGGCGCGGCCGGTGCCCTGGCAGCCGAACCCGGTCCCGAACAGATCACCAACGGCGACTTCGCCGCCGGTACCGCCCCCTGGTGGTGGACGGCGAACGCGCCGGCGGCCGTGTCGGACGGCCGACTCTGCGCGGAGGTGCCCGCCGGTACGGCCAACGCCTGGGACGTCATCGTCGGCCAGAACGATGTCCCGATCGTCGCGGGCGAGAGCTACGAGCTGTCCTACACGGCCAGTTCGACTGCCCCCCTGACCGTCCAGACGCGGGTCCAGGAGGCGGCGGAGCCCTACACCACGGTGCTCGCCACCGCGGACCCGGTGAGTACGGAGGTCACACAGGTGACCCGTACGTTCACCGCCTCGGTGGACCTGCCCGCCGCGTCGGTGCAGCTGCAGATCGGCGGTGGTGAGCGGGCGACCCGGTTCTGTCTGGACGACGTGTCGTTGCGGGGCGGGGCCGAACCGCCCGTCTACGTACCGGACACCGGCTCGCCGGTACGTGTCAACCAGGTCGGGTACCTGCCCCACGGTCCCAAGAGCGGCACCGTGGTCACCGACGCCGACGCGCCGCTGACGTGGACGGTGAAGGCCGGTGACGGCTCGACGGCCGCCACCGGCAGGACCGTTCCGCAGGGCGAGGACCCGAGCTCACGTCAGCGGGTCCACACCTTCGACTTCGACGGCGTCACCACGGTGGGCGACGGCTACACCGTGGAGGTCGACGGTGAGGTGAGCGAGCCGTTCTCGATCCGTGGCGACCTGTACGACGGACTGCGCTCCGACGCGCTGGCGTACTTCTACCACAACCGCAGTGGCACGCCCATCGAGGCGGACCTCGTCGGTGAGGAGTACGCCCGCCCTGCCGGGCACATCGGCGTCGCACCCAACAAGGGCGACACGGACGTCCCCTGCCGGGCGGGCGAATGCGGCTACCGGCTGGATGTGTCTGGCGGCTGGTACGACGCGGGCGACCACGGCAAGTACGTCGTCAACGGCGGTATCTCGGTGGCCCAGTTGATGGCAACGTACGAGCGCACCCTGACCGCCCCGAACGCCGAGTCGGCGGAGCTCGGCGACGGGGAGCTGCGGGTGCCCGAACGCGACAACGGGGTGCCGGACATCCTGGACGAGGCGCGCTGGGAGATGGACTTCCTGATCAGGATGCAGGTCCCGGCCGGCGAGCCGCTGGCGGGGATGGCGCACCACAAGATGCATGACGCCGAGTGGACCGGGCTGCCCATGAAGCCGCATCTCGACCCCCAGCAGCGTGAGTTGCATCCTCCGTCGACGGCGGCCACGCTGAACCTCGCCGCCACGGCCGCCCAGTGCGCGCGGCTCTACGCCCCCTTCGACGAGGACTTCGCGGACCGCTGCCTGCGGGCCGCGGAGACCGCATGGGCCGCAGCGAAGCAGCACCCGGACGTCCTCGCCGACCCGAACGACGGCATCGGCGGTGGCGCGTACAGCGACAACGACGTCTCGGACGAGTTCTACTGGGCCGCCGCCGAGCTGTTCACCACGACGGGCAAGGACGCCTACCGCCAGGCGGTGCTCTCCTCCGGCCTGCACGGTGACACGGACGCGGTCTTCCCGGCCGGCGGCGGCATCTCGTGGGGATCCACCGGCGGACTGGGCGTGCTCACCCTGGCCACCGTGCCGAACGGTCTGACGTCGGCGCAGCTCGGCGAGGTCCGCTCGGTGGTCACCGCGGCCGCCGACCGCTACGCCGCGCAGTCCGGCGCGCAGGTGTACGGGCTTCCGTACGCCCCCAAGGGTGAGGACTACGTCTGGGGATCCAACAGTCAGGTCCTGAACAACATGACCGTGCTGGCCACGGCACACGACCTGACCGGTGACACCGTCTATCAGGACGCCGTGCTGCGGGGCGCCGACTACCTGCTCGGCCGCAACCCCCTCAACCAGTCCTACGTCACCGGCTACGGCGAGCGCGACTCCCGGAACCAGCACCACCGTTTCTGGGCGCATCAGAACGATCCCGCTCTGCCTCACCCGGCGCCCGGTTCCGTCGCCGGTGGGCCCAACCTGACCGCGGGAGCATCCGGTGATCCCGTGGCGGCGGAGAAGCTGAGCGGCTGCGCTCCGGCCATGTGCTATGTCGACGACATCGGTTCCTGGGCGACCAACGAGATCACCATCAACTGGAACGCGCCGCTGGCCTTCATCGCCTCCTACCTGGACGACGCGGGCGACGGGCAGGCCGACCCGGCCCGTACCTGCGAGGTCTCGTACTCCTCGCACCCGTGGAGCAGCGGCTCCACGGTGACGGTCCGCGTGGAGAACACGGGCCAGGAACCGGTCTCGCCGTGGTCGCTGACGTGGCTGTTGTCCGGGGATCAGCGTCTGAGCCACACGTGGAGCGCGGAGTTCGAGCAGTCCGGCCGGACGGTCAGTGCCAGGCCGCTCCCGTGGAACCGGGTCCTGGCTCCGGGCGAATCGGTCGACTTCGGTTTCAACACCTCGGCCGCCGGCCCGGCGCCGGATCCGGGGTCGTTCAAGCTGAACGGCCGGGCCTGTCGGTCGGACTGATCGCGACGCAGGTCGGTACGAGCCCGGGTGCGGTCGTCCTTGGCCGGACGCCGCTCCCGGGCCGGTGCCCTGGGGGGTCTGGACGGCGCTGCCCGGCGCTCGGCCTGGCGCTGCGCACGGCGGATAAGCTTGTGGATCTGGATCAGGTCTTCATGTGGCCGTTCGACACCCCGGGGGGTACGACGCATGCCTACGCCTGAGCAGATCTGGGCGGACGCCGATCTCCCCACCCGTCGGCTCGCCGGGCTGGCTCTCAACCCGTCCGCGCCGGAGAGTGTCCTCCTGCGTCTGCTCTCCGACGCTCCGCTTGCCGCGCGGATGGTGCTGTGCAGGGACCGGAGTCTGCCCGACGCCGTCGTCGACGCGGTGATCGAGCACCCCGACCGGTACACCCGCAGCTTCTTCGCCCGCAATCCTCATGTCGATCCGGCCCAGCGGGTCAGGCTGCTGGATGATCCCGAGTGGTTCGTCCGCGCCCACCTGGCCGAGGGGCCGCGGATGGCTGTCCTCGCCCGGCCCATGCCCCTGCCCGACGAGGCCGTCGTCCACATGATCAGCACGTACGACGACGAGCTCCTGGGCGGTCCCTTCTACCGGCAGATCTCCATCGGACTGCGCCGGTCCATGCCCACCCATCCGATCGCGAAGGTCCGCCGCTGGGGGGTCGGGTGGACATCACCGTCCGCGGACCTGCTGGCCGCCCTCCTGACGGACCCCGACGCCAAGGTCCGGGAGACGGCTCAGCGGTACGCGCGCCATCAGGATCCGGCGTGGGTGGAGAGCGAGCTCCCTGACCGGCCGTGCCACGCCCGCACCGACCTGCTGCTCCACGCCCCCCTCACCAGAGCTGTGGTGGAGGGCGTCCTCGCCAGGCCCGTCGGCAAGGAGGAGAAGGCGATGATCGCCGTCAATCCCTCCCTCCCCCCCGACACGGTGGCCCTCCTGGCCGCCGACTCCGATCCGGGGATACGGGGCCGGATCGCGCAACGCACAGACCTCGGACCCGCCGAGCGCCGCGCACTCGTCGCCGATCCGGACCCGGACGTGCGCACGCGGGTCGCGTACCGCGCGGACCTGGGACCGGCCGAGCGCCGCACGCTCATGACGGACCCCCACCCCGACGTCCGGCTGGCCGTGTCCGTCCACCCCGCACTGAGCGAGGAGGAACGGGCCCGGATCGGCTACCAGGTCCCCATGGACCATCCCTTCGTCTTCCACCCTGCGCCCGAGGAGCCCCGGGATCCCGGGACCGTGCGCCGAAACGCACTCTCCGACCACCCACTGCTGCGTCGGCAGGCGGCCGAGGACCACCTGCTGCCACCGGACCTCGTCGCACGACTGACCGTTGACGACGACCTGGGCGTACGCGTCCTGCTGGCCCAGAACCACCCGGACGCCCCCGCGCCGCTTCTGCTGCGCAGTTTCCTCGAGTACACCGGGCCCGAGCGCGGTCATCTCACCACCCGGCCGAACTTCCCGACCACCGGACTGGCCGCCTTCGCCGACCACGAGGACCCCGAGGTCCGGGCCTTGGCCGCACGCGACGCCGAAACCGAGCCGTCAGTCGTGGAGCGGCTCACCCAGGATCCGGACCACGCCGTGAGGGCTGCGGCGACACGCCACCCGAATCTCCCGCGGTCCCGGCTGGCAGTACTCCTCGACGACGAGGAGTTGGCCCATGACGCGGCTGCGAACGCGGCGCTGGACGAGGACACGGTCCGCCGGCTGTTGCACACGGGCGGCCGCCAGGTGAGGCCGCCTGCGTAGGCGCGGGTGCCGGCGGCCTTTCCGGCGTCGTCGGAGTGACGGGCTGGTGTGCGGTGCCGACGGAAGCGGGTAACGTGTTTGTCATGTTCTTCCAGACTCCGATTCACGAGTGAGCGCGTGATGAGCCCCTGCTGACGTCCTTCGACGTCGCCGCCCGTCCCCCACCGATGAATCCGTAGATCACTTCACATCATTACCGGGAGAACCCATGACCGTGAGCAAGAACATCAACAACCCCGTGGGGATGGGCGGCGGCCAGCGCAAGAGGCTGTCGCGCGCCGAACGGCAGAACAACGGTCCGCACCGCAACCTCGATCGCCGAAGCGCTGCCGACCAGAAGGCCGAGCTCGTGCGCAAGATGCGCGAGAAGGCAGGCGCAGCCGAGGGTGCCGGGCAGGCGGACGACGGCACCGCGCAGAGCTGACGCACCGCCGCCGCACGGGGCGGCGCCGCACGGGGCAGGGCCGGGACCGCGATGCGCGGCCCCGGCCCTGCCGCTGTAACGGGCCGGGGGTCGCTCATCGCGGTCCGGCCGTCGGGGATCCCGGCCCGGTGGGCACGGCTTTCGAGACGCCGAAGAGAGCTGTCGGCCGACGCATCGCCGAGTTGATACGCCAGGGCGTTTCGACCCGTACGACCCGGCCCCTGGGACGGCCGGTCACGGGGCCTCGCAGCGGGCTGCGGCCCGCCCTGCGCCTTGCGTCCTCGGGGGCAGCTGCCAGATCTCGTCGATGGTGTCGCCGGTCAGTACCTCCCCGGGGTCGCCCGCTCCCCGCAGCCGGCCGTCCTGGAGCAGCAGGAGATGGCCTGCGGATCTGGCCACCTCGAGGTCATGGGTCGCCTGGACCACCGTCACTCCTTCCTCTGTCACTTCGGCCAGCACGTCGGCGATGAGCCGCTGGGCCGTGGCGTCGAGTCCGGTCGTGGGCTCGTCGAGCAGGAGCAGATCCGCTTCCTGGGCCAATCCCTGCGCGACGAGCGCGCGCTGGCGCTGTCCGCCCGACAGCTCTCCCAGTTGCCGATGGGCGAGGGCGCCGATGCCGAGCCTGTTCATGCTCGCCTCCACGGCGTCCCAGTCCCGCCGGGTCAGCCTCCGCCACGGGCCGCGGTGGCTCCACCTCCCCATCGCCACCGCGTCCCGGACCGTCAGTGGCAGCACATCGGCCGCCGTGCTGCGCTGCGTCACGAACGCCGCGCGCCTGTCCGTGCGGTGCTTCACCTCGCCTGCTGTTACCTGGATCACTCCGGCGATCACCCCGAGCAGTGTGGACTTGCCCGAGCCGTTCGGCCCGACCACCGCCGTGGTCTTCAACGCTGGTATGTCCAGGGTTAGTTGATGGAGTACTGCACGGTTCGGGTATCCGGCCGACACGTCGGCGAGCCCTACCTGTCGCTGCATCTTCCGAGCCTCTTCCCGTCACTTCTTTGTAGTGATAATCATTTTCATTGTAGTGTCCGGCAGCATGGAATGGTTGATGGGCCCCTTCGAGGTGACCTTTGTCCAACGGGCCCTGTGGGGCGGCGTACTCGTGTCGTCGATCTGCGCCCTGGCCGGCACGTGGGTCGTCCTGCGCGGTATGGCGTTCTTCGGGGACGCGATGTCGCACGGCATGCTTCCCGGGATCGCGCTCGCCTCGCTGCTGGGAGGCAACCTGCTCGTCGGCGCCGCTGTGAGCGCGGCCGTCATGGCGCTCGGCGTCAGCGTCGTCGGCCGGTCGCCCCGGTTGTCCCAGGACACCAGCATCGGCCTGCTCTTCGTGGGGATGCTGTCGCTGGGCGTGATCATCGTCTCGCGCTCGGAGTCGTTCGCGGTCGACCTGACCGGCTTCCTCTTCGGCGACGTGCTCGCCGTGCGTCCGGCGGACCTGGCCTACCTCGGAGGCGCACTGGTCATCGCGCTGGTGGTCTCCGTGCTCGGCTACCGGCCGTTCGTGGCGCTGGCGTTCGACGAGCGCAAGGCGCACACACTGGGGCTCCGGCCGCGCCTCGCGCAGGCGGCTCTGCTGGCCCTGCTCACCCTCGCCGTCGTCGCGTCGTTCCACGTGGTGGGGACTCTGCTGGTCTTCGGCCTGCTGATCGCGCCGCCCGCGGCCATGCTGCCGTGGGCACGCCGAATCCCGGTGATCATGGCCGGTGCCGCCTGCCTCGGGGCGAGCGCGACGTTCATCGGCCTGTTGCTCTCGTGGCACCTGCGCACGGCTGCGGGGGCGAGCATCGCCGCCACGGCAGTCGTCCAGTTCCTGATCTCCACCGCGGTCTCCGGCTTTCACCGCCGGTGGTCGCGGTCCACTCCCCCGGCCTCCACGACCGACCGCCCGCACATGGAATACGGACATCCGTCATGACACCCAGGAAAACCCGAACCGCCGCAGCTCTCTTCTGCGCCGCCCTCGTCAGCTCCGGGCTGCTCGTCGGCTGCCAGAGCGGCGGCGACGCGAAGTCACCCGCGAAGGCCTCTGCCTCCGCGGCGAAACCCCACGGGTACGTCGAGGGAGCCGAAGAGGCCTCCGAACAGCAGTCCCGGCTCGTTCTCGCAGACGCGGGCACGGGGGCGGTCAAGGTCCTGGACCTGGTCACCGAGGACATCACAGCACTCGGGGACAGAGAAGGCGTACAAGGTGTGCGCTCCGACGGGAGGTTCGCCTATCTGAGCTCAGGAGGCAGCACTCACGTCGTCGACACCGGTGCCTGGACGGTTGATCACGGCGACCACGTCCACTACTACCGTGCCGCGATCCGCGACGTCGCGGGGACCGTCGCGGCGACGGCCTCCGCCCGTGTCCACAGCGATCAGGCCGTCACGGCGGTCTCCTCCCCCGGGGACGGCACCCTGCTGTTCGACCGCAAACAGCTGGAGGGAGGCACCGTCCCCGGTGGCAGCGAGCTGACCGGTGCGGGCGGCGGGGCGGCCGTCCCCTTCAAGGAACATCTGCTGGTCGCCTCAGCGGGCGCCGGGGAGGAATCCGTCGAGGTGCACGCCCGCGACGGTTCGCGGGTCACCACGCTCAAGGAGCCGTGTGCCCAGGCCCGAGGCGAGGCGGTCACCCGCCGGGGTGTGGTGTTCGGCTGTGCCGACGGCGCGTTGCTGGTCAGCGAGAGCAAGGGCGTGTTCGACGCGGAGAAGATCCCGTACGGCACAGCGGTGACGGCCTCGGATCGGGCGGTCGAGTTCCGCCACCGGGCGGGCAGCACCACGCTCGCTGCCAGGTCGGGCGATGACGCCGCCTGGGTCCTGGACGTCACCGACCGCTCCTGGACACGCATCGCCACCGGCCCGGTCGTGGCCGCCAACACCGCGGGAGAGGGCTCTCCGCTGCTCGCGCTCGGCAAGGACGGTGCGCTCACCGCGTACGACATCGCCACCGGGAAGAGGCTCGCCCGCAAGGAACTCCTCCCGAAGGGGGCCGGGTCCGCCGTCATCGAGGTCGACACCACCCGGGCGTACGTCAACGACGCAGCGGCACGGAAGGTCTACGAGATCGACTACAACGACCGGCTCCGGCTCGCCCGGACCTTCCCGCTCGACTTCGCCCCGACATACATGGTGGAGACCGGCCGATGAAGACAGGTTCAACGACCGCGCGCCTCCTTGTGGCCTCCCTGGCCGGCGTACTGCTCCTCGGGGCGAGCGGCTGCTCGGGAGGTGGACAGGACCGCCCCTCGGTGGTCGTCACCACGAACATCCTCGGTGACATCACCCGCAACGTCGTCGGCGACGAGGCGGAGGTGACCGTGCTGATGCAGGCCGGCGCCGATCCCCACTCGTTCGGTGTCTCGGCCCAGCAGGCGGCGTCCATCGAACAGGCCGATCTGGTCGTCCACAACGGTCTCGGCCTGGAGGAGAACGTCCTGCGCCATGTGGAGGCCGCCGAGGAGGCCGGTGTCTCCACCCTTGCGGTCGGGGAATCCGTCGACCCGATCGCCTACACGGCGGGCGAGTCGGCCGACGAGGCGGACCCGCACTTCTGGACCGATCCCGAGCGGGTCCGCGAAGCCGTCGGGCTCATCGCGGACCAGGTCACCGAGCACGTACGGGGCGTCGACAGCACCGTCGTCGAGAAGAACGCGACCGCCTACGCTGCGCAGCTCACCGGACTGACCCGGTGGATGCGCGGACAGTTCGACGAAATCCCGCCCCGGCATCGCCAGTTGGTGACCAACCACCATGTCTTCGGATATCTGGCGCAGCGTTTCGGCTTCCGGATCGTGGGTGCGGTGATCCCGAGCGGGACCACGCTCGCCTCGCCGAGCGCCTCCGACCTCAAGTCCCTTGACACGGCGATCGAGACGGCGGGTGTGAAGGCGATCTTCGCGGACTCGTCGCAGCCCGACCGGCTGGCCCAGGTCCTGAAACGCGAAAGCGGCATCGAGGTCGATGTCGTGCCGCTGTTCTCCGAATCCCTCACCGCGAAGGGAAAGGGGGCGGCCACCTACCTGGAGATGATGCGCGCCAATACCAGGGCCATATCCAAGGGCCTGGGAGCCGAATAGCCACCTGTCGCCGTTCGTGGGCGACAGCTGAAAAGAGGAAAAGCACATGATGAAGCACGCAGTACGCCCGAGGGCAGCGGCTGCCGTGAGCGCCCTTGTGGGTGTCTCCGTCGCGCTCACCGGTTGCGGGGGCGGCGACGAGGGGTCCGCTGCCAGGACGACGGGCAAGGCGTCGGGTTCACCGGCGGCCCAGGTCGCGGAACCGGTCGTTGCGACGTACGACGGGGGCCTGTACGTCCTGGACGGGAAGACGCTGAAGCTCGCCGAGGACATACCGCTGGAGGGGTTCAACCGGGTCAACCCGGCGGGCGACGACCGCCATGTGATGGTCTCGACCGCGACCGGCTTCCGGGTACTGGACGCGGCGGGGCGAAAGCTCACCGACGTCGAGTTCGAAGGCAGCAAGCCGGGCCACGTCGTCCGGCACGCGGGCAAAACCATCCTTTTCGCCGACGGCACCGGCGTGGTCACGGTCTTCGATCCCGAGGATCTGGGCGGGACGAAGCCGAAGGCCGAGACGTACACCTCCGCCGCCCCGCACCACGGTGTCGCCATCCAGCTGGCCGACGGCAGGCTGGTGACCACGCTCGGCACGGAGGAGAAGCGTGTCGGCATCACCGTGTTGGACAAGGACCGCAAGGAGATCACCCGCAGCGAGGAGTGCCCCGGTGTCCACGGGGAGGCGGCCGCGCAGGGCGAGGCGGTCGTCATCGGCTGCGAGGACGGTGTCCTGGTGTACAGGGACGGCGCCATCAAGAAGGTGAAGAGCCCTGCTGAGTACGGCCGGATCGGCAACCAGGCCGGGTCCGACGAGTCGCCCGTGGTCCTCGGGGACTACAAGACGGACAAGGAAGCCGAGCTGGAGCGCCCGGAGCAGGTGTCCCTCATCAACACGGAGACGGGCAGGATGCAGCTCGTCGACATCGGTACGAGCTACACGTTCCGTTCGCTGGCACGAGGTCCGCACGGTGAGGCGCTCGTCCTGGGGACCGACGGCAGGATTCATGTCATCGACCCGGAGACCGGCAAGGTGACCAAGAGGATCTCCGTCCTGAACCCGTGGCAGGAGCCGCTGGACTGGCAGCAGTCCAGGCCGGCGCTGTTCGTGCGCGATCACACGGCGTACGTCACGGACCCGTCGAGCAGGAAGCTGCTGGCCATCGACATCGAGTCGGGCAAGCAGCTGGCCGCGACGGAACTGCCGAAGGCCCCCAACGAGCTGAGCGGTGTCAAGGGGCACTGACCTCCCGGCCTGCGAGGAGCGCGTTCCCGCCTGACGGCGGGGGCGCGCTCCGGTTCGCGCAGCGGGCCGAGCGGAGCGTGGACGAATCCTGGTCGCTGGTAGATTCGGTCCGACAATCCGTGCCGTCGAGGGGGCCGAGTTGCTCACACTGGCGGAGATCGCCGAGGAACCGCTGGTTCTCACTCACCACCTGGACCTGAGCTCCGGTGCGAGGGTCGTCTTCCGCCCTCTCACCCACGCCGACTGCGAGCGTCTGGCGTGCTTCCTCGAGGGCCTGTCACCTGAATCCAGGCGGCTCAGCACGTTCGGCGGTTACGGCATCGTGGCGGCCCGGGAACTGTGTGACGCCATCGCGCGGTACGACAAGCTCAGGCTGGTGCTCGAGGAAGTGCCGTCCTCCAGGATCGTCGGCCTTCTCGAACTCGGTCTCGCCCTCACCCCCTCCGACATCGCGCGCTACGGAGAAGCGGGCATCGATCTCACCGAGCTCACCGACTGCCGCTTCGGTCCCACCCTGGCCGACGACTACCAGGGACGAGGGGTGGGAACGCTCGCCCTGCCGCTCATCAGGGACGTCGCGCGGAAGCTCGGCAGGACGAGGATCATCCTGTGGGGAGGCGTCCTCGCCGACAACGCCCGCGCCATTCGCTATTACGAGAAGAACGGCTTCCGGCCGGTCGGGGCCTTCGTCGGCACGAACGGTTCGCTGTCGCTCGACATGATGCTGGATCTCCGCCCGATGCCGTGAGCCGGCCCGCCCGTCCGTCTCCGGCGCCTCAGCCGGGTCAGGTCAGGTCAGGCCTGACTCGATGGCGCGACGGACGGCGTCGGCCCGGTCACGGATTCCCGCTTTGGCGAACAGGTTGTTGATGTGGGTCTTGACCGTGGCCTCGCTGATGAACAGTTCCTCGGCGATCCCCCGGTTGGGAAGGCCCTGGCCGATCAGAGCCAGTACCTCGCGTTCGCGGGGTGTGAGGGTGCCGGGCAGTGACTGTCCCACCGCCGGCGTACCGGGCCTGACGGTGGCGAGCAGCCGGTCCTGGACCTCGCGGTCGAGCACGGACTGCCCGGCGGCGGCGGCCCTGATCGCCCGGGTGATGTCCCGGCGTCCCGCGTTCTTCGTCAGGTAGCCGCTCGCCCCGGCGCCCAGCGCGCCCAGGATCGAGTCGTCGTCGGCGAACGTGGTCAGCACGACCACGGCCACGTGCGGGTACTCCTCGCTCAGCCGGCGGGTTGCCTCGATCCCGTCCATCACGGGCATCCTCAGGTCCATCAGCACCACGTCCACCGGCCCGGCGGCGACCGCGGTCAGCACCTCGCTGCCGTCCGCGGCGGCCGCGACGACCTCGATGTCGTCGGACAGCCCCAGCACCGCGGCGAGCGGCTCCCGGACGGCGGCCTGATCGTCGGCCACCACCACTTTCAACGTCTGCGACTCGTCAACCGGTTCGCTCATCCCGGGATCACCGCCTCCACCTGCCAGCCGCCCTCGTCCGGTCCCTCGGTGACGGGGCGCGCCGTGAGGCTTCCGCCCAGCAGCGCGACCCGTTCACGCATTCCGATCAGCCCCATCCCGCTGCCGATTCCCGCGTTCACGGCACGGGTGGCGGGGCCGTTACGGATCCTCAGTGCGGTCGACGAAGCGTCGAAGGTCAGCGTCATGCCGACTTCTGCCCCGGGGGCGTGCCGGGCGGCGTTGGTCAGCGCCTCCTGTGCGATCCGCAGCAGATTCCGGGTCACCTGGACGGGCACCTCGCGGACGGCCCCGGTGACGGTGAGGACGTCACGGTGACCCGACGACTCGAGCAGCGCGGTCAGGCTCTCCAGCAGCGGCAGCGAGTCCTCGCGCAGGGCGTGGACGGTCCACTGGGCCTGTTCGAGGCTCTTCCTGACCAGACTGTGGGCCTTGTCGTTGGCTTCCCGGACCCTGTCGAGGTCACCGGTGTCGATCAGGGCGTCGGCCAGTTCCAACTGCATGTTGATCCCGGCCAGCGAGTGCGCCAGGACGTCATGCACGTCCCGGGCGATCCTGCCGCGCTCGGTCAGCACGGCGGTCGTGGCCTCGGCACGAGCGGCGCGTTCTGCTGATTCGGCCGCCGCGATCGCGGCCAGTACGGCCCGGCGCTGACTGCGGCTGACGATGCCGGCCAGGACCGGGACACCTGTGGCGAGACCGACGGCCCAGGGCAGCTCGTGGTAGCCGGGCCCGAGCCGGAAGTAGAGGAGTCCGCCGCAGAGCAGGCTGCAGATCCCCGCGAGAACGAGGGCCGGCCTGGTCTCGAGGCGGTATCCGATGTGGCCGGCGAGGAAGAACGCGAAGAGGTAGCTCGTCCCGCTGCTGCTGACACCGATGAGGGCGGCCGCGGCAACGATGCCGAGCGCCAGCCATACGAGAGCGAGGTGCCTGGAAACCTTGCTCTCGGGCAGGTGCCGGGCCGACAGCGCCACACAGTTGATCACGAAGAGGAGGGCGACGGCCAGACCTCGGCCGCTGAGTCCCATGGGCCGGATCGTCAGGATTCCGGCCACGACGACCGCGAGGGTGAGCAGCCATTGCACCCGCGGGTCCCGCGCGGGGATCCGCTGCGGGCCCGCCGCCCGCGCCGTGGCCTCTCCATGGGGCGGGACGCTCTCGGTTGCGGACACGGGCAGAACATATCGCATGGTCAGGCCGTACGTTCGAAGGCGGGCGCGGGGCGGGTGACCGTCCGGGACCGGCTCCGGAGGAAGATCGTGGCCAGGCGTGTGACCACTTCGGTGAGTGCCATCAGGACGAAGGCGGCCACCCATGCCTGGTCGCCGGTGATGTGGTGGGTGACGCTGAACCGTCCGACGTCGTCGGCGCCGCCGTGCTCGATCCAGAGCTGGAAGACCATTCGCGCTCCCATGCCGAGGACCCACAGGGTCGCCGACACCGCTCCCGCCTTGATCAGTACGTGCTCGCCGGCGGTCCGGAGCCGGGTGTGGATGCCGCCCGCTGTGCCGAGGGCGGCGCCCACCGCCATCAGGATGCCGATCAGCACGAGGTCGTTGCCCGCGGTGGGAATGGTGTCCAGGTACGCGTAGGCGACGAACGCCACGATCCCCAGGGGGATCAGGAAGGACTTGAGGTCGAGTCGGCCTTCCCTCAGTTGTCGGAAGACGACGAGGATGAGGACGATGTCGGTGATCCACTCGGTCGTTGTCATGCGTTCAAGAGTCCCGGGGCGGGGCTCGTAGCGCCTGGACCCACGGGTGGAACCGTGGGTGGAGTTCAGCCGCTCGGCGATGTCCACCCCACCGGGTTGTCCCTCGGCGGCAGGGGCCAAACGTCGTTCTCCGTGGCGTATACCACTTCACCGGGTGGATTGCCCGGAGGACCGCTCAGGGAAGCCATATGACGCCCAAGATCAGCTCGAAAGGTGGCATGCTCTCGTGACGCTCGTAGCGCCTCCCCCCATACCCAGAGCGGCGGGCTCCGTCCCGCTGCTGGGTCACGCGGTACAGCTCGTACGCGACAACCTCGGCTTCATCTCCTCACTCCGTGACGACTACGGCCCGCTGGTCGAGATCACGCTCCAGCCCGGCACCCGCACTGTGATCGTCCAGGACCCCGGCCTCATCCGCACCATGCTGACCGACCTCGGTCCCGGGCTCGACAAGGGACGCTTCTTCGAGAAGATGGGTCAGCTGCTGGGCGACTCCGTGGTCACCGCGTCGGGCCAGGAGCATGTCCGCAAGCGACGCCAGCTCCAACCCGCCTTCGCCCGGCCTGAGATCGCCCGCTACGTCGACATCATGCGTGGTGCGACGGCCACCGCCGTCGGCTCGTGGGCCCCTGGCCGTCAGCTCGACGTCCGTGAGGCCATGGTGGAGCTCTCCCTCGAGATGCTCGCGAAGACCGTCTTCGCCGGCAGTCTGGACGACGCGACGTTCCGTCAGTTGCGCAAAGACCTCTCGGTCGTCATGAACGGTGTCGGGGCGCGCGTCATGCTGCCCGACTGGGTGGAGAGACTTCCCCTGCCCTTCAACCGCCGGTTCACGGCCGCCAGGGACGCGGTTCGGGCCACCATCGACCACGCCGTGGCCGGACTCCAGGAATCGGGGCAGGAAACCGGTGACATGCTGTCCCTGCTGCTCCGCACCACGGACGAGGAGACAGGCCTTCCGCTGTCAGGTCACCAGATCAGTTCGGAGATCCTCACGCTGGCCGTGGCGGGCACCGAGACCACCGCCTCGGTCCTGGCCTGGGCGCTCTACGAGATCGCCCGGGACGCCGATGTCGAGGGAAGGGTTCTCGGCGAGCTCGACGCAGTCCTCGACGGCCGGCCGGTCACCTTCGAGGACCTCCCGCGTCTGCCCTACCTCGGGCGGGTCATCCGGGAGACGCTGCGGTTGCACCACACCGGCTGGCTCGTCACCCGCCGTACCGTCACCCGGACGCAACTGGGGCCTTGGTCCGTTCCCGCCGGCACCGAACTCGCCTACTGTCAGCACGCCTTGCATCGCGACCCGGCGCTCTTCCCCGACCCGCTCACGTTCGATCCGGACCGCTGGCTGGAAGAAGCGCAGGCCGAGGCCTTCACGCCGGGGGCGTTCCTGCCCTTCGGTGCCGGCAAGCACAAGTGCATCGGCGACCGGTTCGCCCTCACCGAGCTGGTCACCGCCATCGCGACGATCATCAGGCGAGTGCGGTTCGAGATCCCGGCGGACCGGACCGTCCGGCCCGTGGCACGGGCCACCGTGCGGCCCAGCACCCTGCTGATGACCGTGCACCGGCGAACCGGCTCCCCCGACCGGGACTGACCAGGCCGGCAGCTGTCCGAGCCGGCCGGGTCCGGGAACTTCCCGGGCCCGGCCGGCCGGGGCGCACGGTCTCCCGCGTGACGCCCGCACGCACGAGGCGGAGGTCCCCCAGCACCGGACGGTGCCGGTCCGCCGCCGCCCATGACGAGGCCGCAGCCGCCGGCCTACAGGGACGGCCGACGACAGCGATGCACCAAACGGGCCCTCAGTTCCATTAGCGCTGGCGATCTGTTACGGTTCCCGAGGAAGTTAACGGAACCATTTTCCCATTAGGAGTCGTCGTGGGCACCACATACGTACGTCGCGTCGCCGCACCCCTCATCGCCGGATCCCTCGCCTTCGGCATCCTGGCCGCCCCGGCCGAGGCCGCGCCCGTCACCTGGGCCGCAGCCTGGGGCGCCTCCCCTCAACTGCCCAGCACCGGCTTCACGCCCAACTGGTCCCAGGAAGGCTTCTCCCACCAGTCCGTACGCCAGGTCGTGCGTGTCACCAAGGGCGGCGACCTGGCCAGGATCAGGCTCTCCAACGCGTACGGGACCTCGCCACTGCACCTCACGGGGGCGGTGATCGCACGCACCGCCCGGGGCGCGGCGGTCGAGCAGGGTTCCGTCCGCCACCTCACCTTCAACGGGGAACGGTCGACGTGGATACCGGCTCATGGGGGACTCCGTAGCGATGCGGCCGAACTGAGCCTGGAGAGCCTGGAGTCGGTAACCATCACGCTCTACTTCGCGGGCACCACGGGCCCAGCGACCTTTCACTCCCAGGGCTGGGCCGACACATACCGGGCAGAAGGTGATCACCGGGCCGACACGACGGGCACCGCCTACACCGGCAGGACCCAGTCCTGGTACTACCTCTCCGGCGTCGAGGTCGGCGGCGCGGCGGACGCGCGCCCATCAGGGGCGGCCCGGAAGTACGCCCGAGGCGCGGGCGACGGGGGCGGTGTCGCCGTCTTCGGCGACTCCATCACCGACGGCTTCGGCTCCACGCCCAACACGGACCGGCGCTACTCCGACGCACTCGCCGAACTGACAGGGCGGCCCGTAGTCAACCAGGGCATCGGCGGCAACCTTCTGCTCAACGACTCCGCCTGGTTCGGTGAGCGTTCCACGGCCCGCTTCGGGCGTGACGTCCTGGACCAGCCGGGCATCTCCACGGTCGTCATCCTCGAAGGGGTCAACGACATCGGCTTCAGTGAAGCCGCCAAGGGGCCGAATCCGCCCGCCACCTACAAGCCCGCACCCGTGGTGTCGTCCCGCCAGCTCATCCGCGCCTACCGCATGCTGATCGCCGCCGCGCACGACAAGGGCCTCGAAGTCGTCGGGGCCACTCTGCTGCCCTTCAAGGGCTCGGACCACTGGGGCCCGCACGCGGCACAGGTCAGCAACGAGGTCAACGACTGGATCCGGCGCTCGGGCGAGTTCGACGCGTACGTCGATCTCGACCGGGCACTCGCCTCGCCCTCGGACCCGGACCGTCTCGATTCCGCCTACGCCTACAAGGACGCGCTGCACCCCAACGACGCGGGCTACCGGGCGATGGCGAACGAGGTGGCCGCCGTCCTGGAGAGGTGACACCGCGGTGCTGGGCCGGGTCCTCGCGCACCGTCTCGGCCCACAGGCGACCGGTCACCGGGGACGGAGCCTGGAGTCTTCGAGGAGACGGGCCAGGCGCTGGCCGCCGGCCGAGTTGGGCGGCCCCCGGCTGCGGGCCGGTGGACCATCGCCGCCGGCCAAGAAACCACCTCCTCGTACGCCCCGGGCCCTCGACGGCGGTGAGTGTCCCGGCACACAGTGCCCGGCGCGGAGCGTACGGACGAGAGGGCACGCGAGTGGCCCGTGCCCTCCTCGGCGGCCGGGGCACGGCCGCCGGCGACATCGGGGGTGAGCCGCCCGACGCCGTGACGGGTGATCAGAGGTCGCTGTCGATCCCGGTGACGGCGGGCGGACCCAGCGGCGCGTCCTCTGCGGAGTAGCCCGCCTCCCGCAGGGCCGCCGACACGAGGCGCACCGCGTCCATTTCCGCCTCGTACCGGTCCGGTGCATCGACTTCCAGCCGAATGGAGAAGGTGGCGTCATCACCGAGGCTGAGCAGGTCGAGGCCTTCCCTCTCGCTCACGTCCGTGTGCCGGGCACTCAGTTTGTGCTCCAGGGAAGCACGGCGGGATTCCGTGATGTCCGTGACGAATGTGCCGGGCACGGTGATCACAAATGTGGTCATGACAGCTCCTCAAGGATCGCGATCGTTCCACGTCCCTTGCGGATACCCGTGATGTGCCGCGGTCACCGGGGACGCCGAGCACCCAGCGCTCGCGTGCGCCTGCCGGGCGACGGGACCATCCGTACGATGCCGCGGACGAGTGTGTCGGTCAGGTCGTCGGACGGTGCGTCGCTTCCGTGTGTCAGCAGCCGGGCGAGGGTGTGCACCAGAGCGGGCGACGCCATGACACGGCGGCTGAGGAGCGGCCGGTATCCGTAGCGTGCGAGCACCAGTTCGGCGACGGTGTTGCCGAGCCGGTAGTAGCGTCCCCAGCGGCGGTTCACCTCGCTCGCGTACTGATCCAGAGCCTGTTCGCGCCCGGGGCCGGCCGGCCGGTGCAGGGCGAGAGCGACGGTTTCGGCCGCGACCTCGCCCGCTTCCATGGCCTGGACGATGCCCTCACCGCTCCATGGACTGACCATGCCCGCGCTGTCACCGACCAGGAGCAGCCCACGACGGTACTGAGGTCTGCGGTTGAACCCCATGGGCAGCGCGGCGCTGCGCAGCGGCGAATCGGCGTGCTCCTCCCGCAGATCCCAGTGCTGGGGCACCCGGGTCAGCCAGCGGTCCATGGTGGCCCGCAGGTCCACGGATCCGTGGCCGCGGTGCGGGAGGGCGCCCAGGCCGACGTTCACGCGGCCGTCGCCGAGCGGGAAGATCCATCCGTATCCCGGCAGGTCGCGGCCGGTACGGGAGCAGAGCAGGTCGGCCCAGAGCTCCAGGTAGGGGTCATGGGTGCGGGCCTCGCTGCGGTAGTAGCGGCGAGCGGCGGTGGCCATCGGCCTGTTCGGGTCGCGCTCCAGCCCCATGGCGAGGGCGGTCCGGGCGGAGGCGCCGTCCGCGGCGATCACCACGGGCGCGTGGTAGTTCGTCGGCTGCTTGTCGGCTCCCGCGACCGTACTCACCCCGATGATCCGGCCCGCACGGTCGGTCAAGGGGCCCGTCGCCTTGGTCTCCAGGCACAACCGCGCGCCGGCGGCCACGGCCTGCCGGGCGAGGATGTCGTCGAAGTCGTGGCGGGAGCGGGTGAGACCGAAGTCCGGGTGGCTGCCGGAGCGAGGCCAGTCGATGTGTACCTGGCGCCCTCCGCAGACCCATCGCATGCCTTTGGTGCGCATCCAGCCGGGAGCGTCGATGTCGACGCCCATGCGCACCAGCTGCTGCACCCCTCGCGGTGTGAGACCGTCACCGCACACCTTGTCCCGGGGGAAGCGGCCCTTCTCGAGCAGCAGTACGTCGACGCCGGCCCGTGCCAGGTGGAGCGCCGCGGCCGATCCCGCGGGTCCCGCGCCCACCACGATCACCTGTGCCCGGTGATCGCCGCCCGTCACACCGTCGTCTGACTCCACGTGCTGACTCCTCCATGAGCGGGGCGGTGCCGGCGAGTTGGGCGTGTGCGAGACACCAGGCCCCCGGATCGTGCTGTCCGGGGGCCTGGGCGATCTCGACCTGCGCGTCAGGCAGTCGTGATGTTCTCCGCCTGCGGGCCCTTCTGGCCCTGGGTGACGTCGAAGGTGACGGCCTGGCCTTCCTGGAGCTCACGGAAGCCGGTCGCGTTGATGGCGGAGTAGTGAGCGAAGACGTCCGGCCCGCCGCCGTCCTGCTGGATGAAGCCGAAACCCTTTTCGGCGTTGAACCACTTGACGGTTCCGCTGGCCATGCTGGTGCCTTCCCTTTGATATCCGGATCCGCACCTCGCGGTCCCGGGGGTGTCGTGGGTCCGCACCGATACAGCGAAGCGCCCGCACCGAAGCGCGGGCTGGTACGGCGAACCACGACATCTGGCGATGACGCTACATGGCGAAACCGGCCCCCACCAGAGAGCAACGGCGCTATGTGTGCGTCCGGCTGGCTACGCTCACTCCTACGGAGCGTTCTGGGCGTGCACCGTGGACGTGTGTGTCACCGGACGGCTCACGGCGACGCGCCACGCACGATGCACGTCCGGCGCCTCGTGGTCGCTTTCCCCGAGGCACGACTTCGGGCCAACATCGCGGGGACACCGCAGGCGCGGAAGGCCGCACACCTACGGCCCGGCGCCCCGGCCTTCCGCGTTCCAGCCCACGGACGAGCCCCGTATTTGTGGCAGTTCGGTATCCGCTGAGGGGTTACCTACGTCGATGTCGGTAGCATCAGCCGCCATAGGTATTCGAGACACCCAGCGAAGGACGAGGACTGCATGTCCGAAAACACTCCTACATCCGGCATCAGCGCGGACTACGCCCAGCGGATCACCGACGATCTCGCGGCGAACCGGAACGAGCAGGACCGGACGCGCGCCGAACTGACCCGACTGCAGGACGAGCTCGTCCAGTTGGAGGAGGGTGAGCGCATCCTGGTCAAGATGCAAGAGGTGCTCGGCGGCGCCGGGGAGCCCGCCGCACGCAAGTCCAAGGCGGGCAAGGAGGCGGCTTCCGTCCCGGCCGCGCGGCGCTCCAAGGGGAAGGCCGCGGTGAAGAAGAGCGGCAGCGGTTCGAAGCCTCGGGCTGAACAGAAGCCGGTCGCCTCCGACCGGAGCGCGGCGCCCAAGAAAGCCGGGGAGCCGACGTGGCGCGAGTTGGTCACGGGGTATCTCGCGGATCAGCGGGAGCCGAGGTCCGCGGCAGAGGTGGCAGCCGCCCTGAGCGAGGCGCATCCCCAGCGGACGACCCAGGTCACCGTGGTGCGCAACACGCTTGAGCAGGGGGTCGCGCACGGGCTGCTGGAGCGCTCCAAGCAGGGCCGCTCCGTCTACTACAGCCCTGTCTCCGCCGCGGCCGTCAGCGGCGCCGGCGCTGCTGCCGAGTAACCGCGGGTCAAGGGCTGGGGGCCCGCGGGGTCCAGCACGTGCATCCACGGCGTTGTCGTCGAAGCGGCGGCCGGAGAGGCGCGCCTCACCCCCGCCTCCCGGCTGCCCCGTCCCCGAGTGACTCCCAGGCCGTCGCTGCGGAGAGGCCGTCGCCGCGGAGAAACAGAAGCCTCGCCCGGATACGGCCGGCCCGACCCGGGAAACGTGTACCGCACAGATTAGGGAGTGTACGTTCGTACGCTTGGGCTGTAGGGTCCCCGTATGACTGTCGACGCGCCGAGCCGGCCCGCCCTGGCCGAGCGGCAGGCCCGGGTAGCCGTTGCCGTGCTGTTCTTCACCAACGGGGCCCTCTTCGCCAACCTGCTGCCGCGATATCCGCAGATCAAAGCCGACCTGGACATGAGCAACGCCGTGTACGGGCTGGCCGTCGCGGCGTTCCCGGCGGGGGCCATCGCCGCCGGTCTCGCGGCGGGCGCCGCCATCCGCAGGCTGGGTTCGGCGCGGGCGGCGGTGCTGGGCACCCTGCTGACGGGTGCGGGCATTCTCGCCGCAGGGCTGGCCGACTCGGTCGTACTCTTGGCTGGAGCGCTGTTCCTGGCCGGCGCCATGGACGCCGTCACCGATGTCGCGCAGAACGCCCATGGGCTGCGGGTGCAGCGCCGGTACGGGCGCTCCATCATCAATTCCTTCCACGCGATCTGGTCGATCGGCGCCGTCACCGGAGGGTCCATGGCCGCCGCCGCGATCGCGCTCGGTCTCTCGAGGGGCCAGCACCTGACGATCTCCGCTGTGGTGTTCGCGGTCGCGGCGTGCGTCGCCCTGCGGTACTGCTTGTCCGGCCCGGAGAGTGAGCCGGCTCCTGCTCCGGAGGCCGGCGGCCGTGTGGACCGCGCGCCGGGCCATGAGGCGACGGCCCGGCGGCGCACCGTCTACGTGCTGGCTGCCCTCGTGCTCATCGCGACGGCAGGAACCCTCGTCGAGGACGCGGGCAGTTCCTGGGCGACGCTCTACCTCTCCGGGTCCCTGCACGCCTCGGTCACTCTGGCCGCCTTCGGCTACATCGCCCTGGTGGGGGCCCAGTTCATCGGCCGCATCGTCGGCGACCGGCTTGTCGACCGGTTCGGCCAGCGCACCGTGGCGCGGGCAGGCGGTCTGATCGCGGCAGCCGGCATGGGCCTCGCGCTTGCGGTGCCCTCGGTGTCCGGCACCATCCTGGGTTTCGCCGCGGCCGGGTTCGGGGTGGCGACACTCGTACCCGCGGCCATGCACGAGGCCGACGAACTGCCGGGCCTCAAGCCCGGATCGGGGCTGGCGATCGTCTCCTGGCTGATGCGTCTGGGCTTCCTGGCCTCGCCCCCGGTCGTCGGGCTGGTCACCGACGCCACGAGTCTCCGTGTCGGCCTCCTGGTGGTGCCACTCGCCGGGCTGCTCGCGCTCCTCTGCGCCGGTGTGCTGCGGAACGGGCATGCGAGCAGCCGGTCCCGCACGTAGCCGGTCCGCCTCCGACCGGCGTCGTCAGTGACGCGGCGCCGGGTACGCCCTGGGCAGAGGCATGCCACGAGCGGCCATGATGTCCCGTACGCGGTCGGGATAGTCGGTGATGATTCCGTCGACGCCCATGTCCATGAGCGCCTCGACGGTGGCCGGGTCGTCACAGGTCCAGGGGATGACCTCCAGTCCGCGCCGGTGCGCGTCCCGGATCATCTTCCTGTCGGGGTAGAACCGGAAACCGGGATCCGCGACTGTCCCGTTCTGCGGGAATCCGTAGTTCGGGGACAGCGCGGTCACACCGGGGACTGACGCGGCTGCCCGCACGAAGTCACCGTCGTAGTCGTCGGCGTCGATGCCGCCGAGCCAGGGGGAGGCGCCGGGCTTCCCCACTTCGAGGAAGTCGTGGTTCGTCAGCGCCACCAGAGGGTAGGCGGGCGCGATCTCGTGCATCTCCTTGAGCGCCCCCCAGTCGAAGGACTGGACGGACACCTGCCCGCCGATGCCGGAACGGCGGATCTCCTCGTGAACGCGGCGCACGAACAGCTTGCGCGGGGCGGTCTGCTCCGGCGCTCCGGCCTCCACCTTCGTCTCGATGTTCAGCTTGAGCCGCTTCGCGCCGTAACTCTTCACCAGGTCGAGGACATCCTTCAGTTCCACCATGCGGTGGCCCTTGATCTGTTCCTGCTCAGGGAAGCCGGGCAACTGCTGGAAGCCGCAGTCCATGCTCCTGATCTGCGCGAGTGTCAGGTCCTTGATGTACTTGCCGACATACGGGTACATCGGGTCACCGGGTGTGAGCGGACCGGTGTCCTCGCACTTCTGGGCGCTTACCTGTCGGTCGTGAGTCACCACCACCTTCCGGTCCTTGGTGACCTGGGTGTCCAGCTCCAGAGTGCTGACACCCATGCGTATCGCTTTGGCGAAACCCTCGATGGATGCCTCCGTGGTCAGACCGAGGCCTCCCCGGTGGGCCTGCAGGTCGAAGGCGGCCCTGTGAACCGGTTCGTGCTTGTGGGGGGCCGTGGCCGCCTGCGCGGTCGCCGGGACGGCGAGCGCGGGCAGAAGGGCCAGGCCGGCGACTGCGTGCCTCAGGGACATGTGTGCCTCGTCTGTTGCGTCGGACCGGACGCCGCGAAGCCAATCCTGGGGATCCGGCCCGCACAAGGCCCCACAGCATGGAAATCATGAACGTACGCGTAACGGTCCCTTCCGGGGAAGCCTCGGGCTGCTCTTCACGGCGCCGCCGTCCGGGTGATTCCTGACCTGCGGGGAATAGCGGGTACAGGTGGGTGTTGGCATCACCATGACTTCTGAGACGCATGAGACATTCGGCCGGGTCGGCATCTGGAGCGGTGCGCTGCACGCGTCACGTACGGACGACGCGGGCAGGGGCGCGATCACGGAAGCGGTCGCCGAGCTCGAAGAGCTGAAGTACGGCACTCTCTGGATCGGGGGCAGTCCCTCGGTCGACGACGCCGCGGCTGTTGTCGCCGCCTCCCGCACGGTCACCGTGGCCACCGGCATCCTGAGCATCTGGGACCACTCCGCCGAGGAGGTGGCTGCCGGCATCGCCGAGATCGAAGCGAGCGCGCCCGGACGGCTGGTGCTCGGCCTGGGCGTCAGCCACGGCCCGATGGTGCCGCAGTACACGAAGCCGTACAGCGCGATGGTCGCCTATCTCGACGCGCTCGACGCCGCGAACCCACCGGTGGGCCCGCGGCGCCGGGTCCTCGCCGCGCTCGGCCCGAAGATGCTGAAGCTCGCCACCGAGCGCGCGCTGGGAGCACACCCCTACCTCGTCACCGCGGAGCACACCGCGGAGGCGCGTACGGCACTCGGACCCGACGCGTTGCTCGCCCCGGAACTCTCGGTGGTCCTCGACACCGACACCGACCGGGCCCGCACCACCGCACGGAACATGCTGGCGATGTATCTCCAGCTGCCCAACTACACGGACAACCTGCTGCGCCTGGGATTCGCGGAGAGCGACTTCGACGGCGGCGGCAGCGTACGTCTCCTCGACGCGCTCTTCGCCCTGGGTGACGCCGGGCGTGTGAAGGCCCGTACCCAGGAGTACCTCGACGCCGGCGCCGACCACGTCGCACTCCAGGTCCTCACCGCGGACGGGGGTGGCAGCGGCCTGCCGCGGGCCGAATGGCGTGAGCTGGCAGAGGCGTTCGGCGACGAGCTGTAGGGGCCGCCTTCGCGAGAGACACCGCGCGCACGGGGTCACAGGTCCCGGCGCATGCAGACCCTTGGCCATCGGTCCAGGCCGTGAGCGGCCTCCTCCCGTCGGATTTCCCGCAGGCCGGGGCCGATCTGGCTGTCGTCGAGCGGGTGGAAGCCGCAGCGCGCGTAATAGGGCGCGTTCCAGGGGACCTCGGCGAACGTGGTGAGGGTGAGGGCAGGCGCGCCGTCGGCCGAGGCGTGACGGGCCAGGTGGGCCAGCAGCCCGCGGCCGACGGCGCGACGCGCCTGATCCGGGTGGACCGACACCTGCTCGACGTGGAGGTTCCCGTCCACGCGTTCAGCGATGAGGTAGGCCACTGGAGCGTCCGCCTCATCGACGGCGACCCAGGCCGTCCCGTTCCTCAGGTAGCGCGCCAGTTCACCGACCGGTAGTGGCTCGTCCTCGGCGATCTCGGGCATGCCGATGTCACGGAAGCACTGTCCGGCGGCTCGCTCGATGTCCTGGAGCAGCGGAAGCTCGTCGATGTTCACGGGGCGGATACGCATGAGGACATCGTCCTCGCCTGCCCGGGGCGGCCCCCGCGTGGGCCGCCCCGGGCAGGCGAGAACACCGGGCGGCCCGGCCCTCATCGTCGGCCGGCACGCCGGCCGTTTCCGATGCCCGCGACGTGCAGGGCCAGCGCGATGAGGCCGATGAGCATGACGTTCGTCGAGGCGAAGATGTCATTCGTCGCGATGTCGGCGGCGTTGATCAGAAAGGCGATGAAGAACAAGACCGCCGCGGCTATACCCAGCATGATGTTGCCCCTTCCGTTGTTGGAACACATGTGCCCCCGCATCCCTGGATCAGGCGGGGGTGGAGGCGAGGTAATCGTTGACAAAACGGAACGTCGCTCCATATTGTGAACGGAACGACGCTCCGGTTCAGCAGCGCTGAGCCGGACGCCTCAGCCCGCCCACGCCCGGCCGAACCGAACCCGCGGCGGGGACGTTGTGTCGATATCGAATGGACATGCAGATGAGTGATTCAGCCCGAGCCGCGGACGCATTCGGCTCCCCCGCCCCCGTCCTGTCGGTCAGTCCGGTGACGCTGCCGGCTCCGGGACGCGCCGTGGACCTGGAGGTGCGGGTCTCCGTACCCGTGACCGGGAGTGGCCTGCCGGTCGTCCTCCTCTCACACGGGCAGGGCCCGTCGAACCACCTCTCCTCACTGAACGGTTACGCCCCTCTGGCCAACTTCTGGGCGGCGCACGGGTTCGCCGTGATTCAGCCGACGCATCTGAGTTCGAGGACACTGAGCCTGGATCCGGAGACCCCCGGCGCACCCCTGCACTGGCGTTCGCGGGCCGAGGACATGAGCAGCGTCCTCGACCAGCTCGACGCGATCGAGACCGCCGTCCCGCAACTCCTCGGACGACTGGACCGGACCAGGGTCGCCGTGGTCGGGCACTCGATGGGCGGGCATACCGCGAGCGTGCTGCTGGGAGCCCGGATCACCGACCCCGAAGACGGAGCGGAAGTGGCTCTGGCAGATCCCCGGATCAGGGCGGGAGTACTGCTGGCGGCACCCGGCAGGGGCGGGGACGCCCTGACCGATTACGCGGCCGAGAACCTCCCCTTCGTTTCGACCACGGACTTCTCCACGATGACGACGCCTACACTCGTGGTCGCGGGTGAGAAGGACTCTTCGCCGCATCTGACCGTCCGGGGCCCGGAATGGCACACAGATGCGTACGCCCACTCATCGGGTCCCAAGGCACTGCTCACTCTGTTCGACGCGGAGCACGCGCTCGGCGGGGTCTCCGGATATGACGTCGCCGAGACCACGGACGAGAGCCCGGAGCGGGTGTCCGCGGTCCAGCGGCTCACCTGGGCCTACCTCCGCACCCAGCTCTACGCCGGGGACCCGGCGTGGCAGGCGGCGTGTGAAGCGCTGACGACCGGCCCTCACGCGTTCGGACGGGTCGAAACCAAATAGGACCCGGGCCTGCCCTTCCGGGGCGACCGGCCGGCGGAGGCTGAGGACCGTCGCTCTCGCCCAGCAACACACCCCGGGACATCAGGAGTTACGGCGATCGCCGCCCTAGCCGCCTCCGGGCAACGACCGGCTGAGGGTGTCTGGAGGGCCGCGTCGGCCGATGCCCACGCATGGCTCTGCTCAGCCGGTCTCCCGCAGCAGCTTGCGGCGTTCGCCGCGCTTGGGATGACGGACAGTCACTCCGCCCATCCCACATGTGCCGGTCAGCCGGATCAGGGGTGTGCCCGGGAGCTTCCGGTCCGTCGTCCTGTTCCGCAGGCCGGCCAGACCGGGGTCCAGCTCCCCCACCTCGACCACCCAGCCGTCAGGGACCACGATCTCGACGCCACCGGCCTGCCCGTCCACCTCGATCTCCACCACGCGCAGCCGGCACTCGACCCGGGTGAAGTCGATCTTGACGCTGCCCATGCCGCCGTACGCCTTGATCTGCCCGGGTACACGCCACGCCCCCTCCCGCACGGCGCCGGCGACGCCACCTTTCAGCAGCAGCGGCTGAGCCGGCGCCAGGGCGGGCAGCAGATCGGCGGTGAGCGGCGCCAGCTCGTCGTGCGTCCTGGCGGCCAGGGCCACTTCCAGCCGCGCCCCCAGCTCGTCGAGGTCGATGCGGCCGTCGGCCGCCGCATCCTGCAACTCCGCCACCACGGCTTCGCGGTCCGCGTCGGAAGCGCGCAGGGGGACGGGATGTGAGGGCTCAGCGCTCATGCTGCCGATGATAACGAGTGCATGACCGGTGAGGTACTGCGGGCGCACACGAGCAGGGCCGAGGCGGGAAGTCGAACCGGCGCCCGCCCTCACCGCGATGGGAGGCGTCCGGCTCAAGGACTGTCCGCCTCCCAGGCCCAGCGTCCGGGATCGCCGGTCACGGGCCCGTACACCGCGCGTCCTCCCGCACCGAACTTCCCGAGCTCCGTGCCCAGCGCGGCCCCCACGGCGAGACGCTCCTCGGACCAGCCGGTCACATCCAGGAGCAGCCCGTCCAGCGGGCCGCCGATCAGTTCCACGTAGACGTGCCCGGGCCGCGGCCCCGGGTCGGGGTCGTCGTGGTCGGCACCGTAGACGCGGCGTCTCATCAGTTCGTCCATGGCTCCAGCATCACAGCCACCACCGACAATTCCCCCCGGCACGGGACCGACCGCGGCGCACCGGTCTCATGCGGAAGCCGTGGGCAGCGGGCCGTGTGCTGCTGGGCGCGGACGCGCAGCGTGGGGCGGTACCGGCCGCCGCTCACGTCGTGTGGCAGCGTGGAGGCGCGCCCTTTGGATCATGGGGTTCACCGTCACGGGGAGGGCGCAGCACGAGACAGAGGAGAGAACATGTCGAAACCTCCGCTTCCCGAGGCCGCGGTGGCAATGCTCCGTAAGCCGAACCCGGCTGTGATCGCCACCCTTCGCTCTGACGGGCAGCCGGTGTCCACGGCCACCTGGTACCTCTGGGAGGACGGCCGGGTGCTGGTCAACATGGACGAGGGGCGCAAGCGCCTCGACCACGTACGCCGGGATCCCCGTGTCACCCTGACGGTGCTCGACGACTCCGACTGGTACACCCATGTGACCCTGATCGGGCGCGTCGTCGAGATGAGCGACGACGAGGGCCTGGCCGGCATCGACCGGCTGTCCCGGCAGTACCTCGGCCAGCCGTACGCGGACCGCGAGCGTGCTCGGGTCAACGCCTGGATCGAGATCGACCGCTGGCACGGCTGGGGCGGCTTCCGGGACAGCTCCCAGGCTGCTACCTAGGATCTTCGCCCGGGGCGTCAGGGCCCGGGCCGGGAGTCGCTCCGGGTACCGGCGCCGGGGCCCCGGCGGAGTAAATGGTCGAAGTGCGGGCCTTGCTGGCGTTTCGGCGTGCGATGCGGCTGCCTCGTGGGTGACGGTGGACCTCCAGGCACACAGGCTGCTGAGGAGGCTCCATGAACTGGACACTCGAGGTCGTCCCGATCCCTGTCACCGACATGGACCGGGCGAAGGCGTTCTACTCGGAGAAGGCCGGCTTCACCTTGGACCTGGACGACGAGGTCGCCCCCGGTATGCGCATCATCCAGATGACGCCGCCGGGTTCGCGGTGTTCGATCGCCATGCTCCAGGGGATGCCCGCCTTCCCCGGGGAGAAGGTGATGGCTCCCGGAACTCTGCAGGGTCTCCAGGTCTGCGTGACGGACATCGAGGCGGCACGTGAGGAGTTGGTGGGCCGGGGCGTGGATGTCTCCCCCATCCGGCATGTCGGTGCGACGGGCTGGGAGGAGGGCAAGGGGGACACCTGGAATTCGTTCATGTCCTTCGCCGATCCGGACGGCAACGGATGGGTGGTCCAGGAGGCGCCCTCCGAACTGTCGGCCCGCTAGGCACCTCGCCGGGGCGACCGCGTGTCCGTCCGCCCCGCACCGGAGCGGGTTCGCGACGTCGCCCGCCTCGCCCACGTCAGGCGTAGGGATCGAAGGGGATGCCGGCCGGTAGGGCCTTTTGCAGATGGGCGGCGAAATTCCCGTCCTTGAGGCCGAGGACCGCGCTCCCGAAGTCCGCCTGGACCAGCTTGTCCCGCAGGCCGGCCGGGTAGCCGTCCCAGCCGACGAGGGCCGGGAACCGCCACTCGCCGTAGTGGTTCTCCGGCGGCTCGTCGTTGGCGTTCGCGGGGCGGAAGCAGTGGGTGCTCGCCCCGTCCTTGTGATAGACGATCTTCGGATGGGTTCCGTCCCACCGGATCCGGTCACCGGCGTGGACGTCGAAGTCGCCGTGGGCGGAGGTTGACACGTAGCGGGCCTCGTTGTTCCGGACCCACACCACGACGTGCTCCCAGTCGTGCCGGTGTCCGCCGAGCCCGCTGCCGGCCACTGCCTGGTCCTTCTCGAAGTAGAGCCCGTACATGACGGCGCACCACCCGTTGTTGCACATGGAGCGGGCGTAGCCGTTGGTGTTGTCCAGATCCACGGCGTCACGGCAACTTCCGTTGACCGCGCCGGTGGTGTTGAGACCGGGGGCGATCGTTCCGTCGGGGCCGATCGCCGGTGTGGGGTAGCAGCCGTCGGTGTCGTAGTCGTACGCCGGCTGGAACGCCTGCTCCATCGCGGCCGCGTTCGCGGGCAGCGCGGCCGGCGGTGCGGCGAGCGCACTGCTCGCGGAGGTGATGACCAACGCGACGGCACTGGTCAGGACAAGTGCTGCTTCACGGATCGGTGCGCTGCTTCTCACTGCGTCCTCCCGGTCGGCGCGTGAACGTGGGGGGCACGCGCGCACTACGCATGACATGCCCATCACAAGCACATCGAACCCTGGGGGTTCACCGGGTCATGCGTCGAAGGGCGACGCCTCAGCTCCTGCGCCCACCACGGGCGGCCGTCGCCCCGGGTGTGCCGGCCTGGGCGGCCTTGCCCGGGCGCAGGGTCCACGGCACCGGATCGGTGTTCATCAGCCAGCCCTCGGCGATCAACCGGCGGATGACGTAAATGCGAAGCTCCCGTGACATCTTCCCCCAGCCCATCGCTCCGCAGAGTTGTTTGACGGAGGGTCCGTGACCGTGCGCGGCACGGAAGGCTGCGGCGAACTCCGCGGCGGCCGGCCCCTGGTCGGGGTACTTGGCCTCCCAGGCCGCGTAGGCCGCGCGTACCTTCTCCTCGAACTGGGCGGGAACCGCCGTGCGCATGAAGGCCTCCGAGACCCTGGCCGTGGTCAGGGAGCACTCGGGGCAGGCCTCAACCGCTTCTACGTGCCGCCGCAGGGCCACGCTCGCCCGGTCCTTCCACGCGTCCCAGCTCAGCCGCTCCGCCTCCGGCTCCTCGCGGGCCCTGGGCGGGGTGTCGGACGGAGGGCGCATTCCGGACGTGTGCCGGACGGCTTCGGAGAGCAGATACCGCTCACCGTCCAACTCGCACAGGAACCCCTTGGCGAGCAGTTCGGGCAGGGCGGCCCGGCAGTCCTCGGGCAGGTGGGCCGGCAGCGTGCCGTGCTCGTCGGCCGGACCGTGGGCGGCCAGGAACAGTGCGGCCAGTCGTGCGGCGGTCGAGGTCTTCTTGACCGGTTTGACCGCCATGGTCCGGGCCGTCCAGCCCGACACCCTGGACCGCATCACCTTGCCGAAGGGCAGCCGGGTGTCCGGCCGGTCCGTGAGGTCCGGCACCGCTACGGCCACGGGTGTGACCATGTCCTCGCCGAGCAGGGCCTCCTGCCCCCGCCAGCCCAGTGCGGCCAAGGAGGTGACGGCGCCCTCGGGGTCGGAGAGCCGCAGCGAACGCAGGTCCTGCCCGGTGAGGTTGCCGATTCCACGCCGGACCGCCCGGATGGAGACGACGACCGCGAGAAGCTGCGCATCGGCTCCCCGCAGCGGCAGCGAGCCCACATAGGCCATGAGCGCGCGGGCGGCTTCTCCCTGTCGGGGCGTCAGCAGGAAGGGCTTCGGCTTCACCACCGGCGCGGCAGGGACGTTGGGCGGGCTGGAGAAAGATGCGGGCACGCCCTGTACAACGCGCGCGAACGGCCGAAGTCACCGTTCGCACTGAAGTACGTGCCCAGCTGTCCACCGGTAAACGATATGAACGCAATCGCGGGGCCCCTGGCGGATCTCCGGGGCGTGGCTAGCATCGGCCGGCATGCAGCGGAGCGAAGAGCCAGGAGGCAGTACCGTGTTCGCCTTTCCCATGAAGCGGCTGAAGCCGCGTTCCCGCAGGGTGCTGTCCGCGGTGACGGCGGGCTGTGTCGCGGGGATGCTCGCCGCGGGCGTCATCGGCCCGGCCCGGCCGGCGGCCGCGACGCCCGGCACGGTCGCCTGCCCGGCGGACCTGGCGGCGAAGGCCACGTGCTACGCCGGCCAGGACTCCCACGGCGCCCACTACACCGTCGCCATCCCCCACACCTGGAACGGAACGCTGGTCATACACGCCCACGGCGGGCCCGGGCTGGGCGACGAGTCGGACCCGCAGCGCAGCGGTGACGACCTCGAGCGCTGGTCGGTCATGGTCGACGAGGGCTACGCCTGGGCCGGTTCGGCCTACCGTCGCGGCGGATACGGGACGAGGATGGCGGCCGCGGACACGGAGAGTCTGCGCCGGCTGTTCACGGAGCGGTTCGGACGCCCGAGCACCACGCTGATCCACGGGCAGTCCTGGGGCGGGAACGTGGCGGCGAAGACCATCGAGATGTACGGCGGCTCCCGCTCGCCCTACGACGGCGCGCTGCTCACGAACGGTGTCCTCGCGGGCGGCTCCCGCGGCTACGACTACCGGGTGGACCTCCGTGTCGTCTACCAGTACTACTGCCAGAACCACCCACGCCCGTCCGAGCCCTCGTACCCCCTCTGGATGGGGCTCCGCGAGGACTCGGCCATGACCGGGGCGGGCCTGCGAGCCAGGCTTCAGGAGTGCACGGGTCACGCCTCGCAGCCCGCGGACCGGACTCCCCTCCAGCAGCGGAACCTGGACGACATCCTCGCGGTCACGAAGATTCCCGAACGGACCCTCGAATCGCACCTCTCCTTCGCGACCTTCACCTTCCGCGACATCGTCCGGCGAGTCGGTCTGCGCAGCCCTTTCGGTAACCAGCACGTGCGCTACAGCGGCTCGCACGACGACGCGGCACTGAACGCCGGGGTCGAACGGTTCTCCGCCGACGCCTCGGCGCGGCGCGACCTGTCGTACGACAGTGATGTGACCGGGGCGGTGTCCGTCCCGGTGCTGACCATGCACGCCATCGACGACCCCACCGCCTTCGTCGAGCACGAGGCGGCGTACCGCGACAGTCTGGAGGGCGCTCACCGCGACCGTCACCTCGTGCAGACGTTCACCCAGGAGGGCGAGCACAGCGGTCTCAGCGCGTCGGAGTACGCCACGGCGGTCTCAGCGCTGTCCGGGTGGGTACGGACGGGCCGTAAGCCGACTCCGTCGTCCGTCGCGGCCTCCTGCCCCGCCTTCGACGCCGAGCACGGGACCGGATGCTACTTCCGGCCTGACCATCGTCCCGCCTCCTATGCCTCGCGGGTTGCTCCCCGTGCGGGGGCGACCCACTGGCCGGCGATGACGAGGGCGCAGGAGAGGAGGTGGAGCCGCCTCGGAGACGTGGGGATCGCACCCTGAGCCCGTGAGGCGGGACGTTCGCGGGGCGCCCTCCCCCAGAGCCCGGCGGGTCCGGAACGCACATCGGTGGCGCACCGCGATGCGGCACGCCACCGGTGAGTCCGTCGGTGCTGTGGTCAGTCGTTGTCGACCTGCTCGTCCGTGATCGTGCCCTTGGCCGCGTCCACGTCGAAGGTCGTCTTCTTCCAGTCCTTGGAGACCACGTCGACCTGCCAGACCAGAACATTGCTGTCGTTCTCGTCGAGAGCGATCGAGGTGACCTTGCCGGGCTTCTTGTCCGTGGCGACCTTGGCGGCCTGCTGGGGCGTCTGCGTCGCCTTGGAGAGCTGGTCGGCCAGCTCCTGCTTGTCGGAGGCGCTCTGATCGGCGTCCGGCGCGGAATCGATGACGGCTCCGGACACCGCGTCGATGGTCACGTTGTGGGCGGTGCCGTCCTCCTCCACGACCTCCGCGACCCACTTCGGGCTGGCGGCGCTGCCGCTCGGGCTCGGGCTGCCGCTGGGACTGGGGCTGCCGGTCCCGCCCGGGCTGGCGCTGCCTTCGGGACTCGGGCTGGTGCCTCCGGTCGGGCTGCCGGTCGGGCTCGGGCTGCCGGTCGCGTCGTCGTCGTCCTCGTCGTCGACACCCTCAAGGTCCAGATCGGTCAGCTTGCCACCGGACACCTCACCGACGGCCGTCGTTGCGGCCTTGTCGAAGGTGACCTTGACGGTCGACAGCAGTTCCTTGCGCTCGGCCTGGTCCTGGGTCAACTGGGCCGTCTCGGAGGGACTCCCCGAAACGCTCCCGGAAGGGCTGGTCGTCTGGTTCGGAAGGACCTTCGCGGCCTCGGAGGTCGCCGCGGCGGTCTCGTCGCCGCTGTCCTGACCACAGCCGGTCACGAGGGTGGCGGCAAGAGCGGCGGCGCACAGGGCGCCGCCGGTGACGCGGAGCCGGCGGGTGCGCGGGGAAACGGTCTTGTTTCGGCGGGGCTCAAATCTCATGCTTGCATGCCTAGCCGTCGGCGCCGACAGTCATGTTGTCCGACCGCTGGGTGTCACCCGATCGACGGCGCCGTCCGCCCATTCGGCGTGTCGTGCGAGCCCCTGCCGGTGGTTTCCGGGCAGACGAACGGCGCCGGTCCCACGGAACCGGCGCCGTTCCCGCGGGCGCTGTGCGGCGTCAGGCGGTCAGCTGGACCTGGGCCGGCCCGGGTGCGGGGCCCAGCGATCCCGCCGTCGGGACGGCGCGCAACTGGGCCGCCGCGGCAGCCAGCGCGTCGGGCACGGTCCTGGTTCCGGTGGTGACGCAGAGGGTGTAGGAGACGTCCTCGAGTCGACGGCTGCTCTCGGAAGTGCCCAGCCGCGCATGGGAGCTTCGCAGTGTCTCGTAGCGCTTGACGAGATTCCGCAGCGTTGCGGGATTGGCCATCAGCACGGCAGTTCCTCTCCACAGGGCGGCCGGGAGCCCGTGGGCCCCGCGCCGACGAAGTCCGATCGCGCCGGCGGTACCGCCTGGCGTCACGGGCGGCCGTGCGAAGCTGACAGCACGCGTCCGGTCCCTTGCAGATGATGGTCGCCCCGCCTCACCCTTTCCGCATCCGCAGTCACGGAGGGTCAGCCGTGCGTGCTCCCGGAGCGCCGTGAGCTCCGGTGCGAAACAATGGAGATGACGGGCGAGCGGCTGCTGCCGGGCCCGGTCAGGAGGTGGGTCATGGATTACCCGGAGAGTTACGAGCTCATATTCCAGGCGGGCGGCGCCGAGGACGACGTGGTCGTCGTCCGCCTCACGGACCGTTACGGCGCGGGTGGCTATCCGGTCTACGCCGATGAGACCGGCATCGTGCGTGCCGAGATCAGCGAGCGCGGCGAGGTGCGCATGCAGGCGAGCGGCGGCCATCAGGTCCTGGGGGCGCCACTGCTGGCCCGGCCGCTGAGCCCGCGACCCGCCGCCCACGGCACCGGCTGAGGAGTGCAGGAGCGCCGCATCGCTGTTTCATGAGTCCGTTCATGCCCACTCTTCGCCCGAATGTGTTTACTTTCCCGAGGTGCGACCGTAGTCTGCCGGTGAAACAACAGACTCGGGCATGAAACGGAAACGTAACCACATGTACGCACCGGAGCGGCAGCAAGAAATTCTCCGCATCGCCGGCCAGAGCGGGCGCGTCGATGTGCTGTCCCTGGCCGAGGAGTTCCAGGTGACGGCGGAGACGATCCGGCGTGACCTCAGGACGCTCGACCGGGCGGGGCTCCTCCGCCGGGTGCACGGCGGCGCGATTCCTGCCGGGCGGCTCGGCTTCGAGCCGGATCTCGCCGAGCGCGACACCGTGGCGGCGGACGAGAAGGACCGCATCGCCGCCGCGGCCCTGGGCGAACTGCCGGCCGAGGGCAACATCATCATCGATGCCGGGACGACGACGGTCAGGCTGGCCGGCGCCGTCCCCCTCGACTCGTGCCTCACGGTGGTCACCCATGCCCTGCCCGTGGCCGCTCGTCTCTCCGACCACCCGGAGATCGCGCTGCACCTGGTCGGCGGCAGGGTGCGGCACCGCACCCGCGCGGCCGTCGACGCCTGGGCGCTGAGCGCGTACGCCGAGATCAACGCCGATGTCGTCTTCCTGGCCACCAACGGCTTCTCGCCCGACGGCGGCCTGACCACTCCTGATCTGGCCGAGGCCGCCGTGAAGCGTGCCGTGATCGCCGCGGCCCGCAGAGTGGTGCTCCTCGCCGACTCGGGCAAGTCCGGGCAGCAGCACTTCGCACGCTTCGGCGATCTCTCCCACGTCGACCTGCTGATCACGGACACGGGGCTGAGCCCCGAGGACGCCCGGGCCATCGAGAGCCGGGGCACGGAAGTGGTACGCGCATGATCCTGACCGTCACTCCCAATCCGAGCCTCGACCGCACGTACGAACTCCCCGGGCTCACCCGTGGCGCCGTCCTCCGGGCCACCGCGGACCGGGTCGATCCCGGCGGCAAGGGCGTCAACGTCTCCCGCGCGGTCGCCGCCGCCGGGCACCGTACGGTGGCTGTCGCACCGCTGGGCGGCCCCGAGGGAGCGCTGCTGGCCCGGCTGCTCGGAGAGCACGGCATCGAGTCCGCGGGGGTGCCGATCGCCGGCAGCACCCGCGTCAACGTCACCCTCGTCGAACCCGACGGCACGCTGACCAAGGTGAACGCGGCAGGCCCCGAGCTCGCCCCCGCCGAGGCCGAGCGCCTGCTGGAGACCGTCCGGACCCGGTCGGCGGGCGCGGACTGGATCGCCTGCTGCGGAAGTCTGCCGCGCGGACTGCCGCCCCGGTGGTACGCCGAACTGGTCGCCCGCAGCCACCGGGCCGGGGTGCGGATCGCGCTCGACACCTCCGGCGCCGCGCTCGTCGCCGCGTTGGGCGAGCGGCCGGACGTGATCAAGCCGAACGTCCAGGAACTCGCCGAGGCCGTGGGCCGTCCGCTCGCGACGGTCGGTGACGCGCTGAAGGCGGCGCAGGAGCTGTGCGAGCTCGGCGCACGTTCGGTGCTCGCCAGCCTGGGCGCCGTCGGTCAGCTGCTGGTGGAACCGTCGGGAGCACACTTCGCCGTGGCGCGGGTGGATGCCGTCCGCAGCGACGTCGGCGCGGGGGACGCCTCGCTCGCGGGGTTCCTGTCCGCCGGCGGAACGGGCCGGGCAGCGCTGTCGGCCGCGGTGGCGCACGGCGCCGCGGCCGTGCAGCTGCCCGGAAGCGCCATGCCCACGCCCGCCGACCTCGATCCGTCCGCGGTGGTCACCACCGCGGACATCCCCCTGGACCTGGCTCTCACCCAGCAGGCCGCATGACCGCCCTCGTCCTTGTCCAGACGTACGACGCCCCCGTCCCCCCGCCCCGTCCCCGGGCGGTCCACGAGCAAGGAGCCCCGCGATGAGTGAGCTCATCACCGCGGAACTGGTCGATCTCGATCTTTCCGCCGAGACGAAGAGCGCGGCCGCCCGTTCACTGGCCGGACGGATGGTCGAGGCCGGCCGCGTCACGGACCTCGACGGCTTCCTCGCCGACGTGGCGGCGCGCGAGGCCCAGATGCCGACCGGCCTGGACGGCGGCATCGGCATTCCGCACTGCCGGAGCGAGCACGTCACCGAGCCGACGCTGGCCTTCGGCCGCAGCGCCGGGGGCATCGACTTCGGTGCAGCGGACGGCCCCGCGGATCTCGTCTTCCTGATAGCCGCGCCCGCGGGTGCGGACGACGACCACCTCACCATCCTGTCGAGCCTGGCACGCCGGCTCATGGACCCGGGCTTCACCGGCGCCCTGCGGGCGGAGGGTGATCCCGCCGCCGCGGCGGCCCTGATCCGCGGCGAAGAGGTCCCCGCGGCGGTGGAGGATCCGCAGGACACCGCGGCGGTGGAGGATCCGCAGGACACCGCGGCGGTGGAGGAGACGGCCGAACCCTTCCGCATCGTCGCCGTCACGTCGTGTCCGACCGGGATCGCGCACACCTACATGGCCGCCGAGTCGCTGGAGGCGGCCGCGCGCGCCCAGGGTGTCGTCCTGGACGTCGAGACCCAGGGATCCGCCGGTTTCGAGCGGCTGGATCCGGCGGTGATCGCCGCCGCCGACGCCGTCATCTGGGCGCACGACGTCGACGTACGGGAGAAGGCCCGGTTCGGCGGAAAGCCGGTGGTCGACGCCGGAGTGAAGGCCGGGATCAACCGGCCTTCCGAGCTCATCGCCGAAGCCCGGCGCAAGGCCGGGCGCGGAGAGATCAGCGGGGTCGCCGAAGACCCCGACGAGCCGGGGGCCGGCACGGGCGGTCCAGCGGGGGCGTCCGGTCACTTCGGTGTCCGGCTCCGTACCTATCTGATGTCCGGCGTCAGCTACATGGTGCCGTTCGTCGCCGCCGGGGGGCTGCTCATCGCCCTCTCGTTCGCGATCGGCGGCTACGAGATCGCGAGCGCGAAGTCGGTGGCCGACCACTTCGTCTGGGGCGAGGCGGCCAGCTGGGCCGCCCTGCTGAACCAGATCGGAACCGCGGCCTTCGGCTTCCTGGTCCCGGTGCTGGCGGGGTACATCGCCTACGGGATGGCGGACCGGCCGGCGCTCGTACCAGGATTCGTCGGCGGCGCCATCGCGCTCACCATCGACGCGGGTTTCCTCGGCGGTCTGGTCGCGGGGCTGCTGGCCGGTGCGGCGGTGATGGCGATCCAGCGGGTGAAGGTGCATCCCACGCTGCGCGGCATCATGCCGGTGCTGGTGATCCCCCTGCTGGCGTCGGCCGTGGTCGGCTTCCTGATGTTCATCGTGGTCGGCAAGCCGATCGCCTCCCTCCAGAACGCCCTCACCGACTGGCTGAACGGGCTGTCCGGTTCCAACGCGGTGATCCTCGGCGTGGTTCTCGGTCTGATGATGTGCTTCGACATGGGCGGCCCGCTGAACAAGGTCGCCTACGCCTTCGCGGTCGGCGGGCTGGCCGATCCGACACCCGGCAGTCTCAAGGTCATGGCCGCGGTGATGGCGGCCGGCATGGTGCCTCCACTGGCGATGGCCCTCGCGACGACCGTACGCCGCGGGCTGTTCACCCGGACCGAGCGGGAGAACGGCCGGGCCGCGTGGGTGCTGGGAGCCTCCTTCATCACCGAGGGCGCGATCCCCTTCGCCGCGGCGGACCCCCTGCGGGTCATCCCCTCCGTGATGGCCGGCGGGGCTGTCACGGGCGCGCTGTCCATGGCGTTCGGCTGCACGCTCCGGGCCCCGCACGGCGGTGTCTTCGTCGTGCCGCTCATCGGCGAGCCCCTCCTCTACCTGCTGGCGATCGCCGCCGGCACCGTGGTGTCCACCGCACTGGTCGTCACCCTCAAGGGCATGCGGCGGAGCCCGAAGGCCGCCGCCACGGCCGGCGACGGTTCCGGTGTCGCCGTGGCCGCCTGATCTCCGCCCCTCCCCGAACACCCTCTTCGACCCTGGAGTGAACCCGTGTACCAGCGCACCGTCTCCGTCGGCTCCCGCAGCGGCCTGCACGCCCGCCCCGCCTCGCTCTTCGTCCAGGCGGCCATGCGGCAGCCGGTCCCCGTAACCGTCGCACGCGAGGGCAGCGCCCCGGTCGACGCCCGGAGCATGCTCTCGGTGCTCGCCCTCGCGGCGCAGCACGGTGACGCGCTCGTGCTGTCAGCCGTGGGCGAAAGCGCGCCGGACGCGGTGGAGGAGCTGGCTAGCCTGCTCTCCCAGGACCTCGACCATCAGGACCTCGACAGCAAGGACCGAGCATGACGGAGAGCTGGGACCCGGTTGGTGAAGGCGTGATGGGCCTGCCGTCGGGCCGGCTGGTCCGTGGCCGCGGCCTGAGACGTCCGCTCCCCACGGGACCGGAGCCCACGTTCGCCGTCCATCTCCTGGGCGGTCCTCCTCCCCCGGTGGCCTGGGAGTCCCGGTGGCTGCGCTGGCCCGACTTCCGTCTGCCCTCCGACAGGAGCACGGCGCGCGCGGTGCTCCAGGAGGCGTGGAGCAGGGCGTCGGGCGAGCGGGTCGAGGTCGCCTGCGCGGGCGGCCGCGGACGGACCGGTACGGCTCTGGCCTGCCTGGCCGTACTGGACGGGGTCCCGGCGGAGGAGGCCGTGGCCTTCGTACGCCGGAACTATCACCCCAGGGCGGTGGAGACGCCCTGGCAACGGCGGTATGTGGTGGGCTTCGCGGGAGACTGACCACCTGCCACGCCGGCGGTGCGTGTCACTACACCGTGTGCGGAGCCGGAACCGTGGCTCCGCCGCCGGCGCGTACCGCCTCGACGACGCTCTGGTGGAGGGCCCTGCTCGCCTCCTCGGACGGGCAGGGCACCGGACTGCCGGCCAGTGTGAACCAGTCCGAGGCGCCGCTGTACTGGACGGCGACCTCGGCCTGCTTCTCGGTCCACGTCGTGTGCACGGTCAGATCACCGCTCACGACACCAACCTCTTCGGTGCGCACTCCGCCGGTTCCCGCGAAGACACCGAGGGTGGTCCACGATGCCCAGTTCATGACGCGTCGCCTTTCGGGACAATGACAAGCCTGTCAAGCGGACTTGTCTCGAGTATGGCACCGGGAACCGTCACCCGCACGGGTGTGTCCGTGAGTATCCGACCGGTGACGCCCGGGCGCGGTTCAGGGGTGCATGGAGGCACCCTTGAGGATCTTGTCCACGGCGTTGCGCGGGCCGTACACGGCCAGACCCACCAGATCCATCCCGTCCCCGCGCACCGCCCGGACGGCCGCCCTGTTGGCCTCGTCGTGGCCGGTCGCGAAGAGGTCGGACGTGAACACGGCAAGGGTCACGCCCCGGGTGACCGCCTTGGTGCGCGCGGTCGTCAGGAGCTCCTTGGGCCCGGCGAACACGAGGACCGGCTGCCGGAACATGGGCAGGTAGGGGGTGCCGTCGGCGTCGGCGTACGGTTCCCCGATCACCTCGGGGTCCTGTGTGCCGAGGCCGCTCACCAGGAAAGCGGTGACGTTGAGGCGCTGCCAGGTCTCGAGGTCGTCGCGGAGCAGCACGGCGATCTTGGTGTCGAAGCGTACGGGGGCGTTTACGTCGGTCATGGAAGGAGTCTGCCGAGCCCGGCGGCCGGCCGTCTTGTACGAAGTTTGCACGTCGCCGGGGTTCCGGCACGCTCTTGTACGCTTCGTGCATGGGTGCACGTCCGGAGATCACCGCGTGGCGTCCACGCGTCGAGGGAATCGACGAGGTCTTCCACGCGCACTTCGCCGACCACGCCTATCCCATGCACACGCACGACGCGTGGACGCTGCTCATCGTCGACGAGGGAATGGTCCGCTACGACCTGGACCGCCATGAACACGGGGCTCCCAGCTCGGTGGTGACGCTGCTGCCTCCGCACGTACCGCACAACGGCGACGCGGCGACCCCTGGAGGGTTCCGCAAGCGTGTCCTGTACCTGAACACCGCGCAGATCGACGCGGATCTCGTCGGGCGCGCGGTCGACCGGCCCGTGCTGCGGGATCCGCGGCTGCGCCTGCGGGTCGACCAGCTGCACCGGACGCTCCAGCGCCCCGGGGACGAACTGGAGGCCCAGAGCCGTCTCGCGCTCGTCTCCGAACGGCTCGCCGTGCACCTGCGCGACGAGCCCGTCGCCCCGCAGGTGCACGACAGCCGGATCGCGTACGCCCTCCGGGATCTGCTCGACGGGCACGTCGTGGACGGGCTGACGCTCCGCGAGGCCGGGGAACGTCTGCACGCCCATCACACGCACCTGGTACGCGCCTTCAGCAGGGAGTTCGGCATGGCTCCCCACCAGTACCTGACGGGGCGCCGTGTCGATCTGGCCCGCCGCCTGCTGCTGGGCGGGATGCGCGGGCCGGAGGTCGCGGCCTCGGTGGGCTTCTACGACCAGGCCCACTTCTCCCGGCATTTCAAGCGTGTGGTCGGCACGAGTCCGGGTCACTACGCGCGCACCGGTTCCGCGTCCTACTGACGGCGTTCCAGCGCACCACGGACGAACGCGGCCTGCCCGGCGTGCTGCAGGTCGTCGGCGATGACGCTGATCAGCCGCACCCCGAGGGTCACCGGCGGCGACCAGGCGTCGTCCACCACGCGGTCCAGGGCCCGGCCGTCGAGTCCCCGGACGAAGCCGAGGGTCTGCTCGTGCACGGCGTCGAAGTAGCCGAGGAGGAGGTCACCCGACGCCACCGTCACGGAGCCCACCTGTGCGCTGCTGTGACCGTAGCCGGTCGATCCCTTCTCCAGGGGCAGTTCGAAGCGGGACGCCCAGTCCTTCGCGAACCAGACCTGCTCGGTGCCCGCCGCGTCGGCGACGTGGTCGTCCTGGACGCGCGTGAGGTGCCACACGAGCCAGGCGATGGAGTTCGCTTCGTCGTCGAGCCTGGCGTTGAGGTCCTCGGGAGGGAGGCCCTCGACTGCGGCGTGCACCGCTTCATGGATGCGTTCGAACGCATCGGCGAGAATGCCTGCACTGTTCATACGACCACCATGGCCGCTCCGCGCACGGGGTCCCGACTTCGACACGCGGCCGTCACGGGTGCACGGTGTGCAGCCACTTCGTCAGCAGGGCGTTGACCTCCTCGGGGCGCTCCTGCTGGATCCAGTGTCCGCACCCTTCCAGGATGTGCGAGGAGACCAGGCCCGGAAGCGTCGTCGGGAAGGCGGCGATGGCATCGGCCATCCAGGTCGTGGAGGAGTCCAGGGCGCCCCCGGCGAAGAGGGCCGGGCTCACGAGGCGGGCTCCGTCCCAGGCGGCCAGGTCCTCCCAGTCGCGGTCCACGTTGCGGTAGCGGTTGAGCCCGCCGGTCAGGCCTGTCCTCTCGAACTCCGCGCTGCAGACGTCCAGCTCGCGCTCCGTGAGCCAGGACGGCAGGGCCCCGCCGGTGAAGCGGTCACGCATGGCTGCTCCGGCGGGCACGAAGAAGGGACTGTCCGCACCGGGCGGCGGCATCGTGTCTCCGGAGAGCGAGGTGTAGAAGCCGGCCAGCCAGCCGCGTACATCGGGTTCGATCTCCGCCTCGGCGCGGCCGGGCTGCTGGAAGTAGCTGACGTAGAACTCCTCGGTCCCGCCGATACGGGCGAAGCCGTCGGTGGGCCGCACCGGGTTCCAGGGGGCGTGGGGAACACTGAGCATGCCCACGGCCGTGAACATGTCGGGACGCAAAAGTGCGCTGTCGGCGGCGATGGTCGAGCCCCAGTCGTGGCCGATGACCGTCGCGGTCTCCTCCCCCAGCGCGTGCACGACGCCGACGTTGTCGGCGACGAGGGCCGTCATCCGGTAGGCGTCCACGGGGCCGGGGGCGAAAGAGCGCCCGTAGCCGCGAACGTCGACGGCGACCGCCCGGAAGCCCGCCTCCGCGACGGCGGAGAGCTGGTGGCGCCAGGAGTACGAGGTCTCGGGGAAGCCGTGGATCAGGAGCACCAGGGGGCCTGTTCCCTGTTCCAGGAGATGGATCCGGCCGCCGGGGACGTCCACCAGCCGGTGGAACGCCCCGGGGACGGTGGTGGAAGGCTCGGCGGAGGGTGCGGACTGCGGCATGTGTCTCCTCGGGTTCGCGGTGGCCTGTCGGCACGTCCATCATTCGGCGTCGCGGTACCACCGGCCAAGGGAACTTGCCGATCCGGCAAAGCCGCTGCCCCGTCAGACGAGGAGACGCAGGAGGTGCGCGCAGGCTGCCGCCTCGTCCGGGTGCCGGGCGATCACCTCGTAGGTGCCACGCTCGTAGGCGCCGGTCTCCCACACCCCGTCGGCTGCCTTCCTGAGGAACAGGAAGTCGGGGGGTGTGGGGGCCGGTTCGTGAACGCCTTCGATCCGGTAGTAACCGTCGTCCACGCCTGCCGTGTGGAGGGCGGCGCGCAGTTCGCGGCGTTCCATGGCGGGTGCTACGCGCTCACGGGGGTGAGGTAGGCGTGGTCCAGCAGCCACTTCACGTTGAGGCGCTGGCCCGCGCCCGGATCGAGGAAGACGGCGTCGAGCTTGATCTGCCGGCCTCCGCCGGGCTGCTCGAACCACGGTGCGATGCCGCCCTCCCAGACCCAGAAGGGCTTGGCCACCTTGTAGACGCGGTAGTCACAAGGCACCGCTGCGTCACGGGTGTTGAGATTCTGCGGAGGCAGGGCGCGCTCCTTGTAGGCGTCGCCGGCCGGTGCGAGGTAGGCACCGTACTCCGATCCGAAGCGGTCAAGGCGCTGGCCGGCGCGCAGCTCGGTGGGCTCCTTGTCGACCTCACCGTTGACTTCGGCGAAACCGTCGTTGGGCGGATACTTCCAGCTGCCCGTGTCCGCCGGTCCCTCCCAGTACTTGTTCAGGAAGGCGGAGGGAGAGAGGCCGCCCGTGCGCTTGTAGCCCTTGAGCAGCGGGCCGACGGGTGCCTGCTTGGTGGAGGGCAGCCACTTGGGGCCCAGCCGCGCGTCCCCGAGGAACTCGCCGGTGCAGGGATCGTGGACGGCTGCCGCCGTGCGGTTCTCGTGCGGTGCGGCGTTCGCAACGGGAGCGGCGACCAGGCCGGCGGCGAGGCCGGCTGCGGCAAGTGCGGTGCGGATGCGGTTCATTCGGGGGTCCCCTCGGATGCCGATGAGTGCTCGTCGAGCTCACGTAGGGTAACCGAACGACTCCGTACCGGCGTTGCGCCATGCCGTGCGGTGCCCGGGCCGGGGTTCCGGCCGGGCACCGTCTTCTCAGCGGGCCGTCGCGTCGGGTACGAGACCGTCGTCGGCGAGCCCGCGCAGGACGGCCTCGCCCAGCGCCTGGACCGCGGACATCGGGCGGACCATCACGGTGAACTCGTTGATCCGGCCGTCCTCACCGAACTGGAGGAGGTCGATCCCGTGGATCTCCTTGCCGTCCACCGTGGCCCTGAACAGCAGGATCTCCGAGCGCTCCTGGGGGCCGCCCGCGCTGGTGGATGCCTCGCCCTCGAAGCGCCCGACGTAGTGGAAGTCCTCGAAGGTGCGAAGGAGGACACCGAAGAGGCCGAGCACCATCGGCCTCCCCTCGAAGGGAGTGAACTTCACCGGGCTGAAGAGGCGTACGTCGTCGGTGAACAGCTCCTCCAGTGCCGCGTGGTCCCGCTTCTCGACGGCTGCCCTGAAGCGTTCCGTGGTTTCGGCGGTCATGGACATCACTCCCCGGCTCCTGACGGTCGATGGGGCGACCGTTCGTCCCGGCGAGTGTGACGCAGGGCCGCGGGGCCGGAGCGGGCGGGGCGGGCCGGAGTGCGAGGAGTTCAGCCGCGCGGTTCGGTGAAGCGGACGGTGACCTTCTCGAATCCGAGTGAAGCGAGCAGGCCCTGAAGCATCGAGGCGGTGTTCTTCTCGGCCCGCTTCGTGAGGCCGCTCTCCTCGGCCGCCTCCCCGATGTGACGCGCGGCCAGCTTGTTGACCGCCTGCTCGCTGCCGGGGTTGTCGGAGAAGAGATCGCCGAGCCGGTCGAGTAGGCCGCGCTGCTTGGACACGGCGTAGGAGCGGTCCGGGTCCAGGGCGGGCTTGCCCAGCACCGCGTGGGGCAGGACGAGTTCGGCCGTGGTGCGGTCCTCGTCGACGGTAACCCCGTCGGCACCGACCTTGCCGAGGTCGACGGAGGCTCCTACGGTGCCCGCGCCGACGTACAGCGTCCGGGTCCCGCGGATGGCGTCGGGCAGGAACTTCGCGTCCTTCTCCAGGTCGACGACGACCTGGAAGTTGCCCGATGCCGCCTCGTAGGCGCTCATGTCCTGGATGGACTTGAGCACCGCGGGGCCGGAGCGGTCGGTGGTCTCCTCGCCGAAGAGGCTGCCGAACCCCGGCAGCAGGCTGAGGCGGGAGCCCAGGAGCAGCAGAACCAGCGCCGCGGCGCACACACCCGCGAACGGCAGGCACCCTCGCGTGCGGGCGCGGCGGCGTGGCTCCCCGCTGCGGGCCGGGTCCCCGGCGCCGCCGTCTGTCCTTACGTCAGTGGACGTCATGCCTTCCGTGTGACCCCGTCCGGGGGATTCAGTCCGCCTGGGCGCCCGACTACGCCAGATCCTGTACGGGCGGCGGGGCCCTGGCCGGCCTCAGGCCCCATGCCCCCCGGGGTCCCGGGTGGCCTCAGGCGCCGGTGGTGCCGTCCAGCCGTTCCCTCAGCAGGTCGGCGTGGCCGATGTGGCGCGCGTACTCGGCGATCATGTGGACGTACACCGTGCGCAGCGAGTAGACCGAACCGCGCCGGGTGAAGGTGGTGTCGAGCGGCGCGTCCGCCGCAGCCTCGTCGGCGAGACGCATCTCATCGAGGAGACGGGCGTAGTCGTCGGGGGCGCGGTCCGGCGAGAGGTCCTCGAAGTCGGCGTCCTTGCCCTTCCCGGGGTCGTACATCGAGGGCAGAGCCAGGCCGGCGAGACCCTCGCGGAACCAAACGCGTTCCACCTTGGCCATGTGCCGGACGAGGCCGAGCAGGGTGAGGCCGGACGGCTCCACCGTCTGCTCGGCGAGCTGGCGGCCCGTCAGGCCGGAGCACTTCTGCAGCAGTGTGCTGCGGTAGAACGCGAGGAAGGCGGTCAGCGTCTCGCGCTCGCCGCCGGTGAGCGGTCCGATGGTGCGGGTAGCTTCGGGAGCTGTCCATGTCATCGCATGATCATGCCTCGCACGGGCATGTTCCCGCGAGCCCCTGCGCGGGACCGGCGGCACGCGGAGCGGTCGGGAAGGGCTGGGTATTCGCCGGATGGATCCACCTCATCCAGAGAATCGATTTCCGGGATCCTCGGAAACGGGCCAGGCTGTTCCTGTCGCGGCAGGAGGATCTCCTCATGACCGTGTGGTCGCCACCGGCTCCGCCCGACGACAACGGAGCTCCGACCCCGTCCGAAAGGAACTCTCTGTGGACACCGCCGTACCCCTCCCCCGCCGCACCCGTGTGGGGATCGTCGGAGCGGGCCCCGCGGGCCTGCTCCTGGCCCGCCTGCTGCACGGGAACGGCATCGACTGCGTCGTCCTGGAGAGCCGGGACCGCGCGTACGCCGAGCAGCGTCAACGCGCCGGGATCCTGGAACAGAGCACGGTCGACGCGCTGCGGGCGAGCGGTGCGGGTGCGCGTCTGGACCGGGAAGGCATCGCGCACGACGGGGTCGAGCTGCGCTTCGACGGGCGCTCGCACCGGGTGGACTTCCCGTCGCTGACAGGTGGCAGCCGGGTATGGGTGTACGCGCAGACCGAGGTCGTCAAGGACCTGATCGCGCTCCAACTGGCCGACGGGGCGCCGTTGCTGTTCGAGGCGGAGGCCCTCTCGGTCGAGGGCGTCGACACGGCCCGCCCGCTGATCCGTTACCGGCACGGCGGCCGTGCGCAGACCCTGGAGTGCGACTACGTCGTCGGGTGCGACGGCTTCCACGGGGTGACCCGGCGGTCGGTCCCACAGGGTGCGCTGAGGTCGTACGAACGGACGTATCCGTACGCGTGGCTGGGCATCCTGGCGGACGCGCCCCCGGTGTACGACGAGTTGGTCTACGCGCACTCCTCACGCGGCTTCGCGCTGGCCAGCATGCGCTCGCCGGAGGTGAGCAGGCTCTACCTCCAGGTCCCCGGAGGAGAGGATCCGGACGCCTGGCCCGACGAGCGGATCTGGGACGAGCTCGACGTCCGGCTGGCCTCGGCGGGCAGCAGGAAGCTCGAGCGCGGACCCATAACGGCCAGGTCGGTGCTGCCGATGCGCAGCCAGGTGACCGAGCCGATGAGCCACGGCCGTGTCTTCCTGGCCGGCGACGCGGCGCACATCGTGCCGCCCACGGGCGCGAAGGGGCTGAACCTCGCGGCCGCCGATGTCGTGGTGCTCGCCCGCGCGTTCGAACATCTTGAGCGTGAGGGGTCCTCCGCACTTCTCGACGCGTACTCGGACACCTGCCTGCGCCGGGTGTGGCGCGCCGAGCACTTCTCGTACTTCATGACGACGACCCTGCACACGCATCCGGAGGGGAGTCCGTTCGACAGCCGGCTCCAGCTGTCGCAGCTGCACCGGATCGCGGACTCCCGCCACGCGGCCGCGGAGTTCGCCGAGAACTACACCGGCGCCTTCTCCTGAACGCGGCCCAGGCCGGAACAGGCCGTACGCGCTGAGCGGATCCCGGCCGCCGGTGCGGCCGGGATCCGCCGGGGTGCTGCGGTCACTCACTCCAGGAGGTCTGCGTACGCCCCCAGAGCCAGTGCGACGTCGGTCTGTGCCCAGAACCGGTGGTAGGTGAAGACGGGTGCGCTCCCGCCGTCCAGGTATGCCTGCACCTTGGGCCAGTTCGGGTCGTCCTCGTAGAACGACCGGATGGACAGGAACGTCGAGTCGTTGTCGACGGTGTCTCCGTTGGGCATCGCGCCGGTCCAGCCGTCCGGGACGTACACCGGGTCGTCGAACCGGTTGTAGTCGGCGCGGGTCTCGGGAACCGCGACCCCGGCGTCGTCCCGGTAGTGGCTCCACATGCCGTCGAGCAGTCCTTCGGCCGTGGCCTTCGCCTCGGCGTCACCGGACTTGGCGGCGTAGTAGGTCAGTGTCCTGGCGTAGGCACCGGCCACCCCGACGTCGTTGGTGTAATCGGCGACCGTGACGTGCAGCCCTGCGTTCGCACCGGGGTTCGACGCGTTCCAGGTGTCGGGCGCTCCCGACCACTTGAGGGTGGAGGGCATGAGGTAGGTGCCGTCGGGGTTGATGGTCGTCTCCGAGAGGGCCCAGTCGACCCACTTGTCGAGTACGGCCTTCGCCTGTGCGTCACCCGACTCGTGGTAGTACTCGGCGACGCGCTCCATCGACCACGCCTGGAAGCCGAACCACTGGTTGGACGGCGGGTCGTGGTAGACGGGCTTCTCGTCGTAGAACATGCCGTGGAAGGTCGGGGTTCCGGCCGGCGGCTGGGCGTAGCTGCCCTTCCAGCTGTTGGTCGCCCCGCCGGCTATGGCTCCCTCGTCGGACTGGAGCCACTGGTAGAAGTCCATCTGCCGGTCCAGGCTCTTCGCCCAGTCCTGCTGGCCCGTGGCCGACTTGGGCTTGAGGTCGGCGACGGAGCTGAGGGCGTAGGCCGCCATCGGGTTCTGGTAGCCGCCGTGCGCGTGGCTGGAGCCGATCCGCCATGACCAGCCGGCGGAGGTGTCGGTGGCACCGCCCCAGGCGTAGTACCAGGACATCAGGTAGTGCGCGCTGTCCTTGCCGCTGCCGGCGGGGCAGGTGGCCGGCCCGACGCAGTTGCCGACCTTCTTGAAGTACTTGTCGAACATGGAGTAGCGCAGGTAGTCGCCCATCTTCGCCGCCTTGGCGACGGTCGCGGAGACCTCGCCCGACTTGCCCTGCTCCTTCGCCCAGGTGTCGGCCCAGTAGGCGGCCTGTACGGCTCGGGCGTCCGCGTCGGGGGCGTTGGTGAACTTCCACTGCTTGGCGTAGGAGGCGTCCCCGGTGAACAGGTCCAGGTAGCCGTTGTCACCGCCGTAGGTGAAGTTGTCGCAGGTGGGGTGCGTGACGGTCTCCCAGACCGACTCCTGAGGCCCCCGCTGGAAGGTGTTGATGTACGACGGCCCGGTCTCGGTGGGGCCGGCCGAGCACTTACCCGGCGTGTTGCCGTACCCGTAGACGTTGTCGACGTCCTGGATCCAGTGCATCCCGTAGATGTCGTCGGTGCCGTACGCGCTCTTCAGCTCGGCCGCGATCGGGTCGGATCCGGAGGCCGCCGATCCGTCGAGGACGGCCGGGTACTCGTCCGGGGTGTCGTGCTCGGGCGCGTAGGTGGCGGGCTTCGAGGCGTCGTAGAAGGAGTTGGTGGGCTGGTCGGCGTGCGTGGGGATCATGTACTTCTCCATGGTGTCCCACGCACCGTTGAACTTCGTCCAGTCCCCGGTGAGCTTCCCGTACATCGCCTGGAGCCAGATCAGGTAGCTGTACGCCTCAGACGTCGTCTCGTGTCCGTGGTCGGGAGCCTCCACGATCAGCGTCTCGACGGAGTGGTAGGGGATGCCCTCCGAGGAGAAGTAGCCGTTCGCCGGGTCGGTGATCTTCCCGTACAGGTCGAGGAAGCGGGCGTCGTACTCCTTCGCCTCCGCGATCTGGGTGACGGTGACCTCGGACGGGGAGTGGCCGGGGGCCGTGACGGTGAAGGTGGCGGCTCCGGTGCCGGAGTCGTCGGCCGAGACGGTCACCTTCTGAGGCGTGGACCAGTTCGACGGGGTGAACGTGAGGCTCGCGCCGCCGGTGACGCTCAGACCGGTGTTGCCGGCGCTCCGCGCCACGGTGGCGGTGACGGAGGAGGCGGGGGCGGTGGACAGCGAGACTTCGAAGCTCCCCGACTTCCCCTGCTGCACGCCCAGTTGGGCGGGGGTGGCGACGACGGCCGGGCCTGCTGCGACGGTGATTCCGGCGGGGGTCGATTCCGCGGAGGAACCGAGGCTGTCGTACGCCCTGGCGTACACGGAGTGGCCGCCGACGACGAGCCCTTCGGCGTCGTAGGTGTAGGGGGAGGTCGTGTCCGTGCCGAGCAGCGTCGTGTCGTCGTAGAACTCCACCTTGCTGATCCCCGCGCCGTCGGCGGCCGCGGCCGTCGCGGCCAGGGGGACGGTGTCTCCGGCGGAGAAGACGGCGCCCGCCGCCGGACTGGTGAGGACGGCGATCGGCGGCTGATGGGCACCGGCACATGCCGTGCCGTTGACGGCGAAGGTGGTGGGGGCGGTGTTCGTGCCGCTGTAGGCGAACTGCGCGCCGGTCGTGACGGCGCCCCCGGCGGCGACGGTGCCGTTCCAGCTCGCGTTCTTGACGGTGACCGTGCTGCCGGACTGGGACCAGGTCCCGTTCCAGCCGTTGGTGAGCTTCTGGCTGCCGGCGTAGTCATAGCTCAGGGTCCAGCCGTCGATCGCGGTGGAGCTCCTGTTGGTGACGGTGAGTTCGGCACTGAAGCCCGAGCCCCAGTCATTGGTTCTGTAGTCGACGCTGCATTGGACGGCGGCGGCCTGGGCCGGTGTGCCGGCTGCGGCGGTCATCCCCAGAGGGAGGGCCAGCGCGGCCACCGATGCTGTCCACAACCGTCGGATTCCGGCTCCGGTTCTGCGGGGTCTTCCGGGTAACCAGGTTCTTCGTGCGCGTCCCGATGGCATGCGCAGTACCTCCTCGCGGCTCGGCGACATGGGGGGGTGTGCAGGGCTGAGCACAAGCCTTGAACCAGTGGGAGCGCTCCCAGCATGGTGATGAGGAAAAAGGGAGTCAAGAGACTTGAAGAGTCGAATTATTTCGATACCAAGAGATGGGAACTGGTGTGTTGACCGACACCACTTGACGCTCTACCGTCAAGCCACACCAGTGGGAGCGGTTCCACCAGTCGACGTGCCGTAGGGGGCACGCCCGATCTGCAAGGAGTCGCTCATGCTTCACCCCTCGTACATACCGCACCTGTTCAGGCTGCTCCCCGGAGCAGTGCCCGGCGTGTCCGGAAGTACCCTCCCGGACACGGCCACGGCTTCCGGATCCGCCCTCGGACGCACGGTGGAGAACAGCGCCGCGCCGTATCGGGCCGGCGGTTTCCGGGGAACGGACATCGCGGTCGGCACGAACGCACCTGTGTGAACGAGGACCACTCGAACTCCTCGCGCGCACCGGTCGTGCCGAAGTCCCCCTCGCAGCAAGCGGAACAGGCCGGAGCACTGCCCCGCCGGCCTGCCTTTGATCAGCGACTACGACGGTACCCCCACCCCGTACGGAATCGGGCCGCGCGATTCACCTGCGCGCCCTCGACAGCTGAGGAAACGGAATTCGTATGAGCCGCACGAGCCGCACCACCCTGCGCCGATCCCGAACGGCGCTCATAGCCGCGGGAGCACTCGTCGCCGCAGCCGCCGGATCCGCCGCCGCGGTGGCACCCTTCGCAACGTCCGCCGCAGCGGCGGCAGGCTGCTCCGTCGACTACAAGATCCAGAACCAGTGGAACGGGGGTCTCACCGCCTCCGTGACCGTCAAGAACCTGGGCGACGCCGTATCCGGCTGGCAGCTGCAGTGGTCGTTCGCCGGCGGCGAAAAGGTCAGCCAGGGCTGGAACGCCACCGTCTCGCAGAGCGGCACCGCCGTCACCGCGAAGGACGCCGGCTACAACGCCGCGCTGGCCACCGGGTCCTCCGCCACCTTCGGCTTCAACGCGACCGGGAGCGGAAACAGCACCGTGCCCGCGACGTTCAAGCTGAACGGCGTCACCTGTGACGGAGGCACCACAGGACCGACCGACCCGCCGGACCCGACCGACCCGCCCACCGGTCCCTCCGACCGGGTCGACAACCCTTACGTGGGCTCGAAGGTCTACGTCAACCCGGAGTGGTCGGCCAACGCCGCAGCCGAGCCGGGCGGAAGCCGGATCTCCGACCAGCCGACGGGTGTCTGGCTCGACCGCATCGCCGCCATCGAGGGCGCCAACGGCGGAATGGGCCTGCGGGACCACCTCGACGAAGCCCTCACGCAGAAGGGCTCCGGCGAACTCGTCGTCCAGCTCGTCATCTACAACCTGCCCGGGCGTGACTGCTCGGCCCTCGCCTCCAACGGTGAACTCGGCCCCACCGAGATCGACCGCTACAAGACCGAGTACATAGACCCCATCGCGGCCATCCTCGGCGACGCGAAGTACGCCGGTCTGCGCATCGTCACCACCGTCGAGATCGACTCGCTGCCCAACCTCATCACCAACGCCGGCGGCCGTCCCACCGCCACGCCGGAGTGCGACGTGATGAAGGCCAACGGCAACTACCAGAAGGGCGTGGGCTACGCCCTCAACAAGCTCGGCGACGCTCCGAACGTCTACAACTACATCGACGCCGGCCACCACGGCTGGATCGGCTGGGACGACAACTTCGGTCCGACCGCCGACATCTTCAAGGAGGCCGCGACCACCGAGGGCGCGACCGTCGACGACGTGCACGGCTTCATCACCAACACGGCCAACTACGGTGCGACGACTGAGGATCACTTCTCCATCGACGACTCCGTCAACGGCACGTCCGTGCGCCAGTCGAAGTGGATCGACTGGAACCGCTACACGGACGAGCAGTCCTACGCCCAGGCCTTCCGCGACGAGCTGGTCTCCGTCGGCTTCAACTCCGACGTCGGCATGCTCATCGACACCTCCCGCAACGGCTGGGGCGGCGCCGACCGGCCGACCGGGCCTGGCGCGACCACCAGCGTGGACACCTATGTGGACGGCGGCCGTTACGACCGGCGCATCCACCTGGGGAACTGGTGCAACCAGGCCGGAGCCGGTCTCGGTGAACGGCCGCAGGCGGCGCCCGCCGCGGGCATCGACGCCTACGTCTGGATGAAGCCTCCGGGGGAGTCGGACGGTTCCAGCAAGGAGATCCCGAACCCTGACGGCAAGGGATTCGACCGGATGTGCGACCCGACCTACGAAGGTAACGTCCGCAACGGCAACAACATGTCCGGTGCGCTGCCCGACGCCCCGATCTCGGGCCAGTGGTTCTCCGCACAGTTCCAGGAGCTCATGCAGAACGCCCACCCGGCGCTCTAGGCTCCGCGTCGGCGGGCTCCGGGCGCTCCCCCGCCCGGGCCCTCCCGCCGGCTGCGCCACCTGTCGAGCAGAGCGCGTCCGCGAGCCATCGGCGCGGACGCGCTCCGCCGTGCGGCGGAACCGGTCGCGGGGCTGTCGGCGGCCTTCGTCGTGGCCCCGGACTTCGGCGCGGCACCGGGCTCGGACGCGGCACCGGGCTTCGCGCTACTCCTGGCGGCCGGGCCTGTGCCGGCCGGCGTCCGCGGTCCGGGCTTCGCCTCGTCCGCCGCGGCCGGCTCGTCCGAGAGCGCGTGGTAGCGGTGGCTGATGCGCCGCCCCACGAGCGCGTACCCCAGCAGCGCGCCGGCCGTATTGAGGATCACGTCGTCGATGTCGAAGGCCCGTCCCGCCACGAGCGCGCCCTGGGCGAGCTCGACGACTGCCATGACCAGCACGGTGAGCACGGTCATCCGGATCATCCGGAGCCGCCGCGGCACCAGAATCGGCAGCAGCACGCCGAACGGAGCGCCCAGCAGCAGGTTTCCGCCCGCCTGTTTGCACGCTGCGAGAAACGTGTACTCCTGCGCGTACTGCCGCAGGGACCGCCCCGGCTTCAGATTGGACGTGACGATGTCCTCCGAGGCGGGTGACGGCGTGAGCGTCACCTTCGCCAGGACCACGGAGAACGCGACAAGGGCCACGAACGCCGCCGCCAGCACCGCCGCGCGCAGCAGTAGAATCCCCAAGCCTCTGCGTCGTGCACTACGATTCGCCTCTGCTGTCATGGCGGAACGGATGCCCCCAACCCCGTCGGGCACACCCTGGGCGGGTGCGACCATGTGCGCATGAGCGCACAGAAGAAGGACGAACTGCTGGCGGAAGCCGTGCGGCTGCGGGAAGAGGGCCATCCCGAACAGGCCAGGGAGCGTCTCCTCTCCCTCACGGCCTCGTTCCCCGACGCGGCGGACGTCGCCTATCAGACCGCCTGGGCCCACGATGTGCTCGGCCTGGAGGCCGAGGCCGTCCCGTACTACGAGCGGAGCCTGCAGGGCGACGGCCTCACCGATGAGGAACGCCGGGGCGCGCTGCTGGGTCTCGGCAGCACCTATCGCGTCCTGGGCAGGTTCGGTCAGGCCGTCGAGACGCTCCGGCGCGGTGTGGCGGAATTCCCGGACGACGGGGCCCTGAAGACCTTCCTGTCCATGGCCCTGTTCAACACCGGCGAGCACCACGAGGCCATGCAGCTCCTGCTGTGCCTGCTGGCGGCGACGAGCGAGAGCCCGGGCGTGCAGCGGTACCGGCCCGCCATCGAGCACTACGCCGCTGACCTCACGCGGACCATGTGAGCACGGGCCCGTGCGGGCGGAAGCTCGGGCGGGGGAGCTTGTGGAGCCCCGTGTGCCACGAGATCGCGCGGCACACGGGACGGCCCAAGGAGAAGCCCCGGCCGGATCGGGGGAATCCAGCCGGGGCGGCTTGTGTGCGGAGGTGAGGGCGTACTGCCGCACGGCGGCTTTCAGCCGCTCACCCCGACGCATAGATGAACGATAAACCACCACTCGGCGTTCCCGTGAATCCGCCCCCGGCCGCGTGATCCACGCCACGGCCCCGCAGGCCGGTGACCCCACCGCTACCGGAAGGTGGCTCAGCCGGTCGTCAGCGGGCCTCACGGAACGTGACATGACGCCCCGCAGCGGGGTCGAACTTCCGCAGCTCGAGCCGGTCGGGGTTGTTGCGCCTGCTCTTCCGCGTCACATAGGTGTGGCCGGTTCCGGCCGTGGAACGGAGCAGGACGACGGGCCTGGTCTCACTGCGTGCCATGGGGCCTCCAGACAGGGATTCCGACCTCATCACCGGGATGGGGATGAGTGTCGTTCTCGTTTCTGATTCACCCAACACGAACACGCGCACCACCATTCCCTCCCCCGGCCGGCCGGGACGCGAGCCACCGACCCTCGGACCCGACTACCGAACGAACGACCGACGCACATGCGGCGCGTCATCGAACGCCATATCGATCCCACATCGGCGCCGACAGCGCCAGCAGTAAGATCCACGGCCCGCACGACCCCGCATATGCCCAGATCCCGGCCGGTGCGAGCCGTGCGGGGTCGCACGCGCGGGCGTACGCCGAGCGGCTCACGCCCGACGACTTGCGTCAACTCCCCGCCACGGGCAAGGGTGTTCGGCGGACCCTCGCTCCACCCAGCCGATGGCATATGCCGGAAGCAAGAACGTATCGAGTGTTGCCAAACCCCTTACGGGGCCCCGGAGCCTGTGCAACAGTCGTGTTCGGTCCACCCCCACGAACCGGCCGTTCCGCCTGTATCGGAGTACCAGATGCCGTCCCATCTGTTTGCGGACCGCCCCGCCCCGCAACCGCCCGAGCGGGACGCCGTCGACGCCTTGATCAATCGCACCCGGCTGCTGCGGGGCGACATGGACGCGGTCCGGCGCGACACGTCCGTGATCGACGACGACGATCCCCAGCAGCGCTGGCAGCGGGCGCTCTGCGACCTGGCGGTCCACCAGCTCGACGACCTCGGCGAGCATCTGGGCCAGCTGAGGGACGGCGTCCCCCGTGTCACGGCCCCGGAGCCTGCGGGAGAGCAACACCCTGCGCCGGCCGAACCGCCGACCGGTTCGCTCCTGAGCAGAGTGGGCAGCGCCGAGTGGAACCTGCTCACCGACGAGGTCAGCTGGTCCGACGAGCTGTACCAGATCTTCGGAAGGGACCCGGGGGCCGGGGGTTTGTCGCTGGACGAGCTGCCGTCCGTGCTCCTCGCGGAGGACCAGCCTCTTCTGACGTCGATGGTGACCGACTGCCTGGTGGACGGGCGGCCCATAGACGGCGAATTCCGGATCCTGCTGCCCGGTGGTGGTATGCGCACGCTGCACATGATGGGCGAACCCGTTCTCGACGCGGACGGCTGCACGGCCTCCATGTGGGCGGTCCTGCGCGATGTCAGCAAACTGCGGCGCAGCCAGCACATCGTGGGCAGGACGCGGGACACGTTGCGGCGGCAGGAACAGCAGGCCCGGGCCGAGCACCGGATGGCCGTGGAACTCCAGGCTGCCGTGCTTCCGCCGTGGCGCGGCTCGCTGCCTGTAGCCGGGCAGGGCGCGAGCGGCCTGGACATCGCCGCGCACTATCTTCCCTCGGGGGCGAGCGACCTCATCGGCGGCGACTGGTACGACGCGCTGCCGCTCCCCGACGGCAACACCCTGCTCAGCGTCGGCGACCTCACCGGCCACGGGATCCCCGCCACCTCGGCCATGGCGATGCTGCTCGGCGCGCTCCGCGGCATGGCCGTGGCAGGCGTCGGCCCCGGTCCGGTCATGGGTCATCTGAACCAGCTGATCGAGTGCTCCGCACAGCCCGCCCTGGGCAGCGCCGTGTGCTGCCGCTTCGACCCGGCGACCGGCACGCTCGTCTGGGCACAGGCAGGGCACCCCGCGCCGCTGCTGTTCCGCGACGGAGTGGGGCGTCCTCTGCCGGCACCTGACGGAGTGCTGCTCGGGGCGGCAACCGGGGTCACCTACGAGCAGGACGAGGTGGACCTGCTCCCGGGCGATGTGCTCGTACTGCACACCGGCGGGCTGACGGACCGGAGCGCAGGCCCGGACATGCTTCTGGGACTGGCGCCTCGGTTCGCACAGGCTCGCACGGCGCAGGACTGCGTACGGGCGGTGGTCGAGTCGCTCGGGTCTGCCGAACGGTTCGATGACGCCTGCGTGTTGGTGGCCCGCGTCGAGGCATGACGGAGCCCCGGCCGGCCTGCGGAAGGTCTGGCGCGCTCATCGATGACGGGCCCGGATCAGACTTGGGAGCCCCTGGCCTTCTTGTTGGCTCCGCTCGGGGGCAGGACGAGCTCGATCTCCTCGCGCAGGTCCTCGATCTTGGCGTAACCCGCGAACTGGCCGGTGAGCCGGTACATTTCACGCAGCCGGTCCCAGGTTCGGTGCGAGGACGTCTCCCCCATCGACACCAGGGCCAGCCGTGCGTAGCGATCGGCCTGCTCTGGATCGTCGGCGATGAAGCACGCCGAGGCGAGTGAGATGTAGTCGAAGATCTTGGAGCGCTGACGGCCGTTCATCCGCAGATCGAGTGCCTGCTTGGCGTGGCGCTGGGCTGTGGAGGCCGCCCCCGGGTCGTGCTCGGCCAGCGTACGGAAGGCCAGTGCCTGCATCCCGTGCATGTCCGCCTCGTCGAACATCTGCATCCAGCTCGGCGGCGGCACATCGCCCTTGTCCGAGACGAAGAGCTCCTCCGCCTCACCGAGGGTGCGCCGCATGGCCTGCCCGCGTCCCATCGACGCCTGTGCCCAGGCCTCGATGGTGTGCAGCATCGCCCGGGTACGCGGCAGGGTCTCCTCCCCGGAACCGGACTTGGCGAGCTTCATCAGGTCCAGGGCGTCGTCGGGCCTGCCCAGGTGGACCATCTGGCGGGCGGCGCGTGAGAGCGCCTCGCCCGCGCGGGGACGGTCACCGCCTTCGCGGGCCGCGTGGGCGGCGATCACGAAGTACTTCTGGGCGGTGGGTTCGAGACCGACGTCGTGGGACATCCAGCCGGCGAGGACCGCGAGGTTGGCGGCGACGCCCCAGAGGCGGCGCTGCAGATGCTCGGGGTGGTTGTAGGCGAGCATGCCGCCCACCTCGTTGAGCTGGCCCACGACGGCCTTGCGCTGGAGTCCGCCGCCTCTGGAGGCGTCCCAGGCCCGGAACACCTCGACCGAGCGCTCGAGTGCCTCGATCTCCTCGGAACCGATGGGTGCGGCCTCGTAGAGGTCGAAGCCGGCGTTGTCGGCGTGCGGAGGGTCGCTGGGCCGGGAGGCCCGGGCCGCCGGAGCGGGTTCTGAATGCAGCCAGTCGTACATGGCGCCGGTGAGAGCTGAGCCAGCGGCGAGCGCGGCGCCCGCGCCCACCAAGCCGCGTCGGTTGAGCATGAGGTCCATTCCCGTGAATTCGGTGAGGACCGCTGCCGTCCGTTCGGGCGCCCACGGCAAACCGTCGGGATTGTCTTCCGTCCCGGCTTTTCGCCGCTTACCCACACGCCCGCGTCGGCCGAACCCGAGGTCCTCGATGGTCACGACACGGCCGAGCCGCTCGGTGAACAGAGCTGCCAGCACCTCGGGCACGGGATCGCGGGGGGACTCCCCCATGTCGATCCAGCGCCGTACCCGCGAGGTGTCGGTGGCGAGTTGGAGGTGGCCCATGGCCGCCGCCTGCCTGTTCACCATTCTCGCGAGTTCGCCCTTGGACCAGCCGGCCAGGCCGAACAGGTCGGAAAGACGGGTGTTGGGTTCTCCGGTCACGTCAAGCCCCCAGGTTCTCGGCTGACTTGACCCTAGCCCCCCGGTGGATGCCGGGCGAATATTCGCCAGGGTTCGCCAGGGGTCGCTAGATGTTGTGCCACCCGCGGGCCGGTGTCAGGTAGGAAAGCGCCACCCCGCCCGGCAGCCCTAGGTACTCCCCAGGGTGCCGGACGGCCGCCGGCCGGGGCGGCGCACGTAACTTGTCGGCGCACGAAGGGATCTGTCTCGCCCATGTACACAGCATCGTCCTCCGTGTCCGCCCCGCCCCGGCCGCTCCGTCCCTCCGGGACGGGCGGCGGGCCGTATCTCGACCCCCGCGCCGCTGCACCGGCGTCCGGCACGGGTCGGACCCGGCGGGCGGCGGGGCCGGGCTCCCCACCGCTCAGCGGAAGACTGGACCTGTCCGGCGCCCAGGGTGCGCAGCTGCGGATGGCCATCGCCTCCGTGCACCGCATCTGCCCGGAGTTCAATCCCGTGCAGGTGCTGCGCCGCAGCGGGCGTTCGGTGCTCATCGTGGGCACCACCGGCCGCGCGACCGCGGTGGCCAAGTGTTTACTCGATCACTCCCCGGCGTGGACGGAGCGGTTCCGGCACGAAATAGCGGCATACCGCGCCTTCGTCAGGCACCGCCCGCCGGTCCGGGCACCGCGGCTCATCGCGGCCGACCCGGAGAACTGCACCCTGGTGATCGAGCGGATGCCCGGACGGGTCGCGGCGCTGACGAGGCATCCCGCGGAGGCGCCGCCCCGGGCGGACCTGCGGGCCGTGCTCGGAGCCGTCAGCCGGATCAATGCCTGGAGGCCGCCGGCCGGGCTGTTCGACGCCCCGTTGGACTACGCCTCACGCATCGCCCGCTATCACGAGCTGGGTCTCTTCACCGACCGTGATCTGGGCGACCTGCAGAAGCTGCTGCACGGCCTGGCCCACGCGGGCGGTCGGCAGGGCATGGGCCAGTTCTGTCACGGCGACGCCCTGCTCTCGAACATCCTGCTGCCGCCCACCGGGCCCGTGCTGGTCGACTGGGAGCACGCCGGCTGGTATCTGCCGGGATACGACCTGGCGACGCTCTGGGCCGTGCTCGGTGACGCACCGGCGTCCCGGCGGCAGATCAGCCAGCTGGCGCAGGCGGCAGGGGCTGCCGCCCGTGACGCCTTCCTGGTGAACCTGATGATCGTGCTGACCCGCGAGATCCGTACGTACGAGACGGCTGTCCAGCGGGCCATGCGTGAAGGGGCGCCGGCCGGGGCCGGCCAGGCACGGCCGGGCCTGCTGACCTCCGGCGAGGAGCAGAGGCTGCTGCTGCGGAGGTTGCACGACGACTGCGCGATGGCCCGGCGGGCCGTGCGCGCCGCGGTGGGGACACGCTGATGACCACGCCGGGTACACCGGCCTGACGGACGGGGGATGCGCGCTGCGGGACCGGTGCCGACACATGGGTCCCGCAGCGCGCTGTTCACTGTCTCAGCAGCCGCTCACGATTCGGCTCGCACGACATCGACGTCGGATGCCTTCACGAAACCGATCCGGTGTCCGATCTGGACCGTCACGTACTTCTGGTTTCCGCGGAAGTACGTGTGGTCGTACGGTTTCGAGGCGTCGATCGTCGGCGCGTAGTAGTAGCCGGTGGGTGCCTCGCCCCCTCCGGGGAACGCCTGCCCCGCCTTGATGGTGTAGACGAGCGGACTGCCCACGGTCGGCTTGGTGAAGTCCGTGGGGTACTCCGCCTTCTCCGGATAGGCGACGCCGTACACGGGCACTTCCTCCTTGCCGGTCTTCGGCCGCACGACGAGGCCGGAGGTGGGGGTGACGGTCCGGGACCCGGCCGGGGTACGGAACCACGCCTTCTGCCCGTACCACCAGATCGCCGTCCAGCCGGGTGCCCTGCCGGCCACGACGGCCTGCTGGGTGGCGCTGATCTTGCTCCCCCAGTCCGCCGCGCAGTTCGTCCCCGGCGAGCCGTCCGGGTGCAGTCCCGGGTCGGAGAAGAGCGGCGAGTCCGCGGACGGTCCGGTGTGCAGCGGTACCGCGCTGCTGCCCTGCCGGGGCAGGTCGACGTTCTTCTCGCAGTCGCGGAACTCCTGCTGGTTCTTGGTGAAGTCCGCGCTGACGGTGACCAGCTCACTGCTTCGGGGGGCGCTCGGAACGGTGGGCTCGCCCAGCAACCGCATGAAGCGGTTCCAGTCCCAGTAGGGGCCCGGGTCCCAGTGCATGTTCCGGGTGCCGGACGCACCGGTGGGCGGCACGCCGTCGTGGCCCAGGATGTGCTGCCGGTCGAGCGGGATGTCGTACTTCGCCGCCAGGTGACGTACGAGGCGTGCCGTGGAGCGGTACATCTCGGGGGTGTACCACTTGGCGCCCTCGGCGGCGACGCCCTCCTGCTCGATGCCGATGGAGTGGGAGTTGAGGTACCAGTTGCCCGCCTGCCAGGCGACGTCCTTGTTCTTCACCATCTGTGTGACATGACCGTCGTCCGAGCGCACCACGTAGTGGGCGGAGGTCTGGTTGGCGGGGTTCTGGAAGATCTGCAGAGTGGTGTCGTAGTCGACCTCGGTGTCGTGCAGGACGATGAACCGGATGGCGTTGGTGTCGGGCCGGTTCGCCGTGTCGTAGTTGCCGTAGGTCTCCTTGTCCGCAGGGTCGCCGGTCTGCTGGTAGGCCGCGGGGACCCAGTCGCAGGCGAGTCCGGGCGGGCATTCCGGTCGTACGGTGTCCGCTCCCGCCGCGGCCGGGGAGAGGAGCGCCACGCTCAGCGCCCCTGCCGTGGTCAGTGCGAGCGCGAGTCTGATCCTCTGCTTCGACGTCATGACAACCCTTCTTGGCCAGGTGGCGAAGCGGTTCCCGGGGGGACGCCCCCGTGTTCGTCGGTCGGCGCACACTCTGTGGCGGGAGGTGTTGGTGAGTCAAGAGTGCAGTGTGCCGCCGGACATGGGTTTGTGTGACTATTCCGCGCTGTGCGTGCCCCGTATGGCCGAGGGGTAGTGCTGGCGCCGACAGGACCGGTCCGTGTGGATCGCGCGAAGTTCTCGGAAAGGCCGGACGCACATGGCACAGCCCTTCTCACTGCCGGACTTCTACGTGCCGTACCCGGCGCGTCTCAACCCTCATCTGGAGGCTGCCCGGGCCCATACCCGGGAGTGGGCGCGCGGGATGGGGATGCTGGAGGGCTCCGGTGTCTGGGAGGAGAAGGACCTCGAGTCCCACGACTACGCGCTGCTCTGCGCGTACACCCATCCGGACTGCTCGGCCGAGGCCTTGTCCCTGGTCACCGACTGGTATGTGTGGGTCTTCTTCTTCGACGACCACTTCCTCGAGCTGTTCAAGCGCACTCCGGACCGGGAGGGCGGCAAGCGGTATCTGGACCGGCTGCCCGCCTTCATGCCGATGGAGCGGGGTGCGTCGACCCCGGAGCCGGAGAATCCGGTGGAGGCGGGCCTGGCCGATCTCTGGGCGAGGACCGTACCGGCCATGTCCGACGCCTGGCGGGCCCGGTTCGCCGAGGCGACGGAGGCTCTGCTCAACGAGTCCCTGTGGGAGCTCTCGAACATCAATGAGGGGCGGATCGCCAACCCCGTCGAGTACATCGAGATGCGCCGCAAGGTCGGTGGGGCACCGTGGTCGGCGGGGCTGGTGGAGTACGCGGCGAACGCGGAGATTCCTGACCCGGTGGCGGATTCGCGCCCGCTGCGCGTACTGAGGGACGCCTTCTCCGACGCGGTGCATCTGCGCAACGACCTGTTCTCGTACCAGCGCGAGGTCGAGGACGAGGGCGAGAACAGCAACGGTGTCCTGGTCCTTGAGAGGTTCCTGGGCTGCTCGACCCAGGAGGCGGCCGAGGCGGTCAACGATCTGCTCACGTCGCGGCTTCAGCAGTTCGAGAACACCGCCCTCACCGAACTCGCGCCGCTCTGCGCGGAGAAGGGCCTCTCCCCCGACGGGACGGCCGCTGTCCTGGCGTACGTCAAGGGGCTTCAGGACTGGCAGTCCGGCGGCCACGAGTGGCACATGCGCTCGAGCCGCTACATGAACGGTGGCGGCGCGGGTGAGAGCGTTCCCGGTTTCGGGATGGCCGCGGCCTCGCTGCGCCTCACCCCCCGTTCCGAATCGCTCCGGCTGCGCAGCCATACGCATGTGCCGTACCAGCACGTCGGTCCGTCGCTGCTGCCGGACTTCGACATGCCGTTCAGCACGACGCTGAGCCCGCACCTGGACGGGGCGCGCCTGCGGATCGTGGACTGGTCACGCCGGATGGGGCTGCTGGAGGCCCAGCCGGGTGTGCCGGGTTCGCACATCTGGGACGAGGAGCGGCTCGTCGCGACGGATCTGCCGCTGTGTGCGGCGGGACTGCACCCGGACGCGACCCCTGACGAGCTCGATCTCTCCTCGGGATGGCTGACCTGGGGGACGTACGGTGACGACTGGTTCCCCGTGGTGCACGGCCGGACGCGTGACCTGGCGGGGGCGCGGCTTGCCAACGAGCGGCTGTCGCTGTTCATGCCGCTGGACGGCTCCCCCGTGCCGGAGCCGGTCAACGCGCTGGAGCGCGGGCTGGCGGACCTCTGGCAGCGGACGGCGGGGCCGATGGGCGAGGGCGCCCGCCGCACGTTCCGGGAGGCGGTGGAGTCGATGACGGCGAGCTGGCTCTGGGAGCTGGCGAACCAGGCGCAGAACCGGATTCCCGACCCGGTGGACTACATGGAGATGCGCCGGGCGACGTTCGGCTCGGATCTCACGATGAGCCTGTGCCGGCTGGGCCACGGCAGGAAGGTGCCGGACGCCGTCTACCGCAGCGGCCCGATGCGTTCCCTGGAGAACGCGGCGGCGGACTACGCGTGCCTGCTGAACGACCTCTTCTCGTACCAGAAGGAGATCGAGTACGAGGGTGAGGTGCACAACGGGGTCCTGGTCGTCCAGAACTTCTTCGGGGTGGACTATCCGACGGGGGTCGCGATCGTGGACGACCTGATGAACGCACGGATGCGCCAGTTCCAGCATGTCGCCGAACAGGAACTGCCTGTCCTCTATGACGACTTCGACCTGGACGCGGAGGCGAGGGAGGTCCTGGCCGGCTATGTGCTGGAGCTTCAGCACTGGATGGCGGGGATCCTGATCTGGCACCGGGACTGCCGGCGCTACCGCGAGGAGGATCTGCGCCGGGGCACCGGGACCCCGTGGCACATCAGTGGCCCCACGGGGTTCGGGACATCGGCGGCGCGGATCACACGACTGCTGTCGCAGGGGCGTTTCAGCCCTGCTGGAACAGCTCCGCGGGAAGTGGCTTGAGCAGGGCGTAAAGATCGTCGGTGATCGGCCGGTCCCAGCTGGCGATGGTGACGAGCACGCCGTCGCTCCGGTCGAACTGGACGCAGGAGATCCGGCTCTCGGAGAGCTTGACACGGCGCACGATCAGCAGGCTGTCCCCCTGCATGACGGGCACGTCCTCGGTGCCGGTGACTTCGACCGGCTCGTCGTTCTCGAGGGCGAGGAGCAGCTGGGCGACCTCGAAGGGGACCTGGCCCTCCTCGGTCTCGCGGGCCGGTGATCCCTCCGGCAGATTGCCGATGATCATCGCCGGGCCGCGTCCGCCGAACAGGTCGTAACGCAGGAACACGCCCTGGCAGCTCCCGTCGGGAGCGGGGAGCAGACCGGCGCCGAGGTTGCCGGGCCAGTCCCCCGGGTCCATGGCCAGGACGTCGAAGTCCGGGCCCGCGGGTGTGGCGGCGCTACGGCGGCGGAGGAAGGACATGGGGCCATGTTACGTGTCCCGGCTCACGTTGCGGAGCCGGGCACTCCTACGCGGACTCGGCGGCCAGTGCTTCGAGCGCCCGGACGGCGTCGGCGGCACGTGCGTACGGCACGAACAGGTGGTCGTGGTGGAATCCGGCGACGACGTTGCAGCTGATCCCCTCGTCCGTCAGGGCCAGGGAGACCGCGGCGGTCAGCCCCACGGCGTCCAGTGCGGAATGCACACGGAGAGTGATCCACGCGGCGACGAAGTGGTACGCGAGCCCTGACTCCTCGGCCTGCGCCTGGGGGACGACCAGCGTCAGCCCTTCCTGCTCGGCGACGGTGACCACCGGGGTGACACCGGTGGGCGCCGCGCCGCCGGGAAGAGTCGCGTAGACGTAGCGGCCGGGCCTGAGCTCCGGTCGCATGCCCCGCAGCAGTGTCCGAAGATCGCGCTCGCCCGTCATGGGACCACGGTACGGCCGCGCAGGCGGGGCGCGCGGACGCAGTAAGCCATTCAGGCACGCCATGTATCCATACGCTCACCTTGCGTGGCACCGGCGGTTGATCGCCCATAGCTTCGGCTCATGAGCAGAAGACACATGAAATGCCTGGCGGGTATCACCGTCTCCACAGCCACGGCCCTGGGTCTCGCGGCCGTGCCCTCCGCCGCGTCCGGGCACAGTGACCTCGTGGTGCACCCGGGCGAATCGATCCAGAGCGCGGTGGACGCGGCCCGGCCCGGCGACACCGTCGTCGTCCTGGCCGGCACCTACCGTGAGAGCGTCCTGATCACCAAGCCCGGCCTGACCCTGCGCGGCACCGGTGAGCGGACGGTGATCGCCCCGCCGGCCGCGAAGGGAGCCAAGAAGGCCAAGGCGGCGAACGCCTGCGCCACGGGTGGCAACGGCATCTGCGTCCTCGGGACGAAGAGCCGCACGGTCGACGATGTCCGCATCCGTTCACTGACGGTCTCCGGCTTCGACAAGAGCGGCATCTGGGCGTCCTGGACCGACGGGCTCTCCGTCCGCAGGGTGGCAGCCGGCAAGAACGGCACCTGGGGCATCGCCCAGGAGCGGTCCACCCGCGGTGATTTCCGGCACAACACCGCCACCGGCAACGGCGACGCGGGCATCTTCGTCGCCAACTCGGTCAGCGAGGAAGGCGGGGCGACCGACACCGGCGGCACCCTGGTCGTGGACAACTCCGTCAGCGGGAACCGCATCGGCGTCACCGCCCGCCGGGTGAGGAACCTCGTCATCGACGGCAACACCCTGACGGGCAACTGCAGCGGGGTCTTCGTCGTGGGCGACGAGTCCAAGCCCGCGGCGGGGGCGATGACCATCAGCGGCAACCGGATCGTCGAGAACAACAAGTTCTGTCCGGCCACCCCTCGTCTGTCCGCGATCCAGGGATCCGGCATCGTCCTCACCGGCAGCGAGGCCACGGTGGTCCGTTCCAACGTCATCCGTGACAACGTCGGCTCGACGCCGCTCTCCGGCGGCATTCTGCTGTTCAAGAGCTTCGTGGGCGCTCTCAACACCGACAACACCATCAGCCGCAACCTCGTGCAGGGCAACAAGCCGGCCGACCTCGCCAACCGCGACACCTCGGGTACCGGCAACACCTTCGTCAGCAACACCTGCGGGACGTCCGTCCCGGCCGGGATGTGTGCCGGATGACGGCCCACCGCCGCACGAGGAGAAACGAGACGGTATGACCACCGTGAGTCCCACCCCCGACACCACCCCCGTCGCGGCACCTCTCCCCGCACACCCGGTCTCCGCCGCCCAGAACCCGCCGCCGTCCATGCGGCTCCGGGAGCTCGCCTTCGGGGCGGCCTGCGCCGCGGCCGTGCGCGCGGCGGCGAGGCTGCGTGTGGCCGACGCGCTGGGTGAGGCACCGGCATCGGCGGCCGAGCTCGCCCTGGTCGTGGACGCCCAGCCCGTACCGCTGAGCCGGCTGCTGCGCGCACTGTGCTGCTACGGGATCTTCGAGGAGACGGCGGAGGGGAAGTTCGTCCACACCGAGATGTCCCGGCTGCTGCGCGAGGACGACCCGAACAGCCTGCGCTACATCTCCCTGTGGTGCACCGAACCCTGGACCTGGGAGGTCTGGCCGCGGCTCGACGACGCGGTGCGCTCCGGCTCCAGCGTCTTTCCCGAGACGTTCGGCAAGGGCTTCTTCGAATACCTCCACCAGGACGCGGGCGAGTCCGCCCAGGTGTTCAACCGGGCGATGACCACATCGAGCGTGCAGTCGGCGCAGGACGTCGCCGACCTCCTGGACCTCACCGGGGTCTCCTCGGTCGCCGACATCGGCGGCGGCCAGGGACACGTGCTCGCGAGTCTGCTGGAGAAGCACCCCTCGGTCCGGGGAACGCTCCTCGACCTGCCGGGTGTCGTGGCCCGTGCGGACGCCAGGCTGCGGGACGGCGGCCGCCTCGCGGACCGCGTACGGATCGTGCCCGGCGACTGCCGTGAGGACATCCCGTTCGAGGTGGACCTCTACATCATCAAGAACATCCTCGAATGGGACGACGAGAGCACCCGCAGGACCCTGCGCAACGTGGTCGCCGCGGCCCGCTCCGGTGCCCGCGTGGTGATCATCGAGAACCTCGTCGACGACACCCCGTCGATGAGGTTCACCACCGCCATGGACCTGCTGCTCCTGCTGAACGTCGGGGGTGCCAAGCACACCCGGGAGAGCCTGGTCGGGCGGATGTCCGACGCCGGCCTGCGGGTCGGCGAGATCCACCCGGTCAACGCGTACCTGCACGCCTTCGAGTGCGTCGTGCCGTAGCGCGGGCACGCACGCGGACCGCCCCGGGTCCGGCACCTGAGTGCCGGACCCGGGGCGGTCTTCTGTCCGTCAGGCGGAACCGTCGCTCTGCCACCGGTAGAACGGCTGGGCCATCGCGTCCTTCGGACCGCGCCAGGTCTCCGGGTCGTAGGGGCTCACGAAGGCGGTCAGCCGGTCGCTGATGGCCTTGAACTCCGGGTGCTCCGTCACCTTCGCGATCTCCGGGCCGGGGGGCCGTTCGGATTCGATCAGGTGGAGATACACGTCGCCGAACTGGAACAGCGTGCGCCTGTTGACGCCGACGAGGTGCGGCAGGTCGGTGTTGTCCGAGGCCGCGAACAGCTTCGCGATGTCCGGCGCGGACTCCGGCGCCATCCGGGCGACGATCAGTGCGTGGTGCATCTGGCTGCCTTTCGGGGCATCAGTTGGCGGGGACCGAGGCGGAGCGGCGCTCCCGGTCGCGCTGCTCGATCTTGTCGCGGATGAGCTCCATCTGGACGCGGGAGTTGCGGTTGATGTTGTCGGTCATCCACGCGTCGTCGACCGGTGCGTCGGGGCGCATCGCGAAGTCCTGGCGCCAGTGCATGCGCGTGCCGCCCGGGACCTCGGAGTACTCCCACCGGATGTCCATGTGCTGGAACGGTCCGGTCTCGACGCGCCGGGCGCGTACGTTGCGCCCCTGGCGGTCCGTGGTGCGCTCGGATACCCAGCTCCAGACCTTGCCGTTGTCGTCGGGGTGCATGGTGAGGCGGAAGGTCGTCTTCTGGCCCTCCCGCTTCATCACCTCGACGGACGCGTACTCGCTGAACAGCTGGGGCCAGTTCTCGAGATCGTTCGTCATGTCCCAGACGAGGTCCAGGGGGGCGGCGATGGTGATCTCGTTCTCGGTGTGTCCAGTCATGTCAGGCTCCTGTCACGAGCGTGTTGTTCACGAGGTCGAGGAACTCGCCGGGCGTCTTGCACCGGTCGGCGTCGACCGGCAGCGGGTGGCCGTACCGGTTCTCCAGCGCGGCCACGATGCCGAGCAGGCCGAGCGAGTCAAGGCCGTACGCGTCGAAGGCGGAGCCGGGGCGGCTCGCCATCTCCGACGGGTCGACCGTCAGGCCGGCGCCGCTCTTCATCAGCGCGGCCAGTTCTTCGTACGTCAGCTGAGCGGTCATGAGGGGCTACTCCTTCTCATAGCGGGGTGTCGGTGGGGCGGCGCAGCACCAGGGCCGAGTTCGAGCCCATCAGCCCGCGGCTCAGGACGAGCGCGGTGCGCAGTTCGGCGGGACGCGCGCGCCCGGTGACCAGGTTCAGGTCGTGGCACACGTCGAAGACGTTGGGCGTCGGCGGGACCATGCCGTGTTCCATGGCGAGCACCGCGGCGGAGGTGTCGAGCACGGGTGCGCCGCAGTAGGCGCGGCCGGTGCCGGTCTTGGGCGCGGTCACCGGGACGCGGCGTCCGTGTGCGCCCAGGGCATCGGCGATGGCGAGGGCCTCGGCCCGGTCGGCCGCGGGCACGCCGAGGGCGTCGGCGAACACGACGTCGATCTCCTCCGGCGCGCAGCCCGCCTCGCGGAGCGCGCCTTCGATCGCCCGGGCCAGTCCCGCCCGGGACTCCTCCCAGCGGGCCGCGCCGGTGAAGGTCGCGGCGTGGCCGGCCAGTTCGGCCCGGACGGTCGCACCGCGGGCGCGGGCCGTCGTCTCCTCCTCGACGACCAGCATGGCGCCGCCCTCCGCGGGCACGAATCCACAGGCGTCCGCGGTGAACGGCCGGTAGGCCCGGGTCGGCTCGTCGCAGAGGCTGAGGTCCTCGTAGCCGAGCTGGCAGACCACCGAGTACGGCGCGAGGGGTGCCTCGGCCGCGCCGACCACGACGGCGTCCGTTCCCCGCCGGATGGACCGCGCGGCGTGCATCAGCGCGTCGAGGCCGCCGGCCTCGTCGCTGGCGACGACGGCGCACGGCCCCTTGAAACCGCCGCGGATCGAGATCTGGCCGGTGCTGGCCGCGTAGAACCAGGCGATGGACTGGTACGGGCCGACGAATCGGGAGCCCTCGCCCCACAGCCGCTGCAGCTCGCGCTGGCCGAACTCGCCTCCGCCGGAACCGGCGGCGGTGACCACGCCCACCTTGAACGGCGCGCCCTCGTAGTCCGCGCGTCCGAGCCGCGCGTCGTCCAGCGCGAGATCGGCGGCGGCCATCGCGTAGTGCGTGAAGCGGTCGGTCTGGACCAGGAAGCGCTCCTCGATGAAGGCGACCGGGTCAAAGTCCCTGACCTCGCCCGCGACACGCAACGGGAGGTTCTCGCAGCCCTCGCGGGACACCGTGTCGAGGACGCTGACCCCTTCCTGGGTCTGCTTCCAGAAGGCACCGGCGCCGGTCCCGTTGGGGGCGACGACACCGATCCCCGTGATGACGGAACTGCGGCGTACCGGGGTTGCCGGGGCGTTCATGGGGTCCTCCCGCCTGTTCTGGTCATGGCGACGGCGGACTGGAATCCGCCGAAGCCGCTGCCGACCGAGAGCACGCTGCGCAGCTTGAGGGGCCGAGCGGTGCGGGGTACGTAGTCGAGATCGCACTCGGGGTCCGCGGTCTCGTAGTTGGCCGTCGGCGGCACCGTCTGGTGCTTGAGGGCCAGGACGCAGGCGGCGATCTCGATCGCGCCGATGGCGCCGAGGGAGTGGCCGACCATCGACTTGATGGAGCTCATCGGGACCTTGTACGCGTGCGCGCCCAGCGCCCGTTTCACCGCCGCCGTCTCGTGCCGGTCGTTCTGCTTGGTGCCCGAACCGTGCGCGTTGACGTAGTCGACCTGCGATCCGTCGAGCCGGGCGTGTGCGAGGGCGGTGTTGATGGCCTCGGCCATCTCCAGTCCCTCGGTGGTCAGCCCGGTCATGTGGTAGGCGTTGCCGAATGTGGCGTAGCCCGATATCTCGCAGTAGACGGTCGCGCCGCGGGCGCGGGCGTGCTCCAGTTCCTCGAGGATGAGGACGGCGCCGCCCTCGCCCATGACGAAGCCGTCCCTGCGGGCGTCGAACGGCCGGGAGGCGTGCTCCGGGTCGTCGTTGTTCGCCGAGGTCGCCTTGATCGCGTCGAAGCACGCCACCGTGATGGGGGTGATCGGTGTGTCGGAGGCTCCGGCGACACAGACGTCCACGCGTCCTTCCTCGACGGAGTGGAAGGCGTACCCGATCGCGTCGAGGCCGGAGGTGCAGCCGGTCGAGACCGTCTGCACCGGCCCGTGCGCGCCCACCTCCTCCGCGACCGCGGAGGCGAGGGTACTGGGCGCGAACGCGCGCTCCAGGTGGGCACCCGCCGGCCGGTGATCGACGTCCCAGCGCGCACCGCTGCCGCTGACCGCGACGTAGTCGTGCTCCAGGCGCGTGGTGCCGCCGACCGCGGTCCCGAGGGAGACCCCGACGCGCCAGGGGTCCTCCTTCTCGAGGTCGAGTCCGGCGTCGCCCAGCGCTTCCCTGGCCGCCACGAGGGCGAACTGGATGTACCGGTCCGAGCGGGCGATCAGGTCCGCGTCCAGGCCGTGGGCGACGGGATCGAAGTCGCACTCGGCGGCGATACGTGACCTGAACTCCGCGGGGTCGAACAGCGTGATTCCGCGTGTCGCGGTACGGCCGTTGGCGAGCAGGTCCCAGAACGCCGGGGCTCCGATGCCACCGGGTGCGACGACGCCGACCCCGGTGACGGCCACGCGCCGGGTCATGAGGCCGCCCCCGTTCGTTCTGGCGGCGCGTAGCCGTCACTGGGGTCCGCGGTCTCCGTGACCTCGGTGTCCACGTGCCCGAGCTCGGGCCGCGGCGCGAGCGGGCCGAGGTGGAAGACCATGCGGGCCTCCACGTCGCCCACGTTGCGGAAACGGTGACGGACGTGCGGCGGGATCAGCAGGCCCTGATCGGGCCGCATCGGGTGCGCTTCGCCGTCCAGGTCCACTTCGAGAAGCCCGTCCACGACGTACACGAATTCCTCGGAGTACGGGTGGTAGTGCTCGCCGATCCGGTCCCCCGGGGCGACGATGGCCAGCCCCATGAAGCCGCTGGTGGCGCCCACCGCCGTGGGGGTGAGCATGGCGCGCAGGTCGCCTCCGCGCCTGCGGTTGGGCTGAGTCTCGCTGAGGTCCACGATGCGAGGCCGGTGGGTGGTCATGGCTGTTCTCCTCCAGGCACGTTGTGCGGTGTGACGGCAGCGGGGGTGGCCCCGCTGCCGGTGACGCGTCAGGACTCTGCGGCCCGACGGTCGGTGATCAGGTCCATCTCGGCCTGCGCGAGGAAGCGCGCGGCCTCCTGGTCGGTCGTCGGCATGCCGTTCGCACCGCCGTCGAGCAGCCGGCCGAGCATGGCCGCCTTGCGGTGGCCGCCGATGCCGAGTGCCTGTGAGGGCTGGGCGTCGAGCGGGCCGCTCACCTCGAGAAGCCGCACGACGATGTCGTCGCGCTGGAAGATGGTGCTGCTCTCGATGGGGCTCGACGCGTCGTTCGCCGCTTCCTCGTCCTGGCCGGCGAGCAGCCGGGCCAGTGCCATGCCACAGCCTTCCTTGGCCTGGTAGAACAGCGAGTGCCGCTGGACGCCCTCGGGGGCGTGCCGGCCCGCTGTCACGTGGTGGACGGTGGGGAGCGCGGCCCTGGTGAAGAACATCCGGGCGGAGTCGGGGTCGCTGAGGTCCCGGTCCTGCTCCAGGTAGGGGTTGATCGCCTCCTCGACGGCCCTGACCTCGGGCTGGCGGGAGACGTGCCGCAGTGCCGCCATCAGGTCACCCTCGACCTCGACCGCTCGCACGACGCGGTTGCCGTGCATGAAGAGCGAGGTACGGCGCAGCCGGGTGTTCTCGTCGACGCGGGACTGCGGGGAGTCGTAGTCGGCGAGGATCTTCGCGACCATCTCCTCCGTGCCCGGCTTCACCGTGAAGGTGAGCGCGTGGCGTACGACGCCGTCGCCCAGCCGCGGCGCGGCCTGGAGGCGGCCCTTGGCTGACTCGGGGGTGCCCTCGAACGCCGCCCCGGTCTCCCGGAGCACGCTGAAGCGCAGGGAGCGTGTGTCGCGTACGCAGCTGTGCAGCGGCTGGACCGTCGCCACGTGCTCCTCGCTGTTCACCCAGGCGAGGAAGGGCGGGGCGCTCTCCCACTCACTGGTGATGAGCCACTGCGAGGGGTTCTCGATGGACTGGCACAGCTGGTCACTGATGTGTCCGGGGATCGAGGCCACCTGGTTGCGCATGTGCTCGTACGCCTCGAGGAACTGGTTCTGGGCGCCGTCGTGCAGGTCCAGCAGCAGTATGACCCGGAGCCTCGAACCGTCGAAGGCGGACTGAGATATCCGTTCCGAGAGGGTTGTCATCTTTCGCTCTCCTTCGAGACGGTGCGGCGGCCACGTCCCGTGGCCTCTCGTCATCCGTCGGTTTCGGTGGAAGCGGCGCAGGTCCCTGCCCGCCGGCATGAAGTCCGTCCCCGCATCGCGAGCATCGCTCCCGCGACTGATCGTGGAACGCTGGTACGAGCGGCGCGAGATTTATGAACCGTTCAGGTGAGGCACCGGCCGAAGCCCGGCCGGGAGCCTCCTGCGAGGGCATGGACACTGCATCCGTCATGCGTCCGAGCTGGAGCAACTGATGAACGAGAACGTCGATCTCCGCGTACCGGTCCTCATCGTGGGCGGCTCCCTGGTGGGCCTGTCCGCCTCCCTCTTCCTGAGCCGGCTCGGCGTCCGCCACCTGCTGGTGGAGAAACACAGCAGCACCTCGACCCACCCGCGGGGGCGGGGGAACAACGTCCGGACGATGGAGGTGTTCCGGACCGCGGGGGCGGAGCAGCTGATCCGGGACGCCGCGTCCGTGCTGGCGGACAATCACGGAATCCTTCAGGCCGGGTCGCTCACCGGCGACGACCAGGAGTGGCTGTTCAAGGAGATCGACCCGGGCGGCGGGATCGCCAGGTTCAGCCCGAGCGGCTGGTGCCTGTGCAGCCAGAACGACCTGGAACCCGTGCTGGTCTCACATGCCCGGGCGCAGGGCAGCGAGCTGCGGTTCTCCACCGAGCTGCTCAGCTTCGAGCAGGACGTGGACGGGGTGACCGCCGTGGTCAAGGACCGGGAGACCGGGAAGCACACCACGGTTCGCGCCGACTATCTCGTCGCGGCCGACGGGCCCCGCAGTCCGATCCGGGAGCAGCTGGGCATCGGCCGGACGGGACCCGGAGACCTCTTCCACAACGTGAGCATCACGTTCCGCTCGCGGCGGCTCGCCTCCGTGGTGGGCGACCGGCGCTTCATCGTCTGCTACCTGACCACTCCGGACGCTGACGGGGCCCTGCTGCCCGTGGACAACGAGGAGCAGTGGGTGTTCCACGCGCCGTGGCAGCCCGACCGGGGCGAGACGCTGGAGGACTTCACCGACGAACGGTGCGCGGAGCACATCCGCCGGGCGGTCGGTGCGCCGGACCTGGACGTCGAGATCACCGGCAAGGCGCCGTGGCACGCCGCCGAGCGGGTCGCCGAGCGGTACGGTTCCGGCCGGGTCTTCCTGGCCGGGGACTCGGCGCACGAGATGTCCCCCACCGGGGCGTTCGGATCCAACACCGGCATCCAGGACGCGCACAACCTGGCGTGGAAGCTGGCTGCCGTGCTCGACGAGGCGGCCGGACCGGGGCTTCTCCAGACGTACGAGGCGGAGCGGCTGCCCGTGGCGAAGGCCACGAGCGCGCGTGCGTCGGCCCGTTCGGGCGAGCACAGCCACCCGGGGTACGCCGGATCACCCGGCACGGGCGGCGGCGGCCGCAAGGGCGGCATGCTCACGGTCGCACTCGGCTACCGCTATGTGCGCGGCGCCGTCCTGGACGTCGACCCCGCCCTTCCGGTGGTGCCCGAAGGCATGGGCCTGACGGGTGAACCCGGTACCAGGGCCCCGCACATGTGGCTCCGGCGGGACGGCGGGCGCGTGTCGACGCTGGACCTCTACGAGAAGTCGTTCGTGTTGCTGTGCGATGCCCGGTACCCGGACTGGCGGGTGGCGGCGGAGCAGGTGGCCAAGCGCCTGTCGGTCCCGCTGGAGGCCTTCGGGATCGGCTCCGCCCCGGACGCCGACCTGCGGCCCGAGGACGGGGCCGACTGGGCCGCCGCCCACGGGACGTCCGCCGAAGGCACCGTCCTGGTGCGGCCCGACGGGTTCGTGGCCTGGCGTTCGCACGGCGCGGCGGCGGACCCGGAGGCGACGCTGTACGAGGTCATGGCGACTCTGCTCCACCGCGGCTGACGCGGCGGGAGGTGCGGCCGGCGGGTCCAGCGGGGCCCGTCAGCCGAGGCCGAAGGACTTGACGGCCGCGAGGAACGCCTCCGGGTTGTCGGCGTGCACCAGGTGGCCGGCGTCGACGGAGGCGAACCGCCCTCCGGGTATCTGCTCCGCCATCCAGGCCAGTTGCCCCTGGTCGATGTGGCTGCGGGTCCCACCGACGACGAGTACCGGCGCTGTTATCCCGCCCAGACGCTCCCGTGCGGCCGGGTCCGGGGCGTTGAGCTGGGCGTCGATGGACGGAACGACCTGCCTGTCGAAGCCGAGCTCGCCCGGCGGCCGTTCGGCCGGCCCGCGGGGCGGGTCGAGCGGGAGCAGGGGCGGGGCGTCCTCGACGACCAGGGCACCGACCAGTTCCGGGTGCCGCTCGGCCAGCAGCAGGGCTGCCGCTCCGCCCATGGAGTGTCCGATGACCGTGGCGCCGGAGAGATTGCGGGCCTCCAGGAAGGCGTGCAGGTCGTCACGGAAGAGCTCGAAGGAGTAGCGGCCCGGCCAGTCGCTGAGGCCGTGGCCCCGGAAGTCGAGTGCGAACACCCGGTGGCGGGCCGCGAGATGTTCGGCGATGCCGGTCCAGTCCAGGCTGCTCCCGCCCCGCCCGTGGGCGAGGACGACGGGCGGGGCCGAGGGGTCGCCCCAGGTGCGGTACGCGAGCCGGATACCGCCCGCCTGCACACTGTTGACCTCGGGGTCGAGGAAGGCTGTGACGGTGCGGACGAAGGCACCGGGGTCGTCCATCCACGGAAAGTGGGCGGCGCCCCGCTGGACGACGAACTCCGAGTGCGGAAAGAGCGCGGCGAGTTCCGCCGCGCGGTCGGGGGTGGGGCCGCCGTCGTACTCCCCCGCGAGGACGAGCACGGGAACCGGCAGCTCGCGGAGTGCGGCGACCGCGGCACCGGCGTCGAGGCCGCCCTCGGGGTAGTAGAACGACCCCGCCGACGCGTTGCGCTGCGCGGGGGACCCTTCGGCGTGCGCCTGAGCGGCGGCGTCCCAGCGGCCGTACATGAACGGCCGGATGCCCGCCCAGGTCCCGGGTGTGGCGCGTCCGGCCTGGATCTCGTCCAGCGCCGCCCGGGCCTCGGCGTACCAGGGTTCGTGGGCGCGCAGCGCTGCGGCGTCGCGCCGGTCCTGATCGGTGGCGGGGAGGCCCAGGGTGCCCGTCCCGGGCGTGACGAGTGTGAGGGAGCGCAGTCGCCGGGGGTATTTCGCGGCGTAGAGCGCGGCGAGTTCGCCGGAGGCGGAGTGGCCCAGCACGTCGGCCTGTTCGAGGCCGAGGTGCGCGCGGAGCGCCTCGACGTCCTCGACGAGACGGTCGATCCGGTAGGTCGACGGGTCGTCCGGGACGGCGGAGTCCCCGGTGCCCCGCAGATCCAGCAGCACCAGTTGCCGTACCCGGGACAGGCCGCCGAGGTCGCCGAAGTAGCGGGCCGCCCGCATGGGGCCGCCCGGCAGACAGATCAGCGGTTCGCCTTCGCCCACCAAGTGGTAGGCCAGTGCGGTTCCGTCGTACGTACTGAAGATCGGCATGGCAGCCATCAAAGCAGGGCGGACGGCCCGTTGCAGGTGCGTACGCCCAGAGCGAATCAGGGAACGGGGGCGTCGGACAGGAGCCGCGCGGCCGCCTTCCGGGCCTGGTGTGCGGGCTCGGGCGTTCCGGAGACGGCCGCGGTGACGATCGCGCCTTCGGCGAGCAGTACGCAGGCTGCGGCGGATTCCTCCGGTTGCCCCGCGGCCGTGACCAGGCCGGTGACGTAGGCGTGGAAGGCTTCCTTGTGGAGGCGTGCGATGCCTGCGACGGCGGCGTCCGTCGCGCCGATCTCGCCGAAGCTGTTGTTGAAGGCGCAGCCGCGGAAGCCGGGTTCGGAGAACCACACGTGCAGCCAGTCGAAGACCGCGAGGACACGGTCCCGCGGCGTGCCCGGGTGGCTGTCCACATAGGCGGCGAGCTGTGCGCGCCACCGGGTGTCCCTGGCTTCGAGGCAGGCACGGACCAGCGCGGACTTGGATGGGAAGAGCGCGTAGAGGCGCTTGAGCGAGACACCCGAGGCGGCTCGGATCTCGTCCATGGAGACCGCTTGGACACCCCTGGCGTAGAACAGCTCCTCGGCGGTTTCCAGTGCCGAGGACCGAGCTTGTGCGGCTTCCACGGTGAGTCCCCTCGTCGGCATGTCGCGTGCCCGCGTCCGCGCCCCGCGACGTGTCGCCCTGCGGCGGCCTTGTGGGAGAACGTGCGTTCTCATACAGTACGGCACCAAGAGGAGAACGCACGTTCTCCAGCTTCGGAGGAGTCGCATGAACGCACAGCCGCTCGTTCCGCCGTTCACGCGGGAGTCCGCGGTCGCAAAGGTCCGGCGTGCCGAGGACGCCTGGAACACCAGGGACCCGGAGAAGGTGGCGCTCGCCTACACACCGGACTCCCGCTGGCGCAACCGCTCCGAGTGGGTGACCGGGCGGCAGGAGATCATCGGCTTTCTGACCCGGAAGTGGGCCCGGGAGCTGGACTACCGCCTCGTCAAGGAACTGTGGGCGCACGACGGCAGCCGGATCGCCGTGCGATTCGCCTACGAGTGGCACGACGACACAGGCCGCTGGTACCGGTCCTTCGGCAACGAGAACTGGGAATTCGACAGCGCCGGACTCATGCGGGTGCGCCACGCGTCGATCAACGACGTCCCGATCGAGGAGTCCGGGCGCCGGTTCCGCTGGGCGCCCGGGCGGCGGCCGGACGACCACCCCGGGCTCACGGGGCTGGGCTTCTGACCAGGAGTTGTCCACAGGCGGCCCGCACCCCTTGCCAGAACCCCCCGCCTCCTGAATTACTGCTCCCAGGAGGCGACCGAATGGTCGGTCGCCAGTCGGCGAGGGGATGATCCGTATGACCGCGCTGCTTGACGCCGGCGAGCGGCTCGGCCGCGACGAGCTCGAGTCCCTGCAGCTGGAGCGGCTCCGGGCCACCCTGCGGCACGCCTACGAGAACGTCGCCTTCTACCGCGCGGCGTTCGACGAGGCGGGGCTGCGCCCCGATGACTGCCGTACGCTCGCCGATCTCTCCCGATTCCCCTTCACCGTCAAGGCCGACCTTCGCGACAACTACCCGTTCGGGATGTTCGCCGTTCCCGAGGACCGGGTGCGGCGGATCCACGCGTCCAGCGGCACGACCGGCCGGCCAACGGTGGTCGGGTACACGGAACGCGACCTGGACACCTGGGCGGACGTGGTCGCCCGGTCGATCAGGGCGGCGGGCGGGCGGCCGGGCCACAAGGCGCATGTGGCTTACGGATACGGGCTGTTCACCGGCGGCCTCGGAGCGCATTACGGGGCGGAGCGCCTCGGCTGCACGGTCATCCCGGCGTCCGGGGGAATGACGGCGCGCCAGGTGCAGCTGATCCAGGACTTCCGGCCGGAGATCATCATGATCACGCCCTCGTACATGCTGACCCTGCTGGACGAGTTCGAGCGCCAGGGAGTCGATCCCCGGGGGACGTCGCTGAAGGTCGGCATCTTCGGTGCCGAGCCGTGGACCGAGCAGATGCGCGGCGAGATCGAGGAACGGTTCGCCATCGACGCCGTCGACATATACGGGCTGTCGGAGGTGATGGGTCCTGGGGTGGCACAGGAGTGCGTCGAGACCAAGGACGGGCTGCACATCTGGGAGGACCACTTCTATCCGGAGGTCGTCGACCCGTTCACCGGGGAGGTCCTGCCGGACGGGGAGGAGGGCGAGCTGGTCTTCACCTCGCTCACCAAGGAGGCCATGCCGGTGATCCGCTACCGCACCCGTGACCTGACGCGGCTGATGCCGGGGACGGCCCGTGTCTTCCGCCGGATGGAGAAGGTCACCGGCCGGAGTGACGACATGGTGATCCTGCGCGGGGTGAATCTCTTCCCCACGCAGATCGAGGAGATCGTGCTACGGACCCCGGGAGTGGCTCCGCACTTCCAGCTTCGGCTGACTCGCCAGGGGCGCATGGACGCGCTGACCGTGCGGGCGGAGGCGCGGGCCGGCGCCTGCACGGCAGAGCGCGAGGAGGCCGCCCGGTCCATCGCGGCGGCCGTGAAGGACGGGGTCGGCGTGAGCGTCGGGGTGGAGATCGTCGACCCGGAGACGCTGGAGCGGTCGGTCGGCAAGATGAAGCGGATCGTCGATCTGAGGGAGGTCCGCTGAGGGAGCCGACCGAGCGGGGGCTGAGGACGACGGCTCGGGGCCGGTCGGGCGAGACCGCCAGGGCACGTACGGGACGGACCGGGGCGGGCCGGGGCGGGCCGGGGCGCGGCTGCGAAAGGCCCGACGTCACGGGGCTCTGCCGCGCACGTCGTCGACCAGGCTCTGGGCTCGGCGGACGGCGAACGGACCAGGACGCACACTCGCCCCGGTGGCTCCAGTGGCTCCGTGGCTCCGTGGCTCCACGGCTCCGTGGCTCCACGGCTCCGTGGCTCCACGGCTCCGTGCGCATGGCCGTCGGCGCCGGTCAGGCCGCGGGCCCGCCCTGCCGGCGGCTCACCATCTCGGTGATCCAGACGGGCGCGTACGGAGAGGTGCAGCCTGGGGAGGTCGGGTAGTCCTTGAGCACTCCCAGACGCTCACCGATGTCCATCGCACGGGCGCGGTGGCCGGGGTGTTCGATCCCGATCTGAGCGAGGCAGTGGTTCATCGCCCACTGCAGGCGGGGCGGGGCGCCTTGCATCCGCGCCTCGATGACGTCGAGCAGCCCACCGAGGTCGAGGCCCTCGGGCCTCTTCGCCACGCGTTCGGTGGTCAGCGCCCAGCCGGCACCGGAGACCACCGGGTCCGGATCGGCGGACCAGGCTTGCCGCAGCTCTTCGGCGTGCGGGTTCTTCTTCACCACGTAGTTCACGAGCCAGTCGTGCACCTTGGGAGTGCGCGCCTGGCGCAGCATGGCGTCCAGTTCGTCGCGGCCGAACGCCTTCGGGCGGCAGATCAGGAGCGCCAGGAGCTTCGCCGCGGTGTCATCCGTCTCCCAGAGCCGGCACGCGAGTTCCTGCTGCGTCTTCAGCCGCTTCGCGAGTGCGCGCAGCTTGCCGAGGTTCACGCCGTGGTCGTCACCGTGCCTCTCGTTCACCTCGCGTACCTTCGGGTCCTCGAGCCCGGCCAGCTCGGCCATCACCTCGGCCACCGTCGTCCCGGCCACGCCACTCTCCTGTCGCTCACCTGAAGACGTCAGCCTACGAGGGAAGCCGGCCCTCCGGCGCACCCGGAGGCGAACCCGGAGGCGGACCCGCTGCGGCGCCCCTGTCGGAGAACCGGTCCCGCAGCTCCCTCTTCAGGATCTTGCCGCTGGCGTTGCGTGGGAGCTCACCGACGAAGAGGACCCTCTTCGGTGCCTTGAAGTGGGCCAGCGCAGAGCGGGTGTGCTCGATCAGCTCTCCCTCCGAGGCCTCGCCCCGGAGCACCACGATCGCGGTGACGGCCTCGATCCACCGCTCGTCGGGGAGCCCCACCACGGCGGCCTCGGCCACCGAGGGGTGGGTGTACAGGGCGTCCTCCACCTGCCGGGAGGCCACGAGCACGCCTCCCGAGTTGATGACGTCCTTCACCCGGTCGACGACCGTGAAGTAGCCCTCCGGATCACGTACGGCGAGGTCACCGGAGTGGAACCAGCCGTCACGGAACGCCTCCGCGCTCTCCTCCGGTTTGTCCCAGTAGCCCTGGCACAGCTGGGGGGAGCGGTAGACCACTTCGCCCGCCGTGCCGTCGGGCACCTCCTTGCCGTCCTCGTCGACCACCTTCGCCTCGACGAAGAGCACAGGACGTCCGCACGAGTCCATCCGCCCTTCGTGCTCGTCGGGTCCGAGGACGGTGGCGAGGGGACCGATCTCGCTCTGCCCGAAGCAGTTGTAGAACGCCAGCTCCGGCAGTCGCTCGCGCAGACGTTCCAGGACGGGCACCGGCATGATCGACGCACCGTAGTAGGCCTTGCGGAGCGCTCCGAGATCACGGCTGGCGAACTCCGGGTGGTTGGCGAGTCCGATCCAGACGGTCGGCGGCGCGAAGAGGCTGTCCGCCTGACCGGCTTCGACCAGATCGAAGATCCGGCCGGCGTCGGGGGCGTCGAGGATGGTGTTTTCGGCGCCCACCGCGAGATACGGCAGCAGGAACACATGCATCTGCGCGGAGTGGTACAGGGGCAGCGAGTGCACCGGCCGGTCCGTCGCGCGCAGGTCCAGGGCGGTGACCGCGCTGACGTACTCGTGGACCAGGGCGCCGTGCGTCATCATCGCGCCCTTGGGCTGGGCGGTCGTGCCCGAGGTGTAGAGCAGCTGCACCAGGTCGCCGGCGCCGGCTTCGTGTACGGGGGTGAAGGCACGCGGGGTGTCCAGCTCGCCGAGGAGGGAGTCCGGCGCGTCGCGCAGCGGCCGTACCTCGTGGCCCGCCGGGACGCGCGGGGCCAGTCCCGGGTCGGTGAGGACGAGTGCGCTGCCGGACTGGCGGAGGATATATGCCAGGTCCTCGCCCGTGAGGTTCTGATTGACCGGTACATGGACCAGCCCGGCACGGGCGCAGGCCAGATAGGCGATCAGGTACACGTCCGAATTGTGGGCGTAGGAGGCCACCCGGTCGCCGGGGCGGAGTCCGTGCGCGGTGGTCAGCACGGCGGCCGCTGTGCTGACCGCCTCGTCCAGGGCCGCATAGGTCCAGGACCGCTCGGCGTACCTCACGGCGGTGCGTTCCGGGGTGCGCCGTGCGCTGCGGGTCAGGACGCCGTCCACTGTGCTGCTGCGTACACCTGTCATGGCGTGATCCTGGGTGGCCGGCCGTCGAGGGTCAAGGGCCCGGCACGCCCGTGTCGGCATGGAACGCCTCCATGACCTGATGCTGCGTCAGATTCTTTGTGACGCGAGGGGCCCCTCGGGCGGCAGCGGTGACAGTAATCTCTGCTTCGGCAGGAAGTTTCATCACCGTACGAAATTTCGAAAGTTACTTTCGCACGGTGTTTTCGACGTGAGGGGAAGGGGTTCCGGATGGCCGGGGACGTGTCGGGACGGGGAATGAGCCGCCGGAGGCTGGGCGGCGGGATACTGGCGCTGGGCGGGGCGTTCGCCATCGCCCCGATCCCCTTCGCGGGGGCGGCGGCCGGTGCCGAGAGGGGCACCGGGCCGCTGGGCGACGGAGCAGTGGAGACCGGGGCGGCAATGGGATCAGGACGGGGCCGGCCGACACTGCGCCGAGGCTCGGCCGCACGTGCCGGGCTGCTGCCGGACCAGCTCGACCTGCTCGTCGCCGATGCGGAGAAGTACCTCGCCGACTCCCCCGCACACCCCTGGTACGCGGGTGCGGTTCTGCTCGCGGGCCGGGGCGGCACCGTGGCCCTGCACCGGCCGATCGGCCACGCCGTGCGCTATGCGGCGTACGACGAGAAGACCGACACAGGGGTGGAGTTCCCGCCCGACCAGCAGATCCCGATGGCCGAGGACACGGTCTTCGACCTGGCCTCGGTGTCCAAGCTGTTCACCTCGATCCTCGCCGTCCAGCAGATCGAGCGAGGCGCGCTGGAGCTCGAGGCGACCGCCGCGTCCTACCTCCCCGATTTCGCGGGTGGCGGCAAGCAGGACATCACGGTCCGTCAGCTGCTGACGCACACCTCGGGTTTCCGTTCCTGGATCCCGCTCTACAAGGAGCCGACCCGTGAGGCGAAGCTGCGCCTGCTATGGGACGAGGTTCCGGCCTCGGCTCCCGGTACGGCGTACCTCTACTCCGACCTCAATCTCATCTCGCTGCAGCTGATCCTGGAGAAGATCACCGGCCGCACCCAGGATGCCCTGCTCCGCGACGAGATCACCGCTCCGCTCGGGATGCACCGCACCCGCTACAACCCGCCCGCCTCCTGGAAGCCGAAGATCGCGGCCACCGAGGACGCCCGGCTGCCCTGGTCGGGGCTGGAGCGCGGGCTGGTCTGGGGCGAGGTCCATGACGAGAACGCGTACAGCCTGGGCGGGGTCGCCGGCCACGCGGGCGTCTTCTCGTGCGCCTGGGATCTGGCCGTGCTGGCCCGCACGCTGCTCAACGGCGGGAGTTACGGCACCTCCCGGATCCTGTCCGAGGAATCCGTGGAGCTGCTGTTCACCGACTTCAACACCGCGTTCCCCGGCGACGAGCACGGTCTGGGCTTCGAGCTCTACCAGCACTGGTACATGGGCGCGATGGCCACCCCGCGCACGGCGGGCCACACCGGATTCACCGGCACGAGTCTGGTCCTCGATCCGACGACGGACTCGTTCCTGATCGTTCTCGGCAACTCCGTCCACCCGGTGCGCTCCTGGCGTTCCGGCAGTGCTCCGCGGGTGGCGGCGGCCAACCGGATGGCGCGGGCGGTGCCCGTCCGGCCGGCCCGGGGCCGTACCGCCTGGTTCTCCGGTATGGCGAGCGCCACCACCGCGACGCTCACACTGCCCGCGGTGCGCCCGGTCGCCTCCCGCCCGGCGCTGAGCTGCGCGTTGTGGTGGGACACCGAGCCGGCTTCGGACGTGCTCACACTGGAGGCGTCCTCGGACGCCGGGACGACGTGGCGGCCCGTCCCCTTCACCACCGTACCGACGGGCGGAGACCGGCCCGGGGAGTCGCGGTCCCATCCGGGCGGATCGGTCTCCGGCTGGTCGGGACGCGTCTGGCACCGGCTGGAGGCGGACCTCGAGGGATGGCGGGGCACCGAGGTCCGGCTGCGCTGGCGCTACGTCACCGACCAGTTGTACGTCGGACGGGGCGTCTACGTGGACGACGTCAGGGTGGAGGACCGCGGCCGTACGCTCTTCGACGGGAACAGGCCTCGCGACGCCGGACGCGTCGAGTTGGACGGGTGGACCGTCTCCTCGGACTGAGCCGGCCCGCCTGGTTGGATGACCGGCATGAACGGAACCCAGTCCATAGACACCCCGTGGGGCGTTTCGGTGTTCGGGGCGGCGAGCGTCGACGCCGCCCCCGACCTGGCACGCCTCCGCGTCGCGATATCCCAGACCGAGAACCAGCCGGGCGAGGCGTTCGCCGCCACGCGGAGCGGGGTGAACCGGATCCGCGAGGTCCTGCGCGGGCACGACGTGCCGGAAACCGCCGTGTCGACCTCGAGGCTGAACCTGTCGTCGCAGTGGAGCTACGGCAACGAGCGCACGTTCCTCGGTTACGAGTGCACGGCCTCCTTCGTGATCGAGCTGCGTGAGCTGGATCTCCTGGAGACCGTGCTCATCGACGTCGTCGACGCCGGGGCCAACGAGGTCAAGGGCGTCGAGTTCGACGTACGCGCGAAGAGGGAACTGCGCGCCCGTGCGCGCACGGCGGCCGTGACCGCGGCGCGGGAGAAGGCGGCCCTTTACGCGGAGGCGGCCGGAGTGCGGCTCGGGCCCGTCATCCACATCAAGGACGTGGACGCGGAACAGGTGCAGAACTACCGCAGCCACAGCAGCCACCAGAGCGGGGGCGGCGAAGGCGATCTGTCACCCGGCAAGGTGACCGTCTCGGCGGGGGTCGTCCTCGGCCTCTCACTCATCGGCGGCTGAACACACCCGCGCCGAGAAGGACCCACACCGGCGCGAAGCCCAGCGCGGGCCTCTCCGGAGGCCCGCCCTTCTCATTCCCCCGCCGGATCCGGAGCGGCTGCCCCGCCGCGGAAAGGGTGCGGCGGTTTCGCCATCGGTTCCTGTCACCGGCCCAGCGCCGCCATGGCGGCGTTGTGGCCGGGCACCCCGCTGACCCCGCCGCCGCGCACCGCGCCCGCTCCGCACAGCAGGACGTTGGCGTGGGTGGTCTCGACGCCCCAGCGGCCCGTCTCACCGGTGGCGTACGGAAAGGCGAGGTCCCCGTGGAAGATGTGGCCGCCGGGAAGCCTCAGATCGCGCTCCAGGTCGAGGGGTGTCTTCGCCTCGATGCACGGCCGGCCGTCGGCGTCGAGGGCCAGACACTCGGTGAGGGGCTCCTCGAGATGGGCGTCGAGTCCGGCCAGGGTGGCGCCGAGCAGGGCTTCGCGCGTCGTTTCGTTGTCCGCCGCGAACAGCCGGGCGGGGGTGTGCAGGCCGAACAGGGTGAGAGTCTGGTAGCCACGGGCCGCGAGGTCGGGGCCGAGGATCGAGGGGTCGGTCAGCGAGTGGCAGTAGATCTCGCTGGGCGGGCTGCCGGGCAGTCGTCCGGCCGCCGCCTCCCGGTAGGCGGTGGCCAGTTGCCCGTACCCCTCGGCGATGTGGAAGGTTCCGGCGAACGCCCGGCGCGGGTCGACCGCGGGGTCACGCAGTCGCGGCAGCCGGGTGAGGAGCATGTTCACCTTCAGCTGGGCGCCTTCGGCAGGGGCGGGCGGCTGTTCGCCGAGGAGCTCGGCCAGGGCCTGCGGCGACGCGTTGACCAGGACGCGTCGGGCGCCGACGACGTGTTCCCCGTCGGGTGAGCGGACGGTGACCTCGGCGCGGGTGCCGTCGGTCTCGATACGGGTCGCCTCGTGCAGCACGCGGATCTCGGCCCCCGCCGCGCGGGCGGCACCGGCCAGGGCGTCGGTCAGCGCGCCCATGCCGCCGACCGGGACGTCCCAGTCCCCCGTGGAATTGCCGATCACGTGGTACAGGAAGCAGCGGTTCTGGACGAGGGACGGGTCGTGGGCATCGGCGAAGGTCCCGATCAGGGCGTCGGTGAGCACGACTCCGCGGACGAGATCGTCGGCGAAGTTCTCCTCGACGGCTACGCCGATGGGCTCCTCGAACAACATGCGCCAGGCGTCCGCGTCGTCCACACGCGCCCTCAGGGCCTGGCGGGCCGGCAGGGGCTCGGTGAGCGTGGGGAACACCCGCTCGGCGAGGCGGCCCGTCATCCCGTAGAAGCGCTCCCAGGCCTCGAACTCCCGGCCGTCGCCGGTGAGCGCGGCGAAGGACTCCCGGGTGCCGTCACCGCCGACGAGCAGTCCGGTGGGCCGGCCGCCGCGCACACCCGGGGTGTACGAGGAGACGGTCCGCTTCCGCACGGCGAAGTCCAGGCCGAGTTCGCGGACGATCTTCTGCGGGAGGAGCGAGACGAGGTAGGAGTAGCGGGAGAGCCGGGCGTCGATCCCTTCGAAGGGACGGGTCGACACGGCCGCTCCCCCGGTGCCGCCGAGACGCTCCAGGACGAGTACGGACTGTCCGGCGCGGGCGAGGTAGGCGGCGGCGACCAGGCCGTTGTGGCCGCCGCCGACGATCACCGCGTCGTAGGCGGGGTGCGTGGGGGCGCCGGGTGAGGATGTCTCATCTGCGGGCATGCCTCTTCGTAACACGGGAGGATCGCCTGCGGACAGGGGTGAGGGCTCGTGGCGGACCGGCATGGGCGTGGGCCGGGCGTAGGCGGGGTGTGGGCGGGGCGTGGGCGGGGGAAAACCCGTGGGGCCTCCGGCGGCCTCTGTGGCAGGGTGCTGCCCGGACCCCGTCCCCCCGCGCCCGGCACAGGAGATTCCATGAACGCGCCCACCCGTCTGATTCCGTTGCTTGAGCAGTTCGACCAGGCGCGCGAACGGCTCACCGGGCGGCTCTCGGGTCCGTCCGTGGACAGCGGCAACGGCACGGACGTGGAGGTGCCGGCGCTGACCGACGAGGAGTACCGGTGGGAGCCGGTGCCGGGCTGCTGGTCGGTCCGGCACCGGAGCGCGGGGCCCGGGCGGGGCGCGACCCTCCTGACCGGTGCGGGCGAGTGGGGACGCGACACGGCGCCCTTCCCGCATCCTTCGCCACCGCCCTTCACCACCCTCGCGTGGCGTCTGAGCCATCTCAGCGAACTGCTGGCGCTGCGCGCCGATCACACGGCGGGGACGCACAGCCTCACCCGCGAGGACTACCGCGTGGCGGGGGACGCGGCGGGGGCCCTCGCGGACTTCGGCGCGTCGGCGGACGCGTGGCGTGCGGCCCTGACCGGCGCCGACGACACGGCCCTCGACACGGTCGGGTACAGCACCTACCCGTACGGCAGCGACCCGGAGGACCTCTTCCTGGACACCGTGTGGTGGGTCAACCAGGAGCTGCTGCACCACGGAGCGGAGATCGCGCTGCTGCGGGACCTCTACCGCGTACGGGGCGGCCTGGCCTGACGGCCCGTTTACCCACCGCCCGGTCCGCGTTCAGTGCGGTGGCATCCCGCGCTGTCTGCGCAGGTCGGCGACCCGCCGGTAGAGGTCCACCGCCTCCGTGCTGCGGCCGAGCTGTTCCAGGCAGTGCGCCTCGTCGTTGCGGCCGGCCAGCGTGTCGGGGTGGCCGGCGCCCAGCACCCGCTCCCGGATCTCGGCGACCGCGCGGTAGTCGGTGAGCGCCTCGGCCCAGCGGCCCAGCCATCCCAGCCCCACGGCCACCTCGCGACGGCTGACCAGGGTGTCGGGGTGGTCGGGGCCCAGGGTGCGTTCCCGGATGGCGCAGACCTCGCGTGACTCGTCGAGCGCCTCCTCCCAGCGCGCCAGCCGCCCGAGGTTGACGCCGAGCCCGTGCCGGGCGCGCAGCGTCTCGGGGTCGTTCGGGCCGCCGGCCCGGGTGCGGTCCTCGACCAGGGCGCGGTAGAGCTCCAGCGCCTCGGCGCTGCGGCCCAGCCTGCCGAGGCTGATGCCCACCTCGTACCGCGCGGCCAGGGTGTCGGGGTGGTCGGGGCCGAGGGCTGCGGCGCGGCCCTGTGCCACGTCGCGGTAGGTCTGCAGGGCCTCGGCCCAGCGGTCCAGACGGCCGAGTGTGTACGCCACCTCGTAGAGCGTGACCAGGGTGTCCGGGTGCGTCGCGCCGAGCAGGCGGCCGCGGGCCGCCGCGACCTCGCGGGCCATGAGGTACGAATCCTCCAGGCGGCCGAGCCTGCTCAGGTTGAAGGCGAGGTTGTGGCGGCAGCGCAGGGTGTCGGGGTGGTCCGGCCCCATGGAGCGCTCCCGCGAGGCGAGCACCGAGGCGTAGACGTGGTGGGCCTCGAAGTGACGGCCGAGCTGGCCCAGCACGTACGCCGTCTCCTGCCGGGCCGCGAGGGTCTCGGGGTGGTCGGGGCCCAGGGTGCGTTCGCGGCCGTCGGCGACCCGGGCGAACTCGCGCAGCGCGTCAGCGGCCCGTCCGGTGCGGCTGAGGGTGAAGCCGACCTCGTACCTGCTGGCGAGGGTGTCGGGGTGGTCGGGACCGAGGGCGCGTTCGCGTTCGGTGGCGACCGCCCGGTGTACCTCGCCGGCCTCCTCCCAGTGCCCCAGCCGACCCAGATCGAGTCCGGCACTGTGCCGGCCGGCCAGGGTGGCGAGCAGTTCGGGCGGCGGGGCGGGGCGGCCTCCGGACGGAAGTGCGCCGACGGGAACATGACCGGTCCCTGTGGTCCATGCCCCGGTCAGCGCGGCCGCGTGGTCGGCGGCGGCGGTGCCCGCGTACGACGCTCCGGTCGCCTTGTGACCGGTGGTCATGTCGCGGGTCCAGGAGGGGAGCCGGGGCGTGCCGCCGCCGGGGCTCCGGGCCGGGGCGCGAGGGGCGAGTCCGGGCCGCCCTGTCTCCTGACGCTCACCGGTGCGCCCGAGTGCGATGCGCTGCCGCAGGTCGCCCGCGTCGGCCGGCCGCTCCCCGGGCGTCTTGGCCAGCAGGTCCAGGACGACCTTGTCGAAGAAACCCGGGAGTTCGGCACGGTGGGTGCGCGGCGGCTCGGGAGGGGTGTCGCGGTGTCCGACGAGCACGGCCCAGGCGTCGTCCATGTCGAACGGCGGTACGCCCGTGGCGATTTCGTACAGCACACAGCCCAGCGAGTAGAGGTCGCTGCGGTGGTCGACCTCCCCGCCGCTTATCTGCTCGGGCGACATGTAGTGCGGGGTTCCCATGGCGATGCCGGTGCCGGTCAGACGCGAGGTGAAGCCGATGTCGTGGCCGAGCCGGGCGATGCCGAAGTCGCAGATCTTCACGGCACCGTCGTCGAGCCGCATGATGTTCGCGGGCTTGAGGTCACGGTGCACGATGCCCTGCTGGTGGGTGTAGCCGAGTGCGTCGGCGACCTGGTCGGCGATGTCCACGACATCGGCCACCGGCAGCGGGTGCTGCTTGTTGTCCTCCAGGAGCTGGCTGAGGTTGCGTCCTTCGAGGAGCTCCATGACGAGGTAGAGGACGCCGTCCGACTCGCCGAAGTCGTGGACGACGGTGACTCCACGGTGCTGGAGGGCCGCGGCCACCCGCGCCTCCCGGCGGAAGCGCTCGCGCAGTACGCGGGTGAAGGCCTGGTCGTGCTGCGGCCCCATGGGTTTCAGGCACTTGACGGCCACCTGCCGGCCCAGCGACTCGTCGCGCGCGCGCCACACCTCGCCCATGCCTCCGCGCCCGATCAGATCGAGCAGCCGGTACCGGCTCTGGATCAGCCTGGTGTCCGCCATCGCCTGTTGTCGCCCCCGTTTGCTTCGCTGCCCGCTACCGCTGCGCCCTCCCAGGCCCGTCCAGTATGGCTGCCCGTCTGCGGAGTTTGTACGGGGCGGGTCGGCTCCCGGGGCCGAGGCGTGCCATCGCCTTCACGATGTGGCCGGGCGGCAGTCGCCGGCGGAGGCGGGCGGGCACGGAGCGCAGGGCGGTTCCCGTGGCGCGCAGGCGGCGGTCGACCGCTGCCGGGGGCGGTGCGGCCCGGCCGTACAGCTCATGGGCGTAAGCGGGCAGGGAGTCGTAGGCGAGTGCGGCCACGCGTCGCCAGATCAGGGCGCGCGCCGGGACCAGCAGGGCGGGCACCGGCGGGTGGCGCAGGAAGTCGTCGACGTCCGACGCCTCCCGGCCCGCGGCGAGCTGGGGCCTCACCTGTTCGAAGTAGGCGGCCAGGGCAGCCGTCGTGGCGGGGACGCCGGAGGGGGCGAGACCGACGAGGCGGGCGGCCTCCCGCTGTTCGTCGACGTAGCGGTCGGCCTGGGCGTCGCCGATCGGGAAGCCGGAGCGGCGTTGGACCTGGAGGTAGGAGTCGACTTCCGCGCAGTGCACCCAGAGCAGCAGCCGGGGTTCGTCGATGCCGTAGACCTCGCCGGTCACCGGGTCGGTGGCCTTGAGGAGCCCGTGGATCCTGCGCACGCGCGCCCCGGCCTTCTCGGCGTCCCGTGTGGTGTCGTAGGTGAGGGTGCCGACGAAATCGGCCGTACGCAGCAGGCGGCCCCAGGCGTCCTGGCGGAAGTCGCTGTTCTGCATGACGCCGCGCACGGCGCGGGGGTGGAGCGCCTGGAGATAGAGGGCGCGGACGCCGGCCACCCACATCATGGGGTCCCCGTGCATCTGCCAGGTGACGGAGTCCGGGCCGAACAGTCCCGGGTCCCGGTCGTTCATCGGCTCATGCCTTCCGTTCGGCGGCGACCCGGGCTTCCGGGCCGGGCGCGGTCGTACCGGGAAGATCATGACTCGTAGGATGACGTTCCCGCGCAGTTACATGCATACCGCAGGCGCGTACGTTCCGGGGAGGGGCGGGGCTGTGTCCAGGTGGGGACTGGTGGTGGAGCAGAACCTCGGGTTCGGGCGGCAGGGGCGGATGTGGTCGGTCGACGTGATGGACCACGTGGAGGGAACGCGTGAGGACGCGCTCAGGGCTCTGAAGGCGCGGGCCGAACGCTTCGAGCCCGTCCATCCGACCACCCGGAAACGCCGGACGCTGTACCGCGAGGCGGAGGGGTTTCTGCTGGTCGTCGAGGGGGTCTGGCAGCCGTTCCACTGCCGGTTCACCGTGGCCGAGCAGTTGTACGACAGCGCGGCGCCCGAGCCCGTGGCGCAACCGCCGGGCTCTCCGGCTGAAGAGCACGAGGAGCCCGGCGTGAGCGAGCACGCGCCGCCGGAGGCGAAGCTCCAGCAGCCGGACCCCGGGCCACCGCCCGCCTGGGACGCTCAGGTGCCAGAGGTGCCGTCCTGGCTCGGCCGGGACGACCTCCCCTGACGCGGCTCAGCGCTTGACGGCCCGCAGGACCACGAACTTCGGGTCGCCCGCGACGGTGACGCAGTTGCCGAAGATCCGGCGCAGCTGGGTGTGGTAGCCGAGGTGCCGGTTGCCGACGACCCACAGCTCCCCGCCCTGGCGCAGCGCGGCACGGGCTCCGTGGAACATGTTCCGGGCCGTGGCGTCGGTGACCGCCTGGTGCGAGTGGAACGGCGGGTTGCAGAGGACCAGGTCCACGCTCGTCCGGGGTACGTCCGCCATCCCGTCGCCGACCAGGAATTCGCCCTTGGCGTCGGGCCCCGCGTTGTCGTGGAAGGTCGCCTCGGCGGAGGCGACGGCCTGGTACGACTCGTCGACGAAGGTGACCGTGGCGTCGGGGTTGGCGAGCGCCGCCGACGTGCCCAGGACGCCGTTTCCGCAGCCGAGGTCGACGACGCGGTCGGGCCCCGCCCGGTGCGGGAGGTGCTTCAGGAAGAAGCGGGTGCCGACGTCCAGGCGTTCGGCGCAGAAGATCCCTGCGTGATTGGTGACCGTACGGCCGGAGACCACGCCGACGTCGTCGGGCAGGTCGTAGCGGTGAGGCCAGGGGCTGGGCGTCCTGGGCAGGGACGGGTCGGGGGTGCAGAAGATGAGGCGCGCCTTCTTCACCGCGAGGGAGGTGCGGGTGGGGCCGATGATCCGCTCGAACAGCTTGAGGGTGGAGGTGTGGATCTCCTTCACCATGCCGGTACCGATGACGACGGTACCCGCGTGCACGGCGGGCGCGAGCCGGTGGAGCTGGTCCTCCAGAAGCGCGAGGCTCTTGGGGACCCGCACCAGCAGCAGGTCGACACGGTCCGGCGGGGTGTCGCGGACCGACAGCATGCGCACCGAGTCCGGAGCGGCGCCGTTGCGCGCCAGGTTGGCCTGGGTGGCCCGGAGGGCGAGGTACGAGTCGGTGATCTGTACGGGGCTGTGCGCGGCCAGCACGGTGGCGAGGGCGCCCCAGCGGTCGCCGACGACGGCCACGGTGCCGGACGGACGGACGGGTTCGCTTCCCTCCGCTCCCTCCAGCCGCCGCAGCAGGTACTCGTCGGCGGCGTCCCACGCACGGAACGGATCGCGCGGGTTCTCGGGAAAGCGGGCGAGATCGAATTCGCCCTGTGACGTCGTCAAACGGTTCATATTGCGTTCAGGCTAACCGAGTGGCGGGGAGCGCTCCGCACGCTCCCCGCCACCGGGGTGGTCCCAGGGGTCCTACGGGAGCCGTTTGTCCATGGCGGAGCGGCCTTCCTCGGACAGCCTGCGCTGTGCCCACTCCAGGCTCTCGGGGGTCAGATCCCGCCCGGAGGCGAGCACCAGATCCTCGGCGGAGGGCTGATCGCCGCCCCCGGTGTGCAGCAGACGGTCAGGGGTCACCCCCCGCACTTCCGGCACGGATACGGATTCGGACTCTTCGCTCATACCGCCTCCTCGTCCTTGCGGCAATTCTCGCGCCGGGGCTGCATCCCCGCATCCCGGTGCCCCGGCACGGCCGGAAAAGCTGTCACTTGACCTGCACATGATGAATACGCAACGTTCACACGACCGGCACCGTGCGTGTGGAAGGCTCCCGACCGAGCAGCCGGCATCCGGCCGTCACGACAGCGTTCCGCCACCCGGAGAGGACACCCCACATGTCCAGTCGTCGCCGTTTCTACGCGCGTCCACTACTCGCCACAGCCGCGTCGATCGTCGTACTCACGGGCGTCGCCGCCACCACGCCCGCCGCGACCCCCACGACCGGCGGATCGTCTTCCGCGGCCGCCGCGCTCGACGACACCTACTACCAGGACGCCCTGGGCAAGACGGGCACGGCCCTCAAGAGCTCGCTGCACTCGATCATCAGCGAGCAGACCACGCTCTCCTACAGCCAGGTCTGGGACGCGCTCAAGGCGACCGACGAGGATCCCGCCGACTCGTCCAACGTGATCCTCCTCTACACGGGCCGCTCCCAGTCCAAGAGTGAGAACGGGGGCGACACCGGTGACTGGAACCGTGAGCACGTCTGGGCCAAGTCCCACGGCGACTTCGGAACCGCGACCGGCCCCGGCACCGACATCCACCACCTGCGCCCCGAGGACGTCCAGGTCAACTCCACCCGCGGCAACAAGGACTTCGACAACGGCGGCAGCGCCGTCTCCGGTGCTCCCGGCAACTACACCGACGGCGACTCCTTCGAACCGCGCGACGCGGTCAAGGGCGATGTCGCCCGGATGATCCTCTACATGGCGGTGCGGTACGAGGGCGACGACTCCTTCGCCGACCTGGAGCCGAACGACAGCGTCAGCAACGGGTCCGCCCCGAACATCGGGCGGCTCTCCGTGCTGAAGCAGTGGAACCAGGAGGACCCGCCGGACAGCTTCGAGCAGAACCGCAACGAGGTCATATTCGACCGGTTCCAGCACAACCGGAACCCGTTCATCGACCACCCCGAGTGGGTCGAGGCCATCTGGTAGAGAGCCGGCAGGGGGCTATCGGGCTCCGCCGGTCACACCCGGGGCCGCCGGCACGGCGGCTCCGGGTGTGACCGGCTCCGCCCTGGCCCGCCGCCCCCGCTCGACCATGCCCAGCGCCACCCCGGCGATGATGACGGCGCCACCCACCGCCTGGGCCGGCCGCACCGACTCCCCGTTGATCACGACGGCGCCGATCACGCCGAAGACCGGGACCAGGTTGAGGATGTTCACGGCGACGCTCGACGCCATCCTGTTCAGGCCGTAGTTGTACAGCAGGAAGCCGCCGACCGAGCACGCCACGGCCAGATGGACGAGCAGCAACGAGGCGGTCACATCCGGCACACGCCAGTCACCGGCCTCCAGCAGGGAGGCGACGAGGAAGCCGCCCGCACCCGCCAGGGTCTGGTGGTACGTGACACCCAGGGCGTCCCGGCCGGCACCCGCGCGCTTGCCGAGCACGTTGTACCCGGCCCAGGCCAGCCCACCCAGCAGCAGGAGGACGTCTCCCGCCCACCGCGAAGCGCCACCGACCTGCGCCCCGTTGCGTACGACGAAACAGGCGCCGGCGGTGGCCAGCAGAACACCCGCCAGGCGTGGCAGCGGCATACGGGCACGGAGGACGACCAGTTCCAGCAGCATCGTCATCAGCGGGTAGGTCGCCACGATCAGCGACGCGTCGGACACCGTGGACAGGTCGACGCCCACGTTCTCCAGGATGAAGTAGACGGTGATTCCGAGGAACCCGCTCAGGTAGAGCTGCCGCCGCTGCCGCGCGTCCGGCCGGGCCGGGCGACGCCGGCTCAGCCGGACCATGACGCCGAGCAGCACGGCCGCCAGGGTGAACCGGATCGCGCCGATACTGAGCGGCCCGACGTCGTCCAGCAGTTGTTTCGTCACCGCGTACGAACTGCTCCAGAACAGCGCGGCCGCCACGACCGCGACCACCGCCCGCACGCCGGGCCCTCGCTCACGCATCTGCATTCGCCCCTCTCTTCACCGGACACGCCGACTCCCGAACCAACGTCGGCTGACCACGGAGGAGGCTAACAAGATCATCAATGTTTGCGCGTAGAATCCGAATGAGATTCGGAATCCGACAGAGCGAGGCGAGCGTGGACGAACTAGATTCGGCATTGGTACGGATGCTCCAGGAGGACGGTCGGCGCACCAACCGGGACATGGCCCAAGCGCTCGGCATCGCGCCGTCCACGTGTCTGGAGCGCATCCGGTCGTTGCGGGAGCGCGGGATCCTGACGGGGTTTCACGCCGAGGCCGACCTCGCGGCTATCGGCCGGGGGCTGGAGGCGGTCATCGCCGTACGGGTCCGCCCGCCGACGCGCGCGGTGATCGAGGCCTTCCAGGCCTTCCTGGAGCGGATGCCGGAGGTGATCTCGCTCTTCGTCCTCACCGGGAACGACGACTTCCTGGTGCACGTCGCCGTCCGGGACACCGACCATCTGCACGCGGTGGTCCTGGACAAGCTGACGAAGCGTCCGGAACTCGCCGACGTACGGACATCGGTGGTCTACGCGCACAAGCGCAAGACGGTCGTCGGGCCGATGTGAGGAAGCCCCGCGCCGGGAGGCCGGTCCGGCTCAGCCCGGTCCGGCCACGGCCTGTGCGCCGTGCTCGACGGCCTCCTCGCGGGAGGCGAAGCGCGGCAGGTCCTGGCCGGTCCGCTCCCGGACCAGGTCCGGCGGGCCCAGCCGGTCACCCGGGTCGACGACGGCCGCGCGCCACCCCTCCCGGGCGAGCCGGGACAGGCCGGCGTGCAGCAGTGCGAGGGCGAGGGAGTCGGCGCCGGTCACCTCCCGCAGGTCGAGCACCACCGCACCGGCCCCCTCCCGGCCCGACTCGTCCATGGCGTACAGCACGCGCTCGGCGGCGGTGAAGTCGAGCGCCCCCTGGGCGGCGACGACACCCACGCGCTCGTGCAGCGCGCGCTCCCGCCTGCCGGAGGGCGCCGAGGGGAGCACATCCGCGGTGGTGACCAGCGTGACGGTGGAACCGGGTAGCGCCGGGTTCCTCATGAGGTGGAGTCCGAGGCGTTCGGAGAGTTCGCCGAGCGCCGCCCGGCCGCGCACCGACGTGCCCGCCGCGTCGAGCGGGGGGCTGTAGGCGGCCAGGCCGAAGCGGGCCGGTCCGGCTGCGATCAGCCCGCCGGACACGCCGCTCTTGGCGGGCAGCCCGACCCTCAGCAGCCAGTCGCCGGAGCCGTCGTACATCCCGCAGGTGGCCATGACCGCGAGGACCTGCGCCGCGACCTCCGGGGACACGACCCTCTCCCCGGTGACCGGGTTGACACCGCCGTGCGCCAGCGTGGCGGCCATCACGGCCAGGTCGAGGGCGGTGACCCGCACCGCGCACTGCCGGAAGTAGGTGTCCGCCGCGGCCACCGGGTCGACGGGCAGGGTCCCCGTGCTGCGGATGAGGTAGGCGAGCGCCCGGTTGCGGTCCCCGGTCGCGGCCTCGGAGCCGTACACGTCCTCGTCGACGTCCAGCCTCCGTCCGGCGAACCGGCTCAGGCAGGTCAGGATGCGCTGGAAGGCGGGAGCCTCGCGGCTGTCGGGGACCAGGGCGGTGGTGACGATGGCTCCGGCGTTGACCATCGCGTTGGCCGGCCGGCCGGTGCCGGGTTCCAGGCTGATGGCGTTGAACGCCTCGCCGCTCGGTTCCGCACCCACCCAGCGGCCCACCTCGTCGAGGCCGAGGGAGGCGAGGGCGAGGGCGTAGACGAAGGGTTTGGAGACCGACTGCAGGGTGAAAGGGGTGCCGGCCGCGCCCGCGCTGTAGGAGTGCCCGTCCATGCTGACGAGGGCGAGACCGAAGTCGTCGGGATCGGACCTGGCCAACTCCGGGATATAGGTGGCGCACCGCCCTTCGCGTACGCCGGCGAATCGTTCGTGGAGCTCGCGCAGCGCGTCCGTGACGGCCTCGGAGGCACTCATCGGGGGCCCGCCGGATGCCGCCCGGGGCGTCCGGCGGGGGGCCTGAGGAGCAGCCCCCGCGCCGTCATTCCGCTTCGTCGCCGAAGATCTCGCGGAGCTTGGCCTCACGCTCCGCGTCGAGGTTGCTGTGCAGCAGTTCGGCGCCGCCGCCGGGCAGCGATTCGCTGATGCGGCTGGGCACCTCGTCCATGGTGAGCAGGAAGAGCGCCGAGGTCCCCGGCGTCACCTTCTGCTTGACCTCGGCGATGAACTCGTCGTCGATGCCCACGTCCGCGAGCCTTCCGCCGAGCGCACCCGCGGCGGCTCCGACGGCTGCCCCCAGCAGGGGCATCAGAAAGATGAGCCCGAAGAGCATGCCCCAGAAGGTGCCGCTCAGCGCGCCCGCGCCGACGAGGTTGATCAACTGCTTGGTCTTCGGCTTGGAACGCCCGGCCGGCCAGGTCACGACCGCGGCGTCGAGGATCTTGACCAGCCCCTCCTTCTGGAGGGACTTCAGAGCGGTCTCCACACTCTCCGCGGCTTCTGCCGTCCGGAACTTCCACACCGTGAGCGTGGACATCGCATCTACCTCCGAAAACGCAGGGAACGATTCGCCCATATTAGGATCAAAAGGTATGAATTGACTCGTTGAACGACCGCTCCGCACCGAGGGGCGGCTCCAGCACCGCGGACCCCGAACCCTCCGGGAGGGAACGATGGATACGGACGCCCTGACGCCCGGCCTGCTGCAGGAACTTCGCGCGACCAGGCCCTATCCGGCTGTGTCGCTGACGATGCCGACCCACCGACGCGCGCCGGACAACACCCAGGACGCCGTACGGCTGCGGAACCTCGTGACCGAGGCCGGCAACCGGCTGGACGCGGACCCCCGGGTGACACACGAGACACGGAAGGCCGTGAAGGCGCAGCTGGACCGCGCCGCCGCCGACGTCGACCAGCGACGCGCCCTGGAGTCACTGGTCATCCTGGCCGACACGGACGGATACCAGATCTGGCAGCTGCCGCGCACGGCCCCCGAGCGGGTCGTCCTGAGCGATTCCTACCTCACCCGCAACCTCGTCGCGGCGAAGGCCGGGGCGGACCTGTTCTGGGTACTCACCGTCTCCGCCGACCACGCCGCGCTCTGGTCCGGGACGAACGAGGTGCTGCGCGCGGAGGACCGGCACGGATTCCCGTTGAGCCCTCCGCACGAGAACTTCGACCCGGAGCGCCAGGCCCGGAGCGGCGGCGCCCCGAGCCTCTACTCCAGCGAGGACACGCGCAGCTTCTTCCGCACGGTCGACGGCAAGCTGCGCGGCGTGCTGGCGGCGGATCCCCGGCCGCTGTTCCTGGTCGGACTGCCGCAGGCGCTCTCCTTGCTGGAGGACGTGGGCGAGTGCGCGAAGTCGGCCGCCTGCAAGGTCCCGAAGGGGACAACGGCGGAAACGACCGCGCCCGAGCTGGCCGGCGAGCTGAAGGGCGCACTGGACGACTGGCGAGCGCAGTCCGACGCCGCCGTCCGGAACAGGCTCGACACGGCTCGCGGCGCCAAGTCCTTCACAAGCGGCCTCGACGAGGTCTGGACAGCCGCCGGGGAGAGCCGCGTGGCCCTCGTGGCGGTCGAGGAGCACTTCCAGCAGACGGTCAGGGTCACCGACAGCCACCTGCTGCCCGTGGACCCCGCGGAGGTCGCACCCGAGGACGACGGGGTCCGCGAGGACATCGTGGACGAGCTCATCGAGACGGTGCTGGACAACGGCGGCGAAGTGGTGTTCGTGGCCGACGACTCCCTCGCCGGCCACGGCCGGATCGCGGCGGCTCTGCGCTTCTGACCGCGTGTCCCTGCGTGATGATTGTGTGAATTTTGTCTAGGTTTGGCGCTCCGAAGTCGATCTCACCGCGTTGATCGCTCTGGTCACGTCGTGCACGAAGGAGAGCCATTCATGGACCGATTCAGGCGCGCGTCGGCGGCGGCCCTGCTCACAGCGGTGGCACTGGCCGGCGCGGTGGGCGGGGCCGTGGCGTCGTCCGGGGTCCCCGCCCCGCCGTCCGGGGAGCGCGCGCACGACCTGGCGGCGCGTCCGGCCCTCTCCGCACACGCGACCGCCCGCACCGTGACGGCGTGGGAGGAGTTCCGCGTCCACGGCTCCGCCCGCAACGTCGGCGCCGGAACCCCGGTCACCCTCCAGCAGAAGCAGGGCGAGCGCTGGGTGTCCCTGCCCGCCACGATGAGGACCGCCCGCAGCGGCGAGTACACCCTCCGCGTGAAACTGGGCATCAAGGGCGAGAACGCCCTCCGGATCGTCGGCGGCGGCGCTGTCTCGCCCGTCGTCCGCACGATCGTGCACTGAGCCCGCGCGTGAACGCACTCCGGCCGGCCCGCGAGGAAGCGGGCCGGCCGAAGTGCGTCGCCGGGGCGCACCGCCCCAACGCGGTCAGCCCTCCCAGGTCCAGTCGGCCACCTCGGGCAGGTCCGTTCCGTGCTCCCGGATCCAGTCGTGGTGGCGGGTGCGTACGTCCGCCATCGCCTGCCGGACGGCGACCGCGCGGACCCCCAGACCGGGCACCCGGTCGACCACGTCCATGACGAGCCGGTAGCGGTCCAGGTCGTTGCGGACCACCATGTCGAACGGCGTCGTGGTGGTCCCCTCCTCCTTGTAGCCCCGGACATGCAGATGAGCGTGGCCCGCTCGCCGGTAGGCGAGCCGGTGCACCAGCCAGGGATAGCCGTGATAGGCGAAGATCACGGGCTTGTCACGGGTGAAGAGGGCGTCGTACTCCGCGTCCGGCATGCCGTGCGGGTGCTCCTCGTGAGGCAGCAGCCGCGTCATGTCGACCACGTTGACCACACGCACGGCGAGCTCGGGGAGGTGGCGCCGCAGCAGTCCGGCCGCGGCCATCGTCTCCAGCGTGGGTACGTCCCCGGCGCAGGCCAGCACGACGTCGGGCTCGCGGCTGCCGTCCTCGGTGCCCGCCCATTCCCACACCCCGGCCCCCCGGGCGCAGTGCGCGCGCGCCTCGTCCAGGGTGAGCCAGTCGAAGCCGGGCTGCTTGCCGGCGACGATCACGTTGACGTAGTCGCGGCTGCGCAGCACATGGTCGGCGGTGGACAGCAGGGTGTTGGCGTCCGGCGGCAGATAGACCCGGACGACCTCGGGGCTCTTGTTGAGGATGTGGTCGACGAACCCCGGGTCCTGGTGGGAGAAGCCGTTGTGGTCCTGACGCCAGACGTGCGAGGTGAGCAGGTAGTTCAGGGAGGCGATGGGCGCCCGCCAGTGCAGCCTGCGGGAGGTGCGCAGCCACTTGATGTGCTGGTTGACCATCGAGTCGACGATGTGCGCGAAGGCCTCGTACGAGGAGAACAGCCCGTGCCGCCCGGTGAGGAGGTATCCCTCCAGCCAGCCCTGGCAGAGGTGTTCCGAGAGGACTTCCATCACCCGGCCGTCGCGGGCCAGATGCTCGTCGGTCGGGAGGACCTCCGCCTGCCAGGCCTTGCCGGTGGCCTCGTAGAGCGCGCCCAGGCGGTTGGACTCGGTCTCGTCGGGGCCCACCACGCGGAAGTTCCTGCGGCCGGCGGTGGCCGTCATGACGTCTTCGAGGAGCCCGCCCAGGACCCGGGTGGGCTCGTGCAGGACGGTTCCCGGCTTGTCGACACGCACCGCGTGGTCCTCGAGCGGAGGGAGCGGCAGATCGCGCAGCAGCAGCCCGCCGTTGGCGTACGGCGTCGAGCCGAGCCGGGCGGCGCCCTCGGGGATGCACTCCAGGACCTGGGCGGTGGGCCGGCCCTCGGAGTCGAACAGCTCCTCGGGCCGGTAGGAGCGCATCCACTCCTCCAGCTGGCGCAGGTGGGCGGGGTTTTCCCGGACCCCGGGAAGCGGGACCTGGTGAGCGCGCCAGGTGTTCTCGACGGGGAGGCCGTCCACGGCCTCGGGCCCGGTCCAGCCCTTGGGCGTGCGCAGCACGATCATCGGCCAGCGGGGCCGCGCGGAGACACCCCCGGCGCGGGCCGCTCGCTGGTACTCCCCGATGCGGTCCACCGCGAGGTCCATGGCGGCGGCCAGCGCGCGGTGGACGGCGGCGGGGTCGTCGCCCTCGACGTGGACCGGGTCGTGGCCGTACCCGCGCAGGAGCGCGTCGAGTTCGTCCTCGGGCAGCCGGGCGAGCACCGTCGGGTTCGCGATCTTGTATCCGTTGAGATGGAGGATCGGCAGGACGGCACCGTCGTGGACGGGGTCGAGGAACTTGTTCGAGTGCCAGGACGCGGCCAGCGGCCCGGTCTCCGCCTCCCCGTCCCCGATGACGCAGGCGACCAGCAGCTCCGGGTGGTCGAAGGCGGCTCCGTAGGCGTGGGTGAGGGCGTATCCCAGCTCGCCGCCCTCGTGGATGGAGCCCGGGGTCTCCGGGGCGATGTGGCTGGGCACACCGCCGGGGAAGGAGAACTGCTTGAACAGGGCTCCCATTCCGGCGCGGTCGCGGCTGACATCGGGGTACGTCTCCGAGTAGCTGCCCTCCAGCCAGGAGTTGGCGAGGACGGCGGGGCCGCCGTGGCCCGGCCCCCAGACGCAGAGCGCCTCCCGGTTCCGCGCCTTGACGATCCTGTTGAGATGGGTGTGGACCAGGTTCAGCCCCGGCGAGGTGCCCCAGTGGCCGAGCAGCCTCGGTTTGATGTGCTCGGGGGCCAGCGGCTCCTCGAGGAGGGGGTTGTCCATCAGGTAGATCTGGCCGACCGCGAGATAGTTGGCGGCGCGCCAGTGTGCGTCGAGTGCGGCGGTCTCGGTGTCGGACAGGGTGGTCGCCCCGGCCGGCGTTCGGGCTTCGGTCATCAGGCGTCTCCCTGGGGCGTGGCTGGACGGCGTCCGGGCTACCGGGCGTCCGGTACGTCGGGGGCCGAGCCGGGCCCGTACCAGACGGTCTTGGCGTTGCAGAACTCCCGGATGCCGTGCCCGGCGAGCTCCCGCCCGTAGCCGGAGCGCTTCACTCCGCCGAACGGGAGCGCGGGGTGGGAGGCCGTCATACCGTTGAAGAACACCCCGCCGGCCTCGATGTCGCGCACACAGCGCTCCATCTCCCCCTGGTCACGCGTCCAGACGTTGGAACTGAGCCCGAAGGGTGTGTCGTTGGCGAGTTCCACGGCCTCGTCGAGGCCGGCCACCCGGTAGAGGGTGGCGACCGGTCCGAACGTCTCCTCGCGGTGGATGCGCATGTCCGGGGTGATCCCGGTGAGGACGGTGGGCTCGTAGAACCAGCCGTGGTCCAGTCCCTCGGGCCGGCCGCCGCCGCACAGTGCGGTGGCGCCCTTGCCGAGGGCGTCCTCGACGAGCTCCTCCAGATCGGTGCGGCCCTGTTCGCTGGAGAGGGGTCCGACGTCGGTGGACTCCTCCAGCGGGTCGCCGACGGTCAGCGCGCGCATCCCCGCGGTGAACCGCTCGGTGAAGGCGTCGTAGACGTCCGTGTGGACGATGAAGCGCTTGGCGGCGATGCACGACTGGCCGTTGTTCTGGACGCGTGCGGTCACCGCGGTCCCGGCGGCCTTCTCGACGTCCGCGGAGGAGAGGACGACGTAGGGATCGCTTCCTCCGAGTTCCAGCACGGTCTTCTTCACCTCGTCGCCTGCGACGGAGGCGACCGAGCGGCCCGCCGGTTCGCTGCCGGTGAGTGTCGCGGCGGCGACCCGCGGGTCGCGCAGGACGGCCTCGACGGCGCCCGAGCCGATGAGGAGCGTCTGGAAGCAGCCGGCGGGGAACCCCGCCCTGGTGAACAGGTCCTCGATGTACAGGGCGGTCTGCGGCACGTTCGAGGCGTGCTTCAGGAGGCCGGTGTTACCCGCCATGAGGGCCGGCGCGGCGAAGCGCATGACCTGCCAGAGCGGGAAGTTCCACGGCATCACGGCAAGCACGACGCCCAGCGGCCGGTAGTGGACCCGCGCGCCGGAGGCACCGGAGTCCTCGACGTCGGTGTCGTCGGGGTACTCGTCGGCGAGCAGACGTTCGGCGTTGGCCGCGTACCAGCGCATCGCCTTGGCGCACTTCGCGGCCTCGGCGCGTGCGGCCTTGACCGGCTTGCCCATCTCTGTGGTCATGGTGCGGGCGATGTCCCGCTGGTCCTCGTCGAGGAGATCGGCGGCCCGGTTCAGCAAGCGGGCGCGCTCGGCGAAGTCCGTGGTGCGGTAGCTGCGGAACGCGCGGTGGGCGGCGGCGAGCCTGCGCTCGGTCTCCCGCTCGTCCAGCGCGTCGAATGTCCTGAGCGTCTCGCCGTTCGCGGGATTGACCGTCGCGATGGGCATGGCAGTGCCTCCTTGCGTTGTTCTTCGACCGTGCCGCGCCACGCCGCAGCGCGCAACGCGGCCCCCCACGCACACGTACCCGGCCGGCGCGGATCATGCGTGCCTCGGGCACGCCGTCCGCGCCGGCCGGGCCGGCACCGGGCTGTCACACGAGTTCGGCGACCGGACCGCTTTCGACCGCCGGGCTGCCTTCGGTCACCGGGCCGGCTTCGTCCACCGGGCCGCCGAGGAACGTACGTCCGCCGGGGAGGGGCGTACGCGGCAGCAGTCCGGTGGTGCGCGGCGTCTCGGCGTAGCGCGTGAACCACACGACCTTGCCGTCGGTGGTCCGGCAGGTGCCCCAGCTGTCGCTGAGGGCCATGACGCGGCTGAGGCCGCCGCCACCGCCGTCGAGCAGCCGGGGCATCCGCGAATCGTTGTCGGCCACGGACACCGTCAGGTGCCGGCCGCTCCAGCGGAGCTCGACGACGCAGTGGTTGTCGTCGCCGACGTGTCGCTGGACGTTCGTCAGGAGCTCCTCCGCGGCCCGGCACACCGGCCGGACGTGCAGGTCGAGACTCCAGTGACGAAGGTGTGCGGCGACTATGCGCCGCAGCTGGGAAATGCGCTCTGCCGACACCTGCAGTTCGACCAGATAGTGCCGGTCGAGTGGAACGGTCATCGTCGAGGCTCCTCACCGCGAGGCTCACGTGCTTCACCCCGTTCGAACCAACGACCCCCGAACACGAAGCGTGAGCAGTAATCACTTCTGGGTCACTCATCAGGGTGACCCGAGGGGGCCTCTTGCGCAACCGAGGGAGCCGGGCACCGGGCGTCACGGCAGGTAGGGCAGCAGTTTGTCGGGGGTGAGGGGGAGTTCGCGCACCCGGGCGCCGGTGGCGTGGCGCACGGCGTTCCCGATCGCGGCCGCGGTTCCGACGATGCCGATCTCGCCGATGCCCTTGCTGCCCATGGGGTTGAGGTGCGGGTCGTCCTCGTCGATCCAGTGCGCCTGGATGTCGGGGACGTCGGCGCAGGAGGGCACGTGGTAGGAGGCCAGGTCGCGCTCGGTGAAGTCACCGAAGGCGGGGTCCATGGTGCTGCCCTCGGTGAGGGCCATACCGAGGCCCATGACCATGCCGCCGATGAACTGGGAGCGTGCGGTACGGGAGTTGAGGATGCGTCCGGCGGCGAAGACGCCGAGCATTCTGCGCACCCGCACCTCGCCGGTGAGGGAGTCGACCGCCACTTCGGCGAAGTGGGCGCCGAAGGCGTGGCGTGCGTACGGGGATTCCCGCGCCGTCTCCTCGCCGGTGTCGGCGGTGACGGTGACGCCCTCCGGCGGGAGCGGCCCGGTGCGCTCTTCGCGGCGGCGCACCAGCGCGGTGGCCGCCTTGTGGACCGCGGAGCCCCAGGAGGCCGTGCCCGAGGAGCCGCCCGCGACGGGTCCGGCGGGCAGATCGCTGCAGCCGATGTCGATCGTCACGTTCTCCTGAGGGGTGTCCAGCACGGAGGCGGCGATCTGTGCCAGGACGGTGCGGGCGCCGGTGCCGATGTCGGTGGCGTTGACCCCGACGCGGTAGGAACCGTCGGGAGCGGCCTGGGCGAAGGCCGCGGACTTCGAGACCATGACGGGGTACGTCGCCGAGGCGACCCCCGTGCCGAGCAGCCAGGGCCCGTCCTCACGGGTGGCGGGCTGCGGGTCCCGGTCGTGCCAGCCGAAGCGCCGGGCACCCTCGTTCAGACAGGCGGCGAGGTTGCGGCTGCTGAACGGGCGCCCGCTGTCGGGCTCGGTCTGCGGTTCGTTGCGCAGCCGCAGCTCGACGGGGTCGAGGCCGAGGGCGTTGGCCAGTTCGTCCATGGCCGACTCCAGGGCGTACATCCCCGAGGCCTCCCCCGGTGCGCGCATCCAGGAGGGGCTGGGCACGTCGAGGGCCGCCACCCGGTGCTCCGTACGGCTGTGGGGCGAGGCGTACATGATGCGGGCGGGGACGGCGGCCTGCTCGACGAACTCCTTGATCCGCGAGGTGTGCGTGACGATCTCGTGGGAGACGCTGGAGAGGACGCCGTCGCGGTCGGCCCCCAGCCGGACCCGCTGCAGGGTGGGTGCGCGGTGCCCGACGATCGCCGGCATGTACCGCCGGGGCACGGCGAGCTGGACCGGGAGACCGGTGTGCCGCGCGGCCATCGCGGCGAGGACGGCCTGGGGGCGTGGGGTGCCCTTGGACCCGAACCCGCCACCGACGTGTTCGGAGACGACGGTGATGCGTTCCGGGTCGAGCCCTAGGGCCGTGGCGAGGCTCTCGCGGACGGCGGACGATCCCTGGCTGGAGTCGTGGACGGTCAGATGTCCGTCGGCCCACCGCGCGGTGGAGGCGTGCGGCTCCATGGGGTGGTTGTGCAGCCCCCGCAGTGTGTACGTGGCGTCGACCCGCACAGGCGCCGCGTCGAACGCGCGCATGGCGTCGCCGCGTTCGCGAAGAGCCGGAAAGCCGCCGTTCGCCTCCTCGGGGGTGTAGAGGCCGGGGTGGTCCCCGGTGAGGACGACGTCGTGCCCGGTGGAGGCGTATTCGACGTGCACGGCCTCCGCGCCGGCCCGCGCGGATTCCAGACTCTCCGCGAGGACCAGGGCGACGGGCCAGCCGCGGTGCGGCACCCGGTCGTCCTGGAGCACGGCGAGGATCGGGTCGTCGGGTTCCTTCAGCCGCGGCGCGTTGTCCTGGGTCAGGACGGTGTGCACCCCCGGCACCGCGAGCGCGTCGGCGGTACGGATCGCGGTGACGCGGCCGCTCGCGACGGTGGCGGGGACGATCCAGCCGTACAGACAGCCCGGAGCGGTGTGCTCGGCGGCGTAGAGGGCGGTGCCGGTGACCTTGTCCCGGCCCTCGCGGCGGACGACGGGCGCGCCCAGCGCCCGGGGGGAGTCGCTCATGACGGAAGTCCTCGGTTCGTGGGGGTGTGCGGGGCGGCGGCGGGTCAGCCGGCCGCGGCCTCGGTGGTGAGTTCGGCCAGGGTGCCGACGGCCAGCCGCCGGGCCAGCTCCACCTTGAAGCCGTTGTCGCGCAGGGGTCTGGCCGCCGCGAGTTCGGCGTCCACCGCGCGCGTGAAGGTGTCCCCGTTCGCGGGGGCCCCGCGCAGCACGTCCTCGGCCACCCGGGCACGCCACGGCCGGTGCGCGAGCCCGCCGAAGGCGAGCGAAGCACGGTCGACGCGGCCGTCGCGCACACTCAGCACGGCCGCGACGGAGGCCAGGGCGAAGGCGTACGAGGCGCGGTCCCGGGCCTTGCGGTAGAGGGAGACGGCACCGGCGGGAGGCGGCGGCAGCACCACTTCGGTGATCAGCTCGCCCGGACGGATCACCGTGTCCTGGTCCGGGTTGTCGCCCGGCAGCCGGTGGAAGTCGGTCACGGGCACGGTCCGCTCCCCCTCGGGCCCGTGCAGCAGGACGGCGGCGTCGAGGGCGGCGAGGGCGACCGCCATGTCGGAGGGGTTGGTGGCCACGCAGTCCTGCGAGTGGCCCAGCACCGCGAGATCGCGGTGCACTCCCTCCCGGGCCGGGCACCCCGAGCCGGGGGTCCGTTTGTTGCAGGGCTTGGAGACGTCCTGGAAGTACGGGCACCGGGTGCGCTGGAGCAGGTTCCCGCCGGTGGTCGCGGTGTTGCGGAGCTGCCCTGACGCACCGGCCAGCAGGGCCTGCGAGAGGGCGGGATAGCCGCTCCGTACGTCGGGGTGGGCGGCGAGGTCGCTGTTGCGCACGGTCGCGCCGATCCGGAGACCGCCGTCGTCCGTCCGTGTGACGCGGTCCAGCGGCAGCCGGCTGACGTCGACGAGCAGGCCGGGCGACTCCACGCCGAGCTTCATCAGGTCGACGAGGTTGGTTCCGCCCCCGAGGAACCGTGCGCCGGGGTGTCCGGCGCCCGCTCGGACGGCTTCGGTCACGGTGGCGGGGCGCAGATAGGCGAAGGGTTTCACGGGGCCACGTCCTTGATCGCCTCGACGATGTGCGGGTAGGCGCCGCACCGGCAGAGGTTGCCGCTCATCCGCTCGCGGATCTCGTCCGCGTCGAGCGTGGCCGGCCCTCCGGCGGCGATCGCCGGCCGCGGGGTGGCGTGGGAGGGGAAGCCGTCCTCGGCCTCCCGGAGCATGCCGGCCGCCGAGCAGATCTGCCCGGGGGTGCAGTAGCCGCACTGGAGGGCGTCCCTCTCCAGGAATGCCGACTGCAGGGGGTGCAGCCTGTCGCCCTCGGCCAGCCCTTCGACCGTGGTGATGCGGGTGTCCTCCTGGGCGACGGCCAGCAGGAGACAGCTGTTGGCGCGCCGGCCGTCGACGAGCACGGTGCAGGCCCCGCACTGGCCGTGGTCACAGCCCTTCTTCGCGCCCATGAGCCCGAGGTGCTCCCTCAGGGCGTCCAGCAGGGTGGTGCGGTGATCGAGCGTCAGCGTCCGTGCCGTGCCGTTGACGTGCAGGGTGTAGGTGGAACAGTCGGCGGGGGTCGGCACCTGGGCCGCATCCGCGTCGACGGTCCCCGGGGTGGCATCCATGTAGGCGTTACCTTCCAGGTTCGGTTCGTGCGGGCGTCACGCGGGCCGGTGGCTCTCTAGCCGCAGGCGGATCTCCTGCTCCTGGTCGCCCGCCGCTGTTCCCACGAGCCGGACGGTGAACGCGTCCGCCAACTGCTTGCGGAGCCGGTCGACCGCCCAGTAGCCGCCCTGCGCCTCGACCGTCACGGGCTCGGAGAGCCGCGCGGGCCCGGGGCCGGCCTTCGTCTCCGTGACGTCGACGGTCGCCGTCCACACCGTGGGCCGTGTGTCCGACGCGTCCTGCGGGGCGTCGCCCGCCGGACGGTCGGAGACGAAGGAACGGCGCAGCACGTCGAAGACGGTGCGCGCGTCCTCCTTGGGGCAGCCGGTCACCGCCACCACGACATCGCCGCTCTCCTGGTGTTCCTGTGTCTGTTCCTGCGTGCTGTTCACCCTGGATTCCTTTCACTGGGAGGGCTGTGAGCGCTGCTCGGCGGCCTCACGCTGGGGGCCGACCGTGTGTACGGGGTCCTCGGCGGAGGCGATGCCCGCCGCGAAGACCCCGAAGCGTGTGCAGGCCGAGCCCGCGAGCAGCGCGAGTCCCGCGCCTGCGGCGACGGGCCGGCTGCGGTGTCCGAGCACGAGCGCCGCCGCCGCGCCTGCCGCGGTCAGTCCGCGCGCGGCGCGCATCAGCGTCCCGGCACGGCCCTCCCGGCAGGTCACCGCGACGGTGCCGAGGCGGCGTTCCATGGCCCGGCTCGCCGCGCCGTCGGCGACGGCCGCGAGTACGCAGGCGTAACGGGCCGGGGCGTTCTCGTGGACGGGCCCGGCGACCAGGGCCATTCCGGCCGCCGCGGCGGTGGCCGAGGCCGCGAAGAGATAGGGGAGCTCGCGGTGTGCGCCGTGCCAGGCCGGTACGGCGGTGTCGGCGGCCAGGACCGCGGTGTACGTCGCCAGGACGGGTCCCAGGACGGCGGCGGCCGCGGTGGCCGCCGCACCGGTCCTGGGCAGCCGGCCGGTGACTGCGGTGAGGGCGGCCGCGCCCGCCGCCGGGCCGTAGCCGGAGAGCAGCCAGGAGCCCATGCTCATCGGGGAGGTCGGCTTGAAGACGCGGAGCATGTGGGGGAACCGTGACGGGCGGCCCAGGTCGTGGACGAGCGCCGCCGCGGAGAGGCTGACGGCCGCGAGGGAGGACACCTTCAGGGCCTTGGCGGTGGTGTCACGGCCGGTCAGCTGGGCTCCGGCGGCGACGACGGAACCGGCACCGGCGAGTCCGCCGAGGAAGAAGTATCCGGCGATGTCCCGGGCGGACCACGACGGTGCCTTGATGACGGGCCTGCCGTAGTAGGAGGTGGGCCGGGCGCGGTCCGCCCCCTTGCCGGCCGTGCTGCTGGTCATGTCCGGCCGCTCCTTGGGGTGAGTGCGGGAAGGGCGTAGGAGAGGGCGGCTCCCGCGGCCAGCGACAGTGCGGCGATCCCCGCGTGACGCCACATGGCCGGCAGGTCCCGGGTGGTGACCACGGGGTCCGGGGGCAGGCCGTACACCTCGGGCTCGTCCATGAGGAGGAAGAACGCCCCGTCTCCCCCGACCCCGTTGTCCGGTTCGTGGCCGTACAGCCGTGCCTCGGTGACTCCGGCCCCGTGCAGCTGCTCCACCCGCAGGGCTGCGCGTTCCCTGAGTTCGTCGAGCGGCCCGAACTGGATGGACTCGGTGGGGCAGGCCTTGGCACAGGCCGGCTCCTGCCCGGCGCCGAGCCGGTCGTAGCACATGGTGCACTTGAACGCCCGGCCGTCCGCGGGCCGTTGCTCGATCACGCCGTAGGGGCAGGCGGGCACGCAGTAGCCGCAGCCGTTGCAGATGTCCTCCTGGACGACGACCGTGCCGAACTCCGTGCGGAACAGTGATCCGGTCGGGCAGACGTCCAGGCAGGCGGCGTGGGTGCAGTGTTTGCAGACGTCCGAGGACATCAGCCACCGGACGCCGGACGTGTCGTCGGGCTTTCCGGGGTCCGGCTCGACGAGCGGCAGTTCCGTACGTCCGGCGGGCACGGGCTGTTCGATGAAGGCGACGTGGCGCCAGGTGGAGGCGCCCAGGCCGCCCGTGTTGTCGTACGACATGCCGGTCAGCGACAGCCCGTCCTCGGGGAGGGCGTTCCACTCCTTGCAGGCGACCTCGCACGCCTTGCAGCCGATGCAGACGGAGGTGTCGGTGAAGAACCCCACGCGTGGCGGGGCGTTCTCGTGTCCGGCGTCGCCCGCCGGGTCGGGCTCGGGCCCGCTGAAGAGGTTGTTCCTCACGGCGTCTCCTGCGTTCCGGTGGTCTCCGTGATCCCGGCCCGGCGGCGGTACTCCGCGACGAGCTCGGGCAGTGCGGGTCCCCTGGGCCTGCGTCCGGGCCGGATGTCGGCGGTGAGCGCCTTGTCCTCCTGGATCAGGGCGTTGGGGTCGAGTGCGATGGCCACCAGTTCGTTGGCCGCGTCACCGGTGGAGACGCCGTTGGGTCCCCAGTGGAAGGGGAGGCCGATCTGGTGCACGGTCCGGCCGCGAACGGTCAGGGGCGTGATCCGGCGGGTCACCATGACGCGGGCCTCGACGGCGTTGCGCGCCGTGACGATCGTGGCCCAGCCGCCGTGCTCCAGCCCTCTCTCCGAGGCGAGGAGCGGCGACACCTCGCAGAAGAACTCCGGCTGCAGCTCGGACAGATAGGGCGACCAGCGGCTCATCCCGCCCGCCGTGAAGTGTTCGGTGAGGCGGTGGGTGGTGACGACGTACGGATAGACGTCCGCACCCGGTTCGTCGCCGCTCGGGTGGTAGCGGTTGCCCTCGCGGGGGTGCAGGTGCCTGACCGGCGAGCGGGAGTGCGCGGGGTGGAGCGCGTTGACGAAGGGCGAGTCCTGCGGTTCGTAGTGCGTGGGCAGCGGGCCGTCCTCCAGGCCGGAGGGGGCGTAGAGCCAGCCCTTGCCGTCGGCCTGCATGATGAACGGGTCGTCGCCGCGCAGCGCGTCGGGCCCTTCGGCGCCGGGCGGGGGTACGTGGCCGGGGGCGCGGTCGGGGACGAAGTCCGGGACGTCGTACCCGGTCCAGCGGCCTTCGACGTCGTCCCACCAGACGTAGGCCTTGCGGTCGCTCCACGGGCTGCCGTCGGGTGCCGCCGAGGCCCGGTTGTAGAGGATGCGCCGGTTGGCGGGCCAGGCCCAGGCCCATTCGGCCGCCACCCAGTCCTGTTCCGTGTGGGGCTTGCGGCGGGCGGCCTGGTTGACACCGTCGGCGTACACCCCGCAGTAGATCCAGCATCCGCACCGGGTCGAACCGTCGTCCTTGAGCTCGGTGTAGGCGGAGAGCGGGGCGCCGTCCGGGCCGTGCCCGTTGATCTCGGCCAGGACCGCTGCCGACACCGGCTCGTCGAGCGCCCCGTCGACGGGGTAGTCCCAGGTCAGGTCCTGGACGGCGCGGTCCATCGGATCGGCGGACGCCGCGAGGCGCTCCTTGATGCGCCGGCCCAGGTGGTAGGTGAACCAGAGGTCGCTGCGCGCGTCGCCCTCGGGCTCGACGGCCGCGTGGTGCCACTGGAGCCACCGGTTGGTGTTGGTGAAGGAGCCGGACTTCTCGGTGTGCGCGGCCGCCGGGAAGAAGAAGACCTCGGTGCCGATCTCCCCGGTGGTCATCTCGCCGGTCTCGGTCTCCGGGCCGTCCTGCCACCAGGTGGCGGACTCGATGAGGGAGAAGTCGCGGACGACCAGCCATTCGAGCTGGGCCATGCCGAGCCGCTGCAGGCGTGTGTTGGCGGAGCCGACGGCAGGGTTCTCCCCCATGAGGAAGTAGCCCTTGCACTCCCCCGCCAGTTGCGCCATCACCGTCTCGTACGTCCCGTGGGAGCCGGTGAGCCGGGGCAGGTGGTCGAAGCAGAAGTCGTTCTCGGCCGTGGCCGCGTCGCCGTAGTAGGCCTTGAGCAGGCTGACGAAGTAGGCGCGCGTGTTGCCCCAGAAGCCCTTGTCGGTGCGGGTCGCCCGGATCAACGCGTCGAGGTCCTCGTGGGCGTGGGCGTGCGGCATCGGCAGATAGCCCGGCAGCAGGTTGAAGAGGGTCGGGATGTCGCTTGACCCCTGGATCGACGCGTGGCCGCGCAGGGCCTGGATGCCGCCGCCCGGCCGTCCGATGTTGCCGAGGAGCAGCTGGAGGACGCTCGCCGCCCGGATGCACTGGGCGCCGGTGGTGTGCTGGGTCCAGCCCACGGCGTACGCGAAGGCGGTGGTCCGCTCCCGTCCGGAGTTGGAGGTCAGCGCGTCGCAGACCTCCAGGAAGACGTCGCGCCTCACCCCGGTGATCTCCTCGACCATCTCAGGGGTGTAGCGGGCGTAGTGACGCTTGAGGATCTGGTAGACGCAACGGGGATCCTGAAGGGTTTCGTCACGTGGGGGCCATGCGTGGGCCTGGGGTCCTCCCGAGCCGTGGGTCTCCGACCCGGCCGCGGAGTGCACCCGTTCGTGCGCGTCGTCGGCGCCGGCGCGGTCCCCGTACTGCTCGTCCACGTCGCCGGAGGGCGCCTGCACCTCGGTGTCCCGGTACTGCCAGGTGCGGGGGTCGTAGTGGCCCCGTTCCTCGTCCAGGCCGGAGAAGACTCCGTCGAGGTCCTCGGTGTCCCTGAAGTCGTCGCCGACCAGTGTGGCGGCGTTGGTGTAGTTGAGGACGTACTCCCGGAAGTCCTTCTCCTCGCTGAGGACGTGGTTGATGATGCCGCCGAGGAACGCGATGTCGCTGCCGGCCCTGATGGGCACGAAAAGGTCGGAGAGTGCGCTCGTGCGGGTGAAGCGCGGGTCCACATGGATGATCCGGGCCCCGCGCGCCTTCGCCTCCATCACCCACTGGAAGCCGACCGGGTGGGCTTCTGCGAAGTTCGACCCCTGGATGATGATGCAGTCCGCGTGCTGGAGGTCCTGCATGAAGGTGGTCGCTCCGCCGCGGCCGAACGAGGTGCCGAGGCCGGACACGGTGGAGCTGTGGCAGACCCGCGCCTGGTTCTCGACCTGCACGATGCCGAGCCCGGTGAAGAGCTTCTTGATCAGGTAGTTCTCTTCGTTGTCCAGGGTGGCGCCGCCGAGGCTGGCGATGCCCAGGGTCCGGGCCGTACGGAGTCCCTCGTGCTCCCACTGCCAGGTCCTGCGACGGGTCTCGACGACACGGTCCGCGACCATGTCCATCGCCGTCTCCAGGTCGAGCGGCTCCCAGTCGGCCGCGTAGGGGCGCCGGTACAGCACCTGGTGGCGGCGGGCCGGGCCGGTGGTGAGCTGGAGCGTCGAGGAGCCCTTCGGGCACAGCCTGCCGCGGCTGACCGGTGAGTCCGGATCGCCCTCGATCTGGACGACCCGGTCGTCCTTGACGTACACCTGCTGGCCGCAGCCCACCGCACAGTAAGGGCAGACGGACCGGACGACGCGGTCCGCCGTGGCCGTGCGGGGCCGGGTCTCCTCCGTCTCCCGCGACACCACCGCCCTGCCTCTGCCCAGCGGGTCACCGCCGGTCAGCTGCCGGAACACGGGCCAGCGGCCGAGCGGGTTGCCTGCTCCCATCGCATTTCCTCCAGCGGTCCGGGGACTGACTCCAGGCTCGCCCCACGGCTCCGTGTCGGCGACACGAGCGGCGGTCCGACGGGCAGGCCCGCGAAAGATCTCGTACCCGGTGTGCGGCGGGGAAACGTGATCGCCCCGCCCGCGTCGTGTGCCGCCCCCCGGCGCCTACAGCTCGCGGAGCGCCGGCAGGAGCGTGCTCCGGGCCCATTCGATGAAGGGCTGCTGGTGGTCCCCGCCGATCTGGACGAGGGCGACCTCGGTGAATCCGGCCTCGCGGTAGGGGCGTACGGCCTCGACGAACGCCTCGACGTCCGAGCCGCACGGGATCGCTCCGGCGATGTCGTCCTTGCGGACGAACTTGGTCGCCTGTTCGAAGGCGGAGGGGCCGGGGAGCTCCGAGTTGACCTTCCAGCCGCCCAGCGACCAGCGGAACTGGTCGTGGGCGCGGGCGACGGCCGCGTCCCTGTCGGTGTCGTAGCAGACGGGCACCTGTCCCACGCGGGGCTTGCCGGCCCCGCCGTGCCGGTCGAACGAGCTCAGGAGTTCGCTCTTGGGCTCGGTCGCGATGACCAGGTCGCCCAGGGTGCCCGCGATTTCGCAGGACCTCTCCCCGGAGACCGCGATGCCGATGGGGACACGCTCGTCGGGCAGGTCCCAGAGGGTGGCGTTCTCCACGTCGAAGTGGGTGCCGTGGTGGTTGACGTAGCCACCGTCGAACAGGGCGCGGATGATCTGTACGGCCTCTTCGAGCATCTCCAGCCGGACGTGGGCGGAGGGCCGGCCCGCCCCCACGACGTGTTCGTTGAGGTCCTCTCCGGAACCGAGCCCGAGACGGAAACGGCCCTCGGCGAGCAGTTGGAGCGTCGCCGCCTTCTGCGCGACCACCGCGGGGTGGTAGCGGGTGGTCGGGCAGGTCACGTACGTCATCAACGGGATCCGGGAGGTTGCCTGCGCGGCGGCTCCCAGGACCGACCAGGCATAAGGCGCGTGTCCCTGGGAAGCCAGCCAGGGGAAGTAGTGGTCGGAGGTGACGGAGAAGTCGAAGCCGGCCTCCTCCGCCGCGACCACGTCCCGCACGAGGGCGCGGGGGCCTGCCTGCTCGGTCATCATCGTGTAGCCGATCTGAACCATACGAAACTCATTTACGGTGACATCGCCATAAAACATGAATTCATGTCAATGGCTGTCTGTGATCGACTCCCCGGGGTATGCGCCATGCATGGACGTAACGAACGGAGTATGGGAATCGCTCGCCAGCACCAGCGACGGCGAGGGGCCGGGAGCAGTAGGCGTGATCGTCGGCGTCGTCGGCCTGTTCGTGGTGCTGCTGTTGATCGGCGGGTTCTGGCTCGGGATGAGGCGCCGCGACAAGGAGTCACGGCCGCCGCTCCCCGAGGAACAGCCGCCGCGTCCGGAGCACCGGACGGAGATCCAGGAGACCGGACAGCACAGCTCGGACCGGTTCCCCGACAACGGCCGGGCCATGACGCCGTACGAACTCAGTGACCGCGGTAACGAGGTGATCCCGCCCGACAACGCCCCGGACACCGGCCCCGACCCCGAGCGCCCGCGCGACTGACGGCGTCGCCGACGAAGGGGGGGACATGAACCGGTCGAAGTCCGACCGCAGGACCCGGATAACGGTCCTGGTGGCACTGGCCGCCAACCTCGTCATCGCTGTGGCCAAGGGGGTGGGGGGACTCCTGTCGGGATCCCCCGCCCTCCTGTCCGAGGCCGCCCACTCCGTGGCGGACAGCGTGAACGAGGTCTTCCTGCTGGCCGCGCTCAGGCGCAGCCGCCGCCCGCCCGACGCCCATCACCCCTTCGGGTACGGCAAGGAGCGCTACTTCTGGTCGCTGCTCGCGGCGGTCGGAATCTTCGTCGTGGGAGGCTGTTTCTCGTTCTTCCAGGGCTTCGAGGCACTGGGCCGGGACGAGCAGGAGTCACCCGAGGGGTACACCGTGGGCCTGATCGTCCTCGGGGTCGCTTTCCTCGCGGAGGGCGGTTCCCTGGTCCGCGCCCTGCTCCAGCTCCGCGGGGAGAAGGGCGCGGCCCATGACCCCGCGCTGAGGACGGTGATCGCCGAGGACAGCACGGCGGTGCTGGGTGTGCTGCTCGCCATGGCGGGCATGGTGCTGCACCTGGTCACGGGCGACGTCGTGTGGGAGGCGTCGGCCTCGCTGGGGATCGGCCTGCTGCTGGTCTACGTAGCCTTCCGGCTCGGCCGGGACGCGCGCGACCGGCTGATCGGGGAGTCCGCCGAGCCGGAGCTGCGCCGGGGCGTGGAGGAGCTCCTCGCGTCCCAGGCCGAGATCGACAACGTCGCGGCCCTGTTCACCATGGGCCTCGGTCTCGACTCGGTGCTGGTGGCGGCCAGGATCGACCTGGCGCCCGGCATCGACAGCGAGGAGGTCGAGCGGGTCGCCGTCCGGATCAAGCGGTCGATAGCCCGGACCTGGCCGGAGGCGGAGCACGTGTTCCTCGACATCACGAACGCGCCACCCCGGGGCGGGGTGTGACCGCGGCCGTCGCGTGTTGCGGGAGTCGCCCGGGCGGTTGAGGCTGGTCCTGGCCGCGCGGCACCGAAGAAGTCATGCCGCAGAACCGATAAGGCAGTGGACCATGACTCCTAGCGATCCGCGGGGCGCGCCGGAACCGGCAGTGCTGAGCGGTGCGAGCGCCCCCTGCTGGGTCCATCTGGTGACCCGCGATCTCGAGGACGCGCGGCGCTTCTACGGCGCCGTTCTCGGCTGGACCTTCCGTCCCGGCCCGCTGGGCCGGGACTTCCTGATGGCGCGCTCCGACGGGGTGCCGGTGGCCGGCATCGGCGCGGTCGCGTCCGCCTATCAGGTGGGCGTGGCCTGGATGCCCTACTTCTCGGTCCGGGACGCCGGTGTCGTCTCGGGCCGCATCCGGGAGCGCAGCGGCACCGTGGCCGTGGGCCCGCTGACGGTCGGGCAGGGACGCGCGGTCCTGGCCGCCGACCGGGACGGGGCGTCCTTCGGCGTCTGGGAGTGGACGGGCCGCGCGGCCACCCTCGCGCCGTCCGGGAACCGGGCGCACGCCTGGCTGCGGCTGCGCACCAGGGACGCCTTCGACGCCGCGATCTTCTACGGCGAGGTCCTCGGCTGGGAGAGCGGGGAGCCCGGCGGCTGCGAGGTGGCATACGTGAAGGAAGAGGTGCTCGTACGCTGCAACGGCCGCCCGCTGGCCCGGATCAGCTCCGGCGCGGTGGAGGCCGCTCCCGACCCCCAGGTGCGTCCTCACTGGCAGGTGCAGTTCCCGGTCCCCGACGTGGACGCGACCGTCCGGGCGGCGGAGCGGAACGGCGGGACCGTCGTGGAACGGCGGGACGTGCGGTACGGCGACGAGGCGACGCTGAGGGACCCGGACGGCGGGCTCTTCACCGTGACGGACGTACGCGGCCCCGCCGGCGTGGACGAGGACTGAGGAGGTCAGGCACGCGGGTCGTCCCCGCGGCCCTGCTCCCGGGGGTCCGGGGCCTCTCCCCCGGCGGGCCGGTGGCCGTTGTCCCGGGCGATGGCCCAGAGCGGGAACACGAACCAGCAGACCAGGAACCACAAAGCCATTCCGCCGACCAGCCACAGTGCCGCCACGTTGTGCAGCGCCACCCTCAGGATGAGCAGCAGCGTGCTGCACATCGTGCAGAAGAGCAGGCCGAGCCCCAGCTTCGTGATGCGGGAGGCCCAGGTGACCGTCTGCGGCTTCATCCGGCGGCCGGTGAGCAGCCGGTGGTACGACACGGGCCCTATCAGCGTGGCTGCGGTCGCGGACCCCAGCATGACGGTCACGACATAGATGTTCCGGTCGACGGTGGGCAGATCGGCGAAGCGGGGCTGGAAGACCACCGCGAGCAGGAAGCCGAACAGGATCTGCACCCCGGTCTGCGCGACCCGGAGTTCCTGGAGCAGGTCGCTCCACTGCCGGTCCGCCCGCTCCTCGTCGCTCTCGTGGCGTCCGCTGCGGGGGTTCGTACCGCTCCCGCCGCCCACCGGTCCCTGTCCCATGGATGCCTCCCCACCTCGTAGAGGTGGTACTGGTGCCCCGCGGCGCGGCCGTGAATCCTGGCCCACCCGCCCTGCCCGGGCGGCCGGTCAGGGCGGCCGGCGGCTCGCCCGGCCGGTGCTCTCCATGGTGGCAGCCGCCCGGGAAACCACCACATAAGCGACGGGAAGGGCGGCAAGAGCGCAGCCGAAGGGCCAGACCTCGACGCAGAGTGACTGCTCGCTTAGGATCGTCGTACGGCATCGCGCGTCGGTCACCGGCCGGGTGAGGCGTGGAGGTAGCCCGTGAGATGCCTGTTGGAGGCATTCCACAGTGTCTGTCGAGTTGAATCACACCATCGTCCACAGCCGGGACAACCGCGAGTCCGCCGAGTTCCTGGCGCACATCCTGGGTCTCACCGTCGGGACGGAATGGGGACCCTTCATCCCGGTCGTCCTCGCGAACGGCGTCACGCTGGACTTCGCGACCGTTCCCTCTGAATCGATCACGGTGCAGCACTACGCGTTCCTGATCTCGGAGGCGGAGTTCGACACGGCCTTCGAGCGCATCCAGGCGCGGGGGATCACGTACTACGCCGACCCCCACAAGAAGCACCCCGGCGAGATCAACCACAACGACGGCGGGCGCGGGGTGTACTTCCCCGATCCGAGCGGTCACGGGATGGAGATCATCACCCGTCCGTACGGCGGCTGGTCGTAACCGTCTCCGCCGCCCGCCGCGGGTGAGCGGCCCGGCCCCGGTCCGTGACCGGGGCCGGGCCGTCCGGCTCAGGGACCGCCGTCGGTCCTCAGCGTCAGCTCGGGCCGGTCCCACATCACCGCGGGAGGGCGGGCCGCGACGGTGCCGGTGCGTTCGGCGCCGACGCTGCGGTAGAAGCCCTCGGCCGGCGGGTGGGCGACCACACGCACGGCGGCGACACCGGCACGGCGCGCCTCGTCGCACAGGTGGGCGACGAGAAGGCGCCCCACACCCCGTCCCTGGGCGTCGTCGGCGACGAACATCAGGTCGAGCTCGGGAGGGGAGAGGACCAAGGCGTAGAAGCCGAGCACGCGGCCGTCCGCGTCCACGGCGACATGGACGACGTTCGCCTCGATGTAGTCGGGGCCGACTTTGTACCCCGCGACCATGGGCGCGTACGGGCCCTCGTAGGCGCGTGACCTGGTGACCAGACGGGTGAGCCGCTTGGCGTCCCGCGCGACGGCTCGTCTGACGCGGACGGTGGCGGACCAGTCCGTAGTACTCGGTCTCATGTGGTGAGTATTACGCACTTCGGGCGCCGGGAGTTTGCGTGATGGTCAGCGCACGCTTCGTCCCGCGTGCCACTCGGCCACGATCGCGTCGATGTCGAACGGCTCGAGGTTCAGCGGCGGCCCCTCCGGAGGCCTGGCGAGCGCCTCGCGGATCCTCTCGTTCGTCTCGGCCAGGATGCGCCGGACCTCGGCCTCCGACCGCGCCTGCGACGCCTCCAGCCGGGCGTCCTCGGCCGCCTTCCGCAGCGTCAGCGAGGGCGGGAGCGCCGACAGTCCCTCACGCTCCATCTTCGCCTTGATCCACCACATCGGGTCGTACGGCCTCTCCAGGCCGGGGATCGGCTTGCCGGCACCCGGGAGGTCGGTGAAGGCCCCCCGCTCCTCGGCCTCGCGAATCTGCCGGTCGACCCAGGTCTCGAAGCTGACCCCTGCTGGTTTGCGCTCGGTCACCGCACGCCCCTCTCGCAACTCGTCCCGGACGGAACCGCGTCGGCCGGACACGTCCAGGTCCGCCGGGTTCCAGGATACCGGTGGCGTTTCCGCATGAACGGCTCCCAGGGGGTACACGCCTGTTGCACCCAGCCCGGGCACCACACCGAACCGGGCCCGAACCGGAAGGGGTTGACGAGAGTGAAACAGCACGACGCACCGACCGCGAACCGACGGGAGCGTCGGCCATGACGACCGTGGTGATCATCGTTGCCGTCGTCCTCGTGGCCGCGCTCGCCTTCTTCTTCGTCGTCCGTGGCCGTAGGACCGGCGGGCGTGGGCTGCGGCACCGCTTCGGACCCGAGTACGACCGGACGGTCGCCCGTCACGACGGCGACACCGCTGCGGCCGAGCACGAGCTCTCCGAGCGGGTGAAGCTGCACGGCTCGCTGTCCGAGCGGCCCCTGCGGCCGGAAGCCCGTGAGGCGTACGCCCGCCGCTGGACAGAGGTACAGGAACAGTTCATCGACTCCCCCAGGGAGGCGGTCGTCGAAGCCGACGCGCTCCTGGCACAGCTGGCGCACGACCGGGGCTTCCCGGGCGGCGACAGCTTCGAGGAGCAGACGGCCGCCCTCTCCGTCCACCACGCCGAGCAGGTCGACGGCTACCGCAGGGTGCACACGGCCGTGCGGGGCCAGGGCGGTACGGAGGAGATGAGGAAGGCCCTGATCGAGTCCCGGGCCCTCTTCGACGTCCTTCTCGGGGACGCACCGGCCGAGCCGGCCCGGACGGGCCGGCACGAGGCGAAAGGCAGTACAGCAGCATGACGAACCGCACCGAGCACACGACCGATCCCGTCTCCGCCACGGAGCCCCCGCCCGTCGACGCCCCGGGGACCACGTCCGCGAGGACGCCCGGATCCGCACGGGACGCAGCCCCGGCGACGGCGGCCGGGCTCACGGCCGGGGAGAACGTGAACCGTGAGCCGCGGGGCGGAGGCCCGGGGGATCTCAGCGTTCCGCCCGCTCCGCGGGCGGCCCCCGCCGTGCCACGGCCCGAGCGGACCGGCCACCCCGGGACCGCCGCCACCGGACCGCTGGTCCCCCGGGACGACCAGGACAGGCTGGCGCTGCGCATGCAGCAGGCGGTCACGGACTTCGTCGAGAGCCCCCGCCGGGCGGTCGAGGAGGCGGACGCCACGTTCGACCGGATCGTCTCCGGCCTGACCGAGGCCCTCGCGGAACGCCGGCGCCTCCTGCGCGCGAGCTGGCAGGAGCAGGACACCGAGGCCCAGACGGAGGAGCTGCGCATAGCGCTGCAGCGCTACCGGGACATCGGCGAGCAACTGCTGAAGATCTGAGCGGCGCGGCTACCGCGCACCGGCCCGGCCCCACGTCCCCCGGACGCGGCGCCGGGCCGCCCCATGTCCGGGGCAGGTCCGCCGTGCCGGGCGCGGGGGGAACGGTCAGGCCGGGACGGCCAGCTCGGCGCGCAGCCGCTCGGCCACTGCCGGGGGCAGGCGCAGCGCCTTGCCCAGATAGCCGTCGAGTCCGCCCCAGCGCTCGTCCATCGCGTCCAGGGCCGCCTCGAGATAGCGGGGCCTGGCCTCGATCACGGCGGAGGCGATGTCCGGGTCGCCGCCCTCGTCGAGAAAGCGCCGCACCGCGGGCCCGAAGGCGGCGCGCACCGCGCGGTTCACCGCGAGGAACTCGGCGCGTACGACGTCACGGGAGGCGCCCGCCATCATCAGCAGCAGCGCGGTGGCCCAGCCCGTCCTGTCCTTCCCGGTCGCGCAGTGGAAGAGCAGTGGTCTCGCGCGCGGATCCGCGACGGTGTCCAGGAAGGCACGGTAGGCGGCCGCCGCGCCCGGCGAGAGGACCATCCTGCGGTAGGTCCCGGCGAACAGTTCCTCCGCCTTCCCGCCGCCGAGCAGACCGGCTGCTCCGACCGGGTCACTGAGCAGCGCCTTGAGCCGCGCGGGCGTCACGCCCGGGTCGTCGCCGAGGACGTCGGCGACGAAGAGCCTCGCACCCGTCGGCAGCCGGTCCGGCGCCCATCGGCGTTCGTCGGCGGTACGCAGATCGACGACGGTGCGGATGCCGAGCGCGGCCACGGCCATGTCGTGCTCCGCGTCGAATTCGCTCAGCTGGCCCGAGCGCAGCAGGATTCCCTGGCGCAGGCGGCGGTGGCGCCCCAGGGCGATGCCGCCCAGATCGCGCAGGTTGACAACGGTGGAGGCGGGGACGGCCCGGGCGGTCTGCACGATGAACTGCCTCTTTCCCGACAGACTGCAGGTCGGAATCAACGTCGCACGGCGTGCGAATATCGACAAAGGGACGTGAGGTACCGGGACACCGGTGGGGAGTTCAGTCGGCGAGGATCCTTGTCTTCTGTGCCGCGAATTCCGCGTCGGTGAGGACGCCCCGCTGCTTCAGATCGGCGAGCCTCTCGAGCAGCGTGATGACATCGTCCCCGCCGTCCGCCGGCACGCGCTCGTGCGCCAGGAGAAGGCCACCCGCCTCCTGGACCGCCCGGGTGAGGGGCACCGACCAGAGGTCCTCCCACACGATCAGCGCGGCGGAACTCTCCTCGGGCAGACGCCGGAGCACATCGAGATCCGTGATCCGTGGCAGCCCGCCATCCCGGTCGCCCGGTGGTGCGAACGGCACGAGCCCCTGGGGGTCCATCTCCCGCAGCTCGACGTACTCGAGGGTTCCGCCCGCGCCTCTGCGGGCGAAGGCCAGGTCGAGGATGCGTACCGCCTCGGATCCGACGGCGTCGGCCAGTACGGGCGCGATCGCGTCGGAGAAACGGCCGCCGGGAAAGGTGACGACGAGATACTCCACGGGTCCCACGGCCATGGTGCGTCCTTCCCCTGCGGTTCTGGATCGACAGCAGCTTAACTTCGGGCAATCCGTTACGCACTGTGAAAAGAGATGGCAGAGCGGACACGGGGCTCCGGCGGGGCGACCTCACGGTGACGGAGGTCTGCTTCGCGGTCGGCTGTACGTCGCCGGGGTCGTTCAGCTCGGGCTTCACCGAGCTCGTCGGTGAGAGCCCGAGCGCCTCCCGGGCCCGCCCCCATGACGCGGGCGCCGCCGTACCGGCCTGTGTCGCCAAGATCCTCACGAGACCGGTCAGGAATGGAGAAGCGGCAGCTTTCCGCCGCCCGTAGCGTTGTTCGCATGGAAATCAGCCTTTCGACCTGCTTCATCGCCGTCGACGACCACGACAAGGCGCTACGCCTCCTGTGCCGACAGGGCGGCATGCTGCGCTTCAACCAGCCCCGCAGCTGATTCCGCTCCGGGACGGGACCGTCCTCTGATAGACAACGACCGTTGCCGCGACGCGCCGGTGACGCCGCCGGGGACCGCGCAGGCGGCCCGCGTGACAGATGGAGAAACCACAAGCATGGCCACGAGGACGGACAGGCAGCCGCCCGCGCCGCATGTTGCCGACAACCACGACCTGATCCGCGTGCACGGCGCGCGCGTGAACAACCTCAAGGACGTCAGCGTCGAGATCCCGAAGCGCCGGCTGACGGTGTTCACGGGCGTCTCCGGCTCGGGCAAAAGTTCCCTGGTGTTCAGCACGATCGCCGCCGAGTCGCAGCGGATGATCAACGAGACCTACAGCGCGTTCGTACAGGGCTTCATGCCGACGCTGGCGCGTCCCGAGGTCGACGTGCTGGAAGGGCTCACCACCGCGATCATCGTCGACCAGCAGCGGATGGGGGCCGACCCGCGGTCCACGGTCGGTACCGCCACCGACGCCAACGCGATGCTGCGCATCCTCTTCAGCCGGCTCGGCAAGCCGCACATCGGCCCGCCCGGTGCGTACTCCTTCAACACCGCCTCGGTCCGGGCGAGCGGTGGGATCACCGTCGAACGCGGTGCCGCGAAGACCAAGACCGTGAAGGCGACCTTCCACCGCACGGGCGGCATGTGTACGCGCTGCGAGGGCCGCGGCTCGGTCTCCGACATCGACCTCAGCCAGCTCTACGACGACTCCAAGTCGCTCTCCGAGGGTGCGTTCACCATCCCCGGCTGGAAGTCGGACAGCCAGTGGACCGTGCAGGTCTACGCCCAGTCGGGCTTCGTCGACCCGGACAAGCCGATCCGCGAGTACACCGAGAAGGAACTGCGGGCCTTCCTGTACGGAGAGCCGGTCAAGGTCAAGGTCAGCGGCGTCAACCTCACCTACGAGGGGCTGATCCCCAAGATCCAGAAGTCGTTCCTGTCCAAGGACAAGGAGGCGATGCAGCCGCACATCCGGGCGTTCGTGGAGCGCGCGGTCACCTTCACCACCTGCCCCGAGTGCGACGGCACCCGGCTCAGCGAAGCCGCCCGGTCGTCGAAGATCGAGCGGATCAGCATCGCCGACGCCTGCGCGATGCAGATCAGCGATCTGGCCACCTGGGTGAGCGAGCTCGACGAGCCGTCGGTAGCGCCCCTGCTCGCGGCGCTGCGGCACACCCTCGACTCCTTCGTGCAGATCGGTCTCGGCTACCTCTCGCTCGACCGTCCGGCGGGCACGCTCTCGGGGGGTGAGTCGCAGCGGGTCAAGATGATCCGTCACCTCGGCTCCTCCCTCACGGACGTCACCTACGTCTTCGACGAGCCCACCATCGGCCTGCACCCCCATGACATCCAGCGGATGAACGACCTGCTGCTGCGCCTTCGGGACAAGGGCAACACGGTGCTCGTCGTGGAGCACAAGCCGGAGACGATCGCGATCGCCGACCATGTCGTCGACCTGGGCCCCGGCGCCGGTACGGCGGGGGGCACCGTCTGCTTCGAGGGGACCGTCGAGGGCCTGCGTAAGAGTGACACCGTCACGGGCCGCCACTTCGACGACCGGGCCGCCGTCAAGGAGTCGGTGCGCGAGCCCACCGGCGCGCTGGAGATCCGCGGGGCGTCGCTTCACAACCTGCGGGACGTCGACGTCGACATCCCGCTCGGGGTGCTGACCGTCCTCACCGGCGTGGCCGGTTCCGGCAAGAGTTCACTGGTGCACGGCTCGGTCCCCGCCGGCGAGAACGTGGTGTCGGTCGACCAGAGCCCGATCAAGGGCTCGCGGCGCAGCAACCCGGCCACGTACACCGGACTGCTCGACCCCATCCGCAAGGCGTTCGCCAAGGCCAACGGCGTGAAGCCGGCGCTGTTCAGCGCCAATTCCGAGGGTGCCTGCCCCACGTGCAACGGCGCGGGCGTCATCTACACCGACCTGGGGATGATGGCCGGCACCACGTCGACCTGCGAGGACTGCGAGGGCAAGAGGTTCGACGCGTCGGTCCTCGAATACCGCTTCGGCGGCCGGGACATCAGCGAGGTGCTGGCGATGTCGGTGGCCGAGGCCGAGGAGTTCTTCGGCACCGGGGAGGCGCGCACGCCGGCCGCGCACCGCGTCCTCGTCCGGCTCGCCGACGTGGGGCTCGGCTACCTGACCCTCGGCCAGCCGCTCACCACGCTCTCCGGCGGCGAGCGGCAACGGCTCAAGCTCGCCACCCACATGGCCGAGAAGGGCGGTGTCTACGTCCTCGACGAGCCGACGGCGGGTCTGCACCTCGCCGATGTCCAGCAGTTGCTCGGTCTGCTCGACCGGCTCGTCGACTCCGGCAAGTCGGTCATCGTCGTCGAGCACCATCAGGCCGTCATGGCGCACGCGGACTGGATCATCGACCTCGGGCCGGGCGCGGGCCACGACGGGGGCCGGATCGTCTTCGAGGGCACACCGGCCGACCTCGTGGCCGGCCGCTCCACCCTCACCGGCGAGCACCTGGCCGCCTACGTCGGGGCCTGACCTGCGCGCCCCCGCGCCGGCCGGGGTGCCGGCGGGGGGCCGCTCCTCGGGTCCGGGATCCCCGGACAAGGCAGCACCACCCAGCGGATCCGGCACATTTCGGAGAGTGCAAGGTCACAGCAAGTAGCCCTGCTGCTCTCCGGAGTGCTGACCTAGCATCTGAGCATGACGGTCCTGCCTGCTGACGGGCTTTCCCGGGCCGCCGAGTTCCCCGACCCTTCCCACGACCAGTGGCAGAGCCTTGTCGAAGGCGTACTGCGCAAGTCGGGCAAGGAAGTCACGGGCTCGGCCGCCGAGGAAGCGCTGTCCACCGCGCTCGGGGACGGGCTCACAGTCCGCCCCCTGTACACCTCCACCGATGCGTCGGCGGACCCCGGTCTGCCAGGCTTCGCGCCCTTCACCCGGGGCAGCAGGCCGACGGGGAACACCACGGACGGCTGGGACGTGCGCCAGCGCCACGCGCTGGCCGACCCGGTGCGCCTCAACGAGGCCGTGCTCGGCGACCTGGAGAACGGCGTCACGTCGCTCTGGCTGGCCGTCGGCGGGACGGGTGGGGTTCCGGTGTCCGGCCTCGCCCGCGCACTCGATGGCGTCCATCTCGACCTGGCTCCCGTCGTACTCGACGCGGGCGCCGATCCCGGGCCCGCCGTCCGTGAGTTGCTCGGGCTCTACGAGGTCCGGGGCACGGCGAAGGAGACGGCACGGGGCAGCCTCGGGGTGGACCCGCTCGGGCAGGCCGCGCGCACGGGCGCGGACCCGGAGCTGAGCGACGCCGTCCACTGGGCGCGGCTGTGCTCCCATGAGTATCCCGGGCTGCGGTCCCTGGCCGTGGACGCGCTGCCGTACCACGAGGCCGGCGGTTCGGCCGCCGAGGAGCTCGGGCTCTCGCTGGCCACCGGTGTCGCCTACCTCCGGGCGCTGACGGCGTCGGGACTCTCCGTCGAGGAGGCCTGCGCGCAGCTGGAGTTCCGGTACGCGGCCACGGCCGACCAGTTCCTGACGATCGCGAAACTGCGCGCCGCCCGCAGGCTGTGGGCCCGGGTCGCCGAGGTCTGCGGGGCCCCGGACGCGGGGGCTCAGCGGCAGCACGCCGTGACCTCGTCGGTGATGATGACGCGCCGCGATCCGTGGGTGAACATGCTGCGGACGACGCTGGCCTGCCTGGGCGCGGGCGTCGGCGGAGCCGAATCCGTCACCGTACTGCCGTTCGATCACGCACTGGGGCTGCCGGACGCGTTCGCCCGGCGGATCGCCCGCAACACCTCGACGATCCTGATGGAGGAGTCGCATCTGGCCCGGGTCACGGACCCCGCGGGCGGTTCCTGGTACGTCGAGCGGCTGACCGATGAACTCGCCTCTGCCGCCTGGGCGTTCTTCCAGGATGTCGAGCGGGCCGGCGGCCAGGCCGCCGCTCTCCGGTCCGGCATGGTGCGGGAGCGGCTGGCGGCCACGTGGGCGGCCAGGAGCAGGGATCTGGCCCGGCGCAAGGAGCCGGTGACCGGGGTCAGTGAATTCCCGTCCCTCGACGAGCGTCCCGTGGAGCGTGAGCCCCTGCCCGCCGCACAGCGGGGCGGCGGGCTGCCCGAGGTCAGGCGCGATGAGGCGTTCGAGGTGCTGCGTTCCAGGTCGGACGCCCACCTCGCGGCCACCGGCAGCCGGCCGAAGGTGTTCATCGCCGCACTCGGGCCCGCCTCGGTGCACACCGCCCGGGCCTCCTTCGCCGCGAACCTCTTCCTGTCGGGTGGCATCCAGCCGGTCCACGAACCGGCTTCGGTGGACGCGTCCACCGCCGCCGAGGCCTTCACGGCCAGCGGGGCGACGATCGCCTGTCTGTGCTCGGCCGACCCGCTCTACGCCGAACAGGGCGAGGCCGTCGCCTCGGCTCTCAGGGCCGCCGGCGCCGAACAGATCTTCCTCGCGGGACGGCCCGGCGAGTACACCGGGGCCGATGTGCAGGTGTTCGCCGGCTGCGACGTGGTCTCCGTCCTCTCCTCCGAACTCGACCGCATGGGAGTGGCGTGATGCAGACCCCCAAGACCCGCACGGTCTCCGCCGGGACCCCCGTACCGGACTTCTCCGGCATCGCACTGAACGGCGAGCCCCCCGCCGAGGTCTCCGAGGACCGGTGGCGGGCCGCGGTGAAGGAGTCGGCCGACCGGTCCGAGGACGAGCTGCTCTGGGAGACCCCGGAGGGCATCGAGGTCAAGCCGCTGTACACCGGACGGGACCTGGAGGGGCTCGACTTCCTCGGGACCTATCCGGGTGTCGCGCCGTACGTACGCGGCCCGTACCCGACGATGTACGTCAACCAGCCCTGGACGATCCGGCAGTACGCCGGGTTCTCGACGGCCGAGGAGTCCAACGCCTTCTACCGGCGCAACCTCGCGGCCGGGCAGAAGGGCCTGTCCATCGCGTTCGACCTGCCCACCCACCGCGGCTACGACAGCGACCACCCCCGGGTGACGGGTGACGTCGGCATGGCGGGCGTGGCGATCGACTCGATCTACGACATGCGCCAGCTCTTCGACGGCATCCCGCTGGACCGGATGTCGGTGTCGATGACGATGAACGGCGCGGTGCTGCCCGTACTCGCCCTGTACATCGTGGCCGCGGAGGAGCAGGGGGTCGCCCCCGAGAAGCTGGCCGGGACCATCCAGAACGACATCCTCAAGGAGTTCATGGTCCGCAACACCTACATCTATCCGCCCGGCCCCTCGATGCGGATCATCTCCGACATCTTCGCGTTCACCTCCCAGAAGATGCCCCGCTACAACTCCATCTCCATCTCCGGCTACCACATCCAGGAAGCCGGCGCGACGGCCGATCTGGAGCTGGCGTACACCCTGGCCGACGGGGTGGAGTACCTGCGGGCCGGACAGGCTGCGGGCCTGGACGTGGACGCGTTCGCGCCGCGCCTCTCGTTCTTCTGGGCGATCGGCATGAACTTCTTCATGGAGATCGCGAAGCTGCGGGCGGCCCGGCTGCTCTGGGCGAGGCTCGTCAGGGAGTTCGGCCCGAAGAACCCCAAGTCCCTCTCACTGCGCACCCATTCACAGACCTCCGGCTGGTCCCTCACAGCCCAGGACGTCTTCAACAACGTGACGCGCACCTGCGTCGAGGCGATGGCGGCGACCCAGGGGCACACGCAGTCACTGCACACCAACGCGCTCGACGAGGCACTCGCCCTCCCGACGGACTTCTCGGCGCGGATCGCCCGCAACACCCAGCTGCTGCTCCAGCAGGAGTCCGGCACCTGCCGGGTCATCGACCCGTGGGGCGGCAGCGCGTACGTGGAGAAGCTGACCCACGACCTCGCGGCGCGGGCCTGGCAGCACATCGAGGAGGTCGAGGCGGCCGGCGGCATGGCCAAGGCCATCGACGCCGGCATCCCCAAGCTCCGGATCGAGGAGGCCGCGGCCCGCACGCAGGCCCGGATCGACGCCGGGCGCCAGCCCGTCATCGGCGTGAACAAGTACCGGGTGGAGACCGACGAGAAGATCGACGTGCTCAAGGTCGACAACTCCTCGGTGCGCACCCAGCAGATCGAGAAGCTGCGCCGGCTGCGCGAGGAGCGCGACGAGACGGCCTGTCAGGCCGCCCTGCGCGCCCTGACGGCCGCGGCGGAGCGGGATCCGGGGCCGGGCCTCGAAGGCAATCTGCTGGCGCTGGCCGTGGACGCCGCCCGGGCCATGGCCACGGTCGGCGAGATCTCCGACGCGCTGGAGAAGGTGTACGGCAGGCACGCGGGCCAGATCCGTACGATCTCCGGGGTGTACCGCAAAGAGGCAGGAGAGTCCCCGTCCGTGGACCGCACCCGCACACTGGTCGACGCCTTCGAGGAGGCGGAGGGGCGGCGTCCGCGCATCCTCGTCGCCAAGATGGGCCAGGACGGTCACGACCGCGGACAGAAGGTGATCGCGACGGCCTTCGCCGACCTGGGCTTCGACGTCGATGTCGGCCCGCTCTTCCAGACGCCCGGTGAGGTCGCCCGGCAGGCGGTCGAGGCGGACGTGCACGTCGTGGGCGTCTCGTCGCTCGCCGCCGGTCACCTCACGCTCGTGCCCGCACTGCGCGAGGAGCTGGCCGCCGAGGGCCGGGAGGACATCATGATCGTGGTCGGCGGGGTGATACCGCCGCAGGACGTCGAGGCGCTGCACGAGGCCGGTGCCGCCGCGGTTTTCCCGCCCGGCACCGTGATCCCGGACGCCGCCCACGATCTGGTCACGCGGCTCGGTGCCGCGCTCGGCCACGAGCTGTGAGCCGCTGACGGATGGCGCGGATCATCGACACCGACGCATACGTCAAGGGTGTGCTCGCCGGGAAGCGCGCGTTCGTGGCGCGCGCGATCACCCTGGTCGAGTCCACCCGCCCCGATCACCGGACGGCGGCGCAACGGCTGCTGAGCGAGTTGCTGCCGCATTCGGGCCGGGCCAGGCGCATCGGGATCAGCGGGGTGCCGGGCGTGGGGAAGTCCACGTTCATCGACGCGCTCGGCACCATGCTGACGGGACTCGGGCACCGGGTCGCCGTGCTGGCCGTGGACCCGTCGTCCAGCCGTACGGGCGGTTCCATCCTGGGCGACAAGACGCGGATGGAGCGGCTGGCCGTGGACGAGCGGGCGTTCGTACGCCCCTCCCCCACCGCGGGGACCCTCGGCGGGGTGGCCAAGGCGACCCGCGAGTCCATCGTGGTGATGGAGGCCGCCGGCTACGACGTGGTGCTGGTCGAGACGGTCGGCGTAGGACAGTCGGAGACGGCGGTCGCCAACATGGTCGACACCTTCCTGCTGCTCACCCTGGCGCGTACGGGCGACCAGCTGCAGGGCATCAAGAAGGGTGTCCTGGAGCTGGCGGACGCCATCGCGGTCAACAAGGCCGACGGCCCGCACGAGCGCGACGCCCGCTCCGCGGCACGTGAACTGGCGGGCGCGCTTCGCCTGATGCACCCCGTGGACGCCGTCTGGACTCCCCCGGTGCTGACGTGCAGCGCCAGGGAATCGACCGGCCTGGACGCGTTGTGGGAGCGGCTGGAGCAGCACCGAACGCTCCTGGAGTCCACGGGGAGGCTGTCGGCCAAGCGCCGTGAGCAGCAGGTGGACTGGACCTGGGTGATGGTCCGCGACGAACTGCTGGACAGTCTGCGCAGCCATCCCGCGGTGCGTACGCTCGCGCCGGAGCTGGAACAGCGCGTCCGTGGGGGCGAGTTGACGGCGACTCTGGCTGCCGGGCAGCTCCTGCGGGCGTTCCGCGGGGAAGTCTGAGAGCCGGGCCCCGGGCCGCCTCCATCGCTCGGAGGCGGCCCGGCCGGGTCCGCCCGCCGGGCGTCCGCCCTCGCTGGTGCTCCGACCGGGAAGATTCGCCGGGGGCAGTCGTCCGGGAGGTCGGATGCGCTGGCGCAACGCCAACGCCCACCACCCGGACCTCCGCGCAGCTCAACCCCGTGAACGTGCCCGAATCCGCGGCGAGAAGGGCAGCCGCTGGGGCGGCAGGCCCCTCCAGGTCGCAGCCTGACCCAGCCCGGCGAAACCCAAGCGCTCACAGCCCTAGCTTCGGTTGCGCAGCATCGACATCAGCAGTGCGTGGGTCCTGGCGTCGGCGGCCACCACAAGCCCACGACCGGCCTCGCCGACCGGGTCACCGTCGATCCCGGTGACAACGCAGCCAGCAGCCCGGCACAGAGCAATGCCGGCCGCGAAGTGCACGCTCCTGGAGAGGTCACCGCCATCGGTGACGTACGCGGCACGCTTGCCGGCGGCGACCCAGGCCAACGCCAGGGTCGTGGACACGACCCGAGGCCGGAAGCGCTCCACGAATCCAGGGTGGGCCAGCAGATCCACAGCCCGGAATCCGGGTGCACCGGGGAACGGCGGATCCAGGTTGACATCTACCAAGCGGGTAGCGGGCGAGGGCGTCAGCAGGGCATCGTCGGTTCCGTCATGCCGCACCCAGGCGGTCTCCCCGTCGGTGAAGAAGACCTCGCCGCTGAAAGGGTCGGCCACCGCCGCCGCTCCGTCGCGCAGCGCTACGTTGACGGCCACCAGCATATTACCGACGGCGTAGTTCAGCGTGCCGCACAGGGGATCCACCAACCACTGGCGCACAGCGTCGGCGGCGCCCTGCTGCCCGCCTTCCTCGCCGAGCACCGCGTCACCGGGCCGTGCGGCACGGATGACGCCAAGGATCGCCTGCTCGGCCTCCACGTCGGCAGCGGTGGCAAAGTCCCCAGCACCCTTGTCGATGCGGTTGAGCCGCTGCCCGTACATCTTGCGGACCACGTCCGCGCCAGCCCGGGCCCCAGCTATCGCGACGGCAGCATCGTCGGAACGTGCGTATGAGTTGATCACGCCGTGCAGACTATCGAGACGAAGCTGCCGCCTCGGCGAACCTTCCCGGTCAGAGCGCCAGCCGGGCCCTGTCGGTCCCCGGGGCCGAGGAGACCTCCGGGGCCGTCCCTTCCCCCTCATCGGCCCGGCATGGTACGTTTCCGTCAGCACACGTGAACGCCCGCATCGGGCGCCGGTGCTTCTCTCCCGCTGTCGCGCCCGTCCTTCGACGACCGGCGATCCAGCTTCTCGCACCATCTCTTCCGTCCGGTCCGGGCTTCTCATGCCCGTCGTACGAGGCGTGATTCCGCCGCCTCGCCTTCGCCGGACCCCTCATTCGCCATGTCCGCGAAAGGACCCGCCATGACCAGCACACTCGAACGCCCCGTGATCCGGCAGGATCAGCCCGTCCGCACCGTCGGTGTCCTCGACACCACGAACAACGGACACGGCGTACTGCGCACCGACGGTGGCCATCCCTCACCTCACGACGTCCAGGTGCCGCCCGCCCTGATCCGGCGGTACGGCCTGCGCAAGGGCGATGTGGTCGACGGGACGTGCGAACGCCCTCGCGCCCTGTCCTGCGTCGACACCGTCAACGGCCGTGCGGCGCACGAACTCCGGGACCGGCCGCACTTCCGTGACCTCACCCCGCTCCACCCCCGGGAGCGCCTGCGCCTGGAGAGGCCGGACGGGGGCCCGGCTCCGCGGATCATCGATCTCGTCTCCCCCGTCGGCAAGGGGCAGCGCGGCCTGATCGTCGCGCCTCCGAAGACCGGCAAGACCGTGCTCCTGCAGCAGATCGCCGCGTCGGTCGCCGTCAACCACCCCGAGTGCCACCTGATGGTGGTCCTCCTGGACGAGCGGCCCGAAGAGGTCACGGACATGCGCCGCTCCGTGCGCGGAGAGGTGTACGCCTCCACCTTCGACCGGCCCGCCAAGGAGCACATCGCGCTCGCGGACCTCGCCGTGGAGCGCGCCAAGCGACTCGTCGAGCAGGGCCGCGACGTCGTGATCCTCCTCGACTCCCTCACCCGGCTGTGCCGCGCCCACAACAACAGCGCCGGGGCGGGCGGGCGCACGCTGAGCGGCGGCGTGGACGCGTCGGCGCTCACCGGCCCCAAGAAGCTGTTCGGGGCGGCCCGGCTCGCCGAGGAAGGCGGTTCGCTCACCATTCTGGCGACCGTGCTGGTGGACACCGGCTCCCGCGCCGACGACTACTTCTTCGAGGAACTCAAGAGCACCGGCAACATGGAGCTCCGCCTCGACCGGGCGTCCGCGGACCGGCGGGTCTTCCCCGCGGTCGACATCACCCCTTCGGGCACCCGCCGGGAGGAACTCCTGCTGCCCCAGGGAGAACTGGCCGCCCTACGGGGGCTGCGGCGGGCGCTGCGGTCGAGGGACGCACAGTCCACGCTCGAAGCGCTGCTGGACAAGATCCGCCGGACGCCCGACAACGCCGCCTTCCTCCGCCAGGTCCAGCACACCGTCCCGGACGCGTGAGAGACACAGGCGCCCGCGCCGGCCGAGGAGGCGGGCGCGCCGGGCACGCCCGCCCGGCCGCTCAGCCCTTGGCACCCAACGCGTCGGAGACCAGGGCCCGTGCCTCGTCCTGGACCCTGGCAAGGTGTTCGGCGCCCTGGAAGCTTTCCGCGTACACCTTGTAGACGTCCTCCGTGCCGGACGGGCGGGCCGCGAACCACGCGCTGTCGGTGCAGACCTTGAGCCCGCCGATGGCCGCGCCGTTGCCGGGCGCCTCGGTGAGCACGGCGGTGATCGGCTCACCGGCCAGTGTGCCCGCGGTGACCTGTTCCGGGGAGAGCCTGGCCAGCACCGCCTTCTGCTCACGGGTCGCGGGGGCGTCGATCCGGGCGTAGGCCGGATCGCCGAACCGGGCGGTGAGTTCACCGTAGTGCTGGGAGGGGGTCGAGCCGGTGACAGCCGTGATCTCCGAGGCGAGGAGTGCGAGCAGGATCCCGTCCTTGTCCGTCGTCCACACGCTGCCGTCGCGACGCAGGAAGGACGCCCCGGCGGACTCCTCTCCGCCGAATCCCAGGGTGCCGCCGAACAGCCCGTCGACGAACCACTTGAAGCCCACGGGAACCTCCACGAGTTGCCGGCCCAGGTCGGAGGCGACCCGGTCGATCATGGAGGAGGAGACCAGGGTCTTGCCGATGCCCGTGGCGGCCGGCCAGTTCTCCCGGTGGGAGTAGAGGTAGCGGATGGCCACGGCCAGATAGTGGTTCGGGTTCATCAGCCCGCCGTCCGGCGTGACGATGCCGTGCCGGTCGGCGTCCGCGTCGTTGCCGGTGGCGATGGTGTACGCGTCGCGCCGCTCGATCAGCGAGGCCATGGCGTGGGGCGAGGAGCAGTCCATGCGGATCTTGCCGTCCCAGTCCAGCGTCATGAAGCGCCAGGTGGGATCGGCGAGCGGGTTGACCACCGTGAGATCGAGCCGGTGGCGCTCGGCGATCCGCCCCCAGTACGCGACCGAGGCTCCGCCGAGGGGGTCGGCGCCGATCCGGATTCCGGCGTCGCGTACGGCGTCCAGGTCGAGGACGGCCGGGAGATCGTCGACGTAACCGGTCAGGAAGTCGTGCCGTCCGGTGGTGTCGGCGGCGAGTGCCCGGGCGTAGGGGATCCGCCGGACCTCCTTCAGCCCGCCCTCGATCAGGGCGTTGGCCCGGTCCTGGATCCAGGAGGTGGCGTCCGAGCCGGCAGGGCCGCCGTGCGGCGGGTTGTACTTGAAGCCGCCGTCGGCGGGCGGGTTGTGCGAGGGCGTGACGACGATGCCGTCCGCGAGGCCGCTCCCGCGGTCCCGGTTGTACGTGAGGATCGCGTGCGAGACGGCGGGGGTGGGGGTGTAGCCGTCGTCGCTGTCGATCAGGACGGTGACACCGTTGGCGGCCAGCACCTCGACGGCCGTGATCCGGGCGGGTTCGGAGAGCGCGTGGGTGTCGGCCCCGAGGTACACCGGCCCGTCCGTGCCCTGCCGCTCCCGGTAGTCGCAGATGGCCTGGGTGGTGGCGGCGATGTGGTCCTCGTTGAACGCGGCCGCGAGCGCCGATCCCCGGTGCCCCGACGTCCCGAAGGCCACCCGCTGGCCGGGCTCACCCGGGTCCGGGTGGAGCGTGTAGTAGGCCGTCACCAGCCGTGCCACGTCCACCAGGTCTCCGGGCTGCGCCGGCTGACCGGCCCGTTCGTGAACCATCGATTCTCCTCTGTCCTCATCGGCCGTTCGCGGACCGCCACCGGGCGGACGATCATCACGAGTTGTACCCGATACTGCCTCCTCGGCCGCACACCCGGGTACACGGCCTACCCGGCAGTGGACACGGCACACGGCGGATCCCGGGACCGTTCCGCCATGGCCGGCCGGTTCGCGGGGAAAAGACGCCGGGCCCGGAGAATGCCGCGCCGGACAGCCGGAACACGGGCGTCCGGAATTCCGGGACCAACGGGACGGTAATTGAGGCGCTTTAACGACTGACGCATCCGGAACCCCCGGGGATACGCCGTCGGAATACTCCCTGGGGAGCGAAGACGCACAGCTCGGCCATCATGCGGCACAGCGGTGGGCAGGGACAGTCATAGCCGTCTGACACGCCGCGGAAATCGAGGAACAGATGGCCGGAGTCGTGACCGGGGGTAATCCACCCCGACACGAGCGCGAGTCATACGTGTTTTCCCACGCATGGTCTGCCACAGTGCAGTTCGGTTTTACCCACTTGATCTCCGCCGCCATATTCCTTGCCGCCGGTGTTTACCCGAACCGGCTCTTCGGGGGCATGTGAAAGAGAGCCGTGCGTGCTGCAGAAGAGTTGCACCGAGGAACGTCGACTGACAGTCCTCCACCTGGTCCAGCCGGTGGAGGGAGGAGTCGCACGGGTCGTGACCGACCTCGTCGCGGCACAAGTGCGGGCGGGACTGCGGCCCGTCGTGGCCTGCCCGCCGGACGGCGCCCTGGCGGCCGGCGCGTCCACCGCCGGGGCACGGGTGTGTTCCTGGCCCGCGGACCGGGGCCCCGGCCCCCGGCTCGGCCGGGAGGTCCTCACCGCCGGCCGTCTGATCCGTGCCTGCGCTCCCGACGTGGTCCATGCCCACAGCGCCAAGGCGGGACTCGCCGGGCGGCTGGCCGTGCGCGGCCGGGTCCCGACGGTCTTCCAGCCGCACGCCTGGTCGTTCGAGGCCCTGGAAGGCCGGGCCGCCGGACTGGCGGCGGCGTGGGAGCGGTTCGGGGCGCGGTGGAGCGACCGCATCCTCTGCGTCAGCGAGTCCGAGCGCGTGTCCGGGCAGCGCGCGGGCATCACGGCACGCTGGTCGGTCATCCACAACGGCATCGATCTGGGCCGCTTCCGGCCTGTCTGCGGGGATGCCGCCGCGTCGGCCCGTGGATCGCTCGCGCTGCTGGACGGGACGCCGGCCGACGTGCCGCTGGTCGTGTGCGTCGGACGTCTGAGCCGGCAGAAGGGCCAGGACGTGCTGCTGCGGGCCTGGCGCACGGCGGCGACGGGTGGCGCGCGGCTGGTCCTGGTAGGCGACGGGCCCCACGGGGACGAGCTGCGCCGCACCGCACCCCCCGGTGTTCTGTTCGCGGGCGAGAGCGCGGATGTGCGGCCCTGGATCCACGCGGCCGACCTGCTGGTCCTCCCGTCACGCTGGGAGGGCATGGCGCTGGCGCCCCTCGAGGCGATGGCCTGCGGCACCCCGGTCCTGCTGACCGATGTCGACGGCGCCAGGGAGAGCCTGCCACCCGGCCACCTCCCCCACTGCCTGGTACCGCCCGGGGACCCCGCGGCTCTCGCGGTGGCGCTCACCACGCTGCTGGGCGACCCGGCGCTGCGGGCGCGACTGGGCCGCACCGCGCAGAGCCGCACCCGGGCGGTCTTCGACGTGACGAAGACCGCCGGAGCGGTCCTGCGCCTCTACGAGGAACTTGTCGGCCAGCCCCGCCCCACGACGAGGAAGCGCACCGAGCGATGACGACGGAGAGTGCACCTGTCCCCCGAGCCGCCCAGGCAACCGCCGTACGGCGCGCCGCTACCGCGATCCGCCCGCCGCGCAGCGGCGGGGAGGACACCCCGGCCCCACGGGTCGCGGGAGGCCGGCGAGGCCGGGCCCCGGCCGCGCTCCTGGCCTCCGACGTGCTCGCGCTCGGCCTGGCCGTGGCCCTGATCGCACCCGGGCCCTGGCCGCCGGCCGTCGCCCTTCTGCAGGCGGCCACGCAACTGCTCCTCAACGCGTACCGGGGGCTGTACCGGACCGGGCTCTCCCCCTCGGCCCTGGCCGAACTGCCCGCCCTGGCGGGGCTGTCCGTGGTGCAGTGGTACGTCGTCGCCGAGGCGACGTCCGCGTACGACCCGGGCCTCACCGCCGGGTGGACGGCGCTCGGCTGCGCCGCCGGCCTCCAGACCGTGGTGAGCTGCGGGGCACGCGCCGTGGTCCACCGGTCCCGGCTGTGGTCGGCCGCGCGTAATCCGCGGTCCGCCCTGGTGGTGGGCGACGGTCCGCTGGCGGACCGGGTCGTCGCCGTGCTGCAGGAGCACACGCGGTACGGGATGCGGCCCGTCGGCCGGGTGGCGGGAACCGGTCCGGCCGGGGACGGGACGGCGGACACGCCCGCTGGCGGAGCCCCGCTGCCCGTCCTGACGTCGGTGCAGGACGCCGGCCGCGCGGTCGTGCAGAACTCCGTGCGGCATGCCGTCTTCACGGCCCCTCCGGAGGCCGCTCCCGACGGGGCGGAGCTCTTCGCCCTGTTCGCGCGGCACGGCTGCCGGATGTGGCTGATCACCGATCAGGCGACCGCGGTCCGGTACCGGACGACGCCCCGGCCGGACCATGTGTGGGGTTTCGCGGCCCACGCGCTCCACGCCGGACCGCACCGCCCGGTGGCTCACCGGGTGAAGCGGGTCATGGACGCCGTCCTGGCCATGGTGGCCCTGGTCGTGGCGTCCCCGGTGATGGCCGCCTGCGCGCTGGCCGTGCGTCTGTGCGACGGCCCCGGCGTCCTCTTCCGCCAGGAACGGATCGGCGGATACGGGCGGCCGTTCGTCCTGCTGAAGTTCCGCACGCTGCGCCCGGCCGACGCCCACGAGTCGGCCACCCGGTGGAACGTCTCGTCGGACCGGCGCATGAGCCGCGTAGGGAGGCTGCTGCGCCGGACGTCGCTCGATGAGCTGCCGCAGCTGTGGAACGTCGTACGCGGCGACATGAGCCTGGTCGGGCCGCGCCCCGAACGCCCTTATTTCGTCCAGCAGTTCAGCCGCGCGCATCCCCATTACCGGTCCCGGCACCGGATGCCCGTCGGCATCACGGGACTGGCCCAGGTGCACGGCCTGCGCGGCGACACCTCGATCGAGGACCGGGCGCGCTTCGACAACCGGTACATCGAGACCTGGTCGCTCTGGCAGGACCTGTGCGTGCTGGTGCGCACGGCCGGCTCGGTGTTCCGGCTCGGAGGCAGCTGACCCGTGACCCTCATCGTGGCCTCACCGCCCGTCGTAGCGGCCGACCGGCAGCAGGCGCCCCCGCGCGGGTGGCGCGACCGCCGGCCGTTGCTGCCGCTGATCGCGACCGTCCTGCTCGTGGCCCTCCCGGCCGACGAGGCGTCACCCTGGACGGTGGCGGGCGTGCCCGCGGCCGATCTCGTGTCGGGGGTGGCCGTCCTCGTCTGTGTGGGCCGTCTGCTGTTCCTGCGGCGGCGCCCGCTCACGCCGGCCGCGGCGGTCGTACTGGGGCTGCCGGCCGTCGGCCTCGCCCTGGCCACGGTCACCGCCACGGACCCGGCGGCGGCCCTGCCGGGGTACGTGCGGTACCTGCAGATCTTCGTCCTCGTGCCGGCCGCCGTCCTTCTGCTGGTCAGGGACGCCGCGGGGTTCCGGGCCGTCACGGGCGCACTCGTCCTGCTGGCGGTCGTCCAGGGTGCGACGGGGGTGCACCAGTACGTCACCGGCACCGGCGCCTCCTACATGGGGGAGGACATCCGCGCTGTGGGCACGTTCGGCCCCAGCGATGTGATGGGGATGGCCACGGTCGTCGGCTACGGCCTGGTGGCGGCAGCCGCGTACGCGCTCCGCACCCCCGTCGGCACACCGCGCCGGCTGAGGTCGTACGCTCCCGTGACCGCCGCGCTGCTGCTCGTCCCGCTCACGCTCTCCTTCAGCCGGGGAGCGTGGATCGCGACGGCCGCCGGGACCCTCGCCGTGATCGTGCTGACCGGGCTCCGGCAGGCCGTCCGCGCGCTGGCGGTGCTGGTCGCCGCCGGAGTCGTCCTGGTGGGCGGTTTCGGCGTCGGGTCCGAGATGATCTCGCAGCGGCTCACCAGCATCACCGAGGTGACCAGCGCCCCCGACCGGTCGGTCAACGACCGCTACGCCATGTGGGCCGCCGCGGCGGGGATGTGGCGGGAGCGGCCCGCGACCGGTGTCGGTCTGAAGGGCTTTCCCGCCCACCGTGACGGGCACGCCTCGATCGGGCTCTCGGCCGGCAGCGACACCGCGGGGGCCGGCCAGGAGTTCCGTAAGCAGCCGCTGCTCTCCCCTCACAACATGTATCTGCTGGTGCTCAGCGAGCAGGGGCTTATCGGCTTCACCGCGCTGGTGGGCTCCTGGGCGGCGCTCCTGGCCGGCGGGGTGCGCAGGCTGGTGCTCGCGCGGGCCCGGGGGGCCGCGGCCGTCGACTGCGGTCTCGCCGCCGTCGGGCTGATGACCTGGCAGACGGTCGACTTCCTGTACGCGGACATCGGCGGCCCCTCGACCGTCCTGACCGGGATCGTGCTGGGCCTCGCCGCATGGTGGGCGCTGGCCGGGCCGGAGAGGACGACCGACGCGTGAGCGGGACCGCCACGGAGGCGACGGCCACGGGAACGTCCACGCGGGAGGTGCCGGTACGGCCCGGGCGCTTCCTCGCCCGGGCGGCGGGCGGTGCCGCCGGACTCACCGTGATCGCCGCGCTGCTGGGGCTGTTCCGCGACCAGGCCCTGGCCCGGCTCTTCGGCGCCAGCCACGCCAGCGACGCCTTTCTGATCGCCTGGACGGTCCCGGAGATGGCGGCCACGCTGCTGATCGAGGACGGCATGGCGCTGCTGCTCGTGCCGGCGTTCAGCCTGGCCCTGACCCGGCGTGCGGCCGGCGGCCACGCCCAGGACCCGGTCCGCGCCCTGGTGGCCGACACACTGCCCCGCCTGTTCGCCGCACTGGCCTGCGCCGCGGGGCTGCTGGTCTGGGGGGCGCCGTGGGCCGTCGCCGTCCTGGCTCCCGGGCTGGACGACCCCCGGCTCGCGGTGGACTGCACGCGCCTGACGGCCGTCACGGTCCTGACCTTCGGCGTCACGGGGTACTTCAGCGCGGCGCTGCGGGCGCACAACAGGTTCCTGGCGCCGGCCGGTGTCTACATCGCGTACAACGCCGGCATCATCGGCATGACGCTGGCGCTGCACTCCGTCTGGGGGGTGCGCGCCGCGGCCGCGGGGGTCGCCGTCGGCAGCCTGCTGATGGTCCTGACCCTGCTGCCCACGTTCCTGCGGCTGGTTCCCGCGCGGCGCGGGAAGCGCGCGGCCAGGGAGCGGGGTTCCGGTACCGCCCTTCTCGGGGCGACGGTCCTGGCACCGGTCGTCCTGTTCGTGGTGAGCCGTCAGTCGCAGGTATTCGTCGAGCGGTTCCTCGCGTCGTCCCTGCCGGAGGGGGCCATCTCCCATCTGAACTACGCGCAGAAGGTCGCGCAGTTGCCGATGGTGCTCTCCATGATGATCTGCACGGTGACCTTCCCCGTCGTCGCGCGGGCCATGGCGGCCGGGGACCGAGAGGGTGCCCGGCAGCGGGTCGAACGCGATCTGGCGCTGGCCGGAACCGTGGTGCTGCTGGGCACGGCGGCAGTGCTCGGCTGCGCGCCCCGTATCGTCGAAGTCCTCTTCCAGCGCGGGGCCTTCGACGCGGCGGACACCGCCGCCACGGCCGGTGTCATGCGGGTCTACGCGCTGGGCCTGCTCGGCCACACACTGGTCGGCGCCCTGTGCCGGCCGTTCTTCTCGGCCGGCCGGCCGACCTGGTACCCGCTCGGCGCGATGGGTGCGGGACTCCTGGTCACCACCGTCGCCGGGGTGCTGCTGACCGGCCCCTTCGGTGTCGACGGCATCGCCGCCGCCAATGCCGTCGGCATCAGCACGGCTGCCCTGCTGATGCTGCTGGGGCTCGGCTCCCGGGCGGTGGCCGTTCGGCCCGGTGCCGTCGCCCTCTCCCTCGCCCGGCCGGCGGTCGCGGCGGCGGTCGCGGCGGCCGGCGGCCGGCTGGCCACGGAGCTGGTGCCGGGACCGCTGCCGGGTCTGGCGGCCGGCTGTCTGCTCGTCCCCGTGGCGTTCCTGCTCACCGGGCTCGTTCTCCGGGCCCCGGAAGCCGTTCACCTGCTGGCACTCATCCGACAGAGGTTCCCTCATGACCGCTGACACCTCGGCGCCCCCCGCCCGGACGCTCCCGGCCGGGTCCCGGCCGTGGATCCTGACCTATCACTCGGTGAGCGACCCCACGGACGATCCGTACGGCATCACCGTCTCCGCCGCCCGTCTGGACGAGCAGCTCACCTGGCTGCGGCGCCGGGGGCTGACCGGCGTGGGGATCGCGGCGCTGCTGCGCGCACGGGCCGCCGGGAAGCAGGGGCTGGTCGGGCTCACCTTCGACGACGGGTACGCCGACTTCCTCGACGAGGCGCTCCCGGTACTGCGCGCCCACGGCTGCACCGCGACCGTGTTCGTCCTGCCCGGACGGCCCGGCGGCTCCAACGACTGGGATCCGCTCGGCCCGCGCAGGCCACTGCTGACCGAGGAGGACGTCCGTACCGTCGCCGCGGCGGGTATGGAGATCGGCTCGCACGGAATGCTCCACCGGGATCTGACGGCGCTCTCGGACGCCGAACTCCGCGAGGAGACGCACGGCAGCCGGGAGGCGTTGCGGCGCGTCACCGGGCAGGCGCCGTCCGGCTTCTGCTATCCGTACGGCACGGCCGACCGCCGGGTGGCCGAGTCCGTGCGGAAGGCTGGATACGCGTACGGATGCGCCCTCGTCCCCGGCTCCCTGTCGGGACCCTTCGCCCTTCCCCGCACGCATGTCAGCCACGCCGACCGGGGCGCCCGTCTGCTGGCCAAGGAGGTACGGCACCGGCTGCGGCACCGCTCCCCCCGCGCCGGCCGGCCGGGTGACGCCGGGTGAGGGCACTGCACGTCATCACGGGCCTCGGCATCGGCGGTGCCGAGCAGCAGCTGCGGCTGCTGCTGCGGCATCTGCCGGTGCGCTGCGACGTCGTGACGCTCACCAATCCGGGTGCGGTCGCGGAAGGGCTCCGGGCCGACGGTGTCCGTGTCCGGGACCTGGGGATGCGGAGCAACCGGGACCTCGGCGCCGTACCCCGGCTCGCCCGGCTCATCCGCCGCGGCTCGTACGACCTCGTGCACACGCACCTCTACCGGGCCTGTGTCTACGGACGGATCGCGGCTCGCCTCGCCGGGACCACCGTGGTGTCGACGGAGCACTCGCTGGGCCGCGCGGAGATCGAGGGGCGGCCGCTCACCCGCTCCACCAGGGAGCTCTATCTGCGCACCGAGCGGCTCGGGGCGGCGACGGTCGCGGTCTCCGACACCGTCGCGGGCAGGCTGCGCGACTGGGGGGTGCCGGCCGCCCGGATCCACACCGTCCCCAACGGCGTCGATGTGGCCGCCTTCCGCTTCGACAGCGCTCGACGGCACGCCACCCGGGCCCTGCTGGGCCTTCCCGACGCGGCGTTCGTGGTGGGGGGCGTGGGCAGGCTGGTTCCCGGCAAATGCTTCGACGTGCTGATCCGTGCGGTCGCCGCCCTCCCCGGTGCCTGGCTGGTCCTGGCCGGGGACGGGCCGGAGGCCGAGGCGCTGCGCGCTCTCGCCGCCCGGCTCGGGGTGGCCGGCCGCGTCAGGTTCCTCGGCGAGTGCGGCACCTCGGGGGCCGGCCCCGGCATCCCGGCGGTGCTCAGTGCCGTCGACGCGTTCGTCTCGGCGTCCCGCGAGGAGTCCTTCGGTCTCGCCGTCGTCGAGGCCCTGGCGGCCGGGCTGCCGGTCGTGTACGCGGCCTGCCCCGCGATCGAGGACCTCCCGGCGGACCGGGTGCCGGGCGCCACCCGTATCGGATCCGGCGATCCCGCGGAGGAACTGACGGCCGCGCTCCGGCGCCGCCTGCAGAGCGGTGCCCGGAGGCTGCCGCCACCCCCCGCCGTGGACCACTACGACATCAGGCTCAGCAGCCGGCGCCTCATGGACGTCTACGCACAGGCCATCGACACCACAGCAGTCCCACCGACCGAGAGAGCACCATCATGACCGACTCGCCCGAGCAGCAGCCGGCCGTCCGCGGACGGTTCCGCAGGCTCCGCCCCGCATTCGTACGTACCGGGTGGTGGTTGCCGCTGCCCGCCGGTGTCCTGCTCGGAGCGGCCTGCGGACTCTCGTACGGTCTGCTCGCCACGCCCGAGTACGCGGCCACCAGTTACGCCATGGTCACCGCCGGAAAGGACATCGACCCGGCCGCCGCGCTGGGGTACGCGCAGTCCTACGGCCGCCTGGCCACCAGTGACGCCACCCTCTCGTACGCCAAGGGCGCCGCCGGAGAGCCCGTGCGCGAACTGCGCACACATGTACGGTCCGAGACCTCCCCCGACTCGCCCATGATCTCGGTCACCGGCACGTCGGCCGACCCGGACCGTGCCGCGGACATCGCCAACGCGGTGACGGAGGCGGTGGTCGTCAGCAGCGGGCACGTCGCGAAGGAGACCGGTGTGAAGCTGGTCAAGTTCTCCCACGCCGTGCCTCCCGTCGACCCCGTGTCCCCGTCCGCGCCGCTCGGTACGGCCGTGGGCGCGAGCGCTGGAGGGCTGGCCGGCGGACTGGTCCTGCTCGTCCGCCCCCGCACCGGACGCCGGGGCGTCACGGCCCAGGTGCCGGGCCCCGCCCAGGGCGGGACAACCGTCGAGAGGGAGCTCGCGCGATGAACACCGACCGACACGGGCGGCTCACCGTCACCCTCTGCAGGGACCTGCCGGACTTCGCGGACCTCGCGGCGGAGTGGGACGCGCTGCACCGCCGTTGCCCCACCGCGACGCCGTTCCAGAGCCATGCGTGGCTCCATTCGTGGTGGCTCTCCTACGGGGTTCCCGGCCGGCTCCGGGTCCTCCTGGCGCGCCGGGGAGGGCGGCTGATCGGGGCGGCGCCGCTGATGCTCGCGCACCGCCCGATGCCCCTGCTGGTGCCGATGGGCGGCGCGATCTCCGACTTCTTCGACATCCTGGTGGACGGCGAGGACACCCGGGCCGCGGTCACCGCCCTGGAGCGCGGGCTCCACCGGGCCGCCGCGCACACGGTCGTCGACCTGCGGGAGGTGCGGCCCGACGCCTCGGCCCATCTGCTGTTCGAGGCATGGGGCGGTGCCCGGAGCAGCCGCGCGGACTCGACCTGCATGGAGTTGCCCGCCGAGCCGGTCGACGCCCTCATCGGCCGGATGACCGGTTCCCGCGCCCAGCGCGCGCGGGCCAAGCTGCGCAGGATCGACGCGCTCGGCATCGAGTGCCGCACGGCGCCCGTACACCGGGTGGCGGGCGCCGTCGGCACCCTGCTGCGGCTGCACGAGCTCCAGTGGCTCGGCAGAGGGGTCAACCCGGAGCATCTGCGGCCCCGGTTCTGCGCGCATCTGGTGCGCTCCACCCGTCGTATGGTGCGCGACGGCGAGGCCTCGGTCAGGGAGTTCCTCCTCGACGGGGAGGTGGTGGCCGCGGATCTGTCGTTCCGGACGGCGCGGCTGACGGGCGGTTATCTCTACGGGGCGGATCCGCGGCTCAGGGAGACGAAGGTGGATGTCTCCGCGATGCTGCTGCGTGAGATCGCCCGCGAGGCCGGGGGCGCGGACCGCGGTGTGCTGAGCCTGCTGCGCGGGTCGGAGCAGTACAAGAACCACTGGTGTCCCGTGCCGGTCGTCAACCGGCGCCTGATGCTGGCCCGCCCGGCGCTGGAACCGTTGCTGCGGCTGCGCGAGACACAGGTGGACGTGCGGGACCGGGCGGCGGAGACGGTGAGATCCCGCTTTCCCGCAGCACGGGACTGGCGCGGCCGGCTCAGCGGGCTGCCGGCGGCCGGGGCCGCCTTCATCGGTCTGAGTTGAGCCGTGATGGTGAGTTTTGCGGCGATCCGTTACCGTCTGTCGAATATCGCGTTGATCAGGGCATACCGGCCGCACGCTCGGCGGCCGGCTCCGACCCTCTCAAGGAGAACTGATGTCGCGTATCTCGAAGGTGGCCGCCGTCATGGCAGGTACCGGTGCCCTGATCGCCGGCGGTGCCGGCATGGCTGCCGCCGACGCCGGGGCGGAGGCCGTCGCGGCCCACTCCCCCGGTGTCCTTTCGGGCAACGCCGTCCAGGTGCCGGTTCACATCCCGGTCAACGTGTGCGGCAACACGGTGAACGTGATCGCCCTGCTGAACCCGGCGTTCGGCAACACCTGCGCCAACGTGTCGGACAGCCACGAGGACAACGGCGAGTACGGCTACGGCCACTGATCGCCCCAGGCTCCGTCCGGGCCTCCTCCCTCCGCGTCGTGTGCGCGGAGGGAGGAGGCCCGGCCCCGTTTCGGGAGGCAGCGCTCAGGCGTACCGGTAGATCCGGGTGTGGTCCATGAGCTCGGAGGGCGCCACGTCCCACGGCGGCATGGGCCGGTCGTACGCGAAGATCCGGTCGTGCTGCGGGTCGTCGGCGGGGAGCGCGCGGGCCGGCAGGTAGCGGGAGCGCGGATGCGCCTTCTGCCAGCGGGCCCACAGCAGGTCGATGAACGCGTGGTGCAGCCAGAAGACGGGATCGTCGGGCGAGGCGGCGCCCGCCATCGAGCCGCCGATCCACCGGTGCACCTGGTTGTGGTTGGACACGCCGCGGCCGCCCCTGATGCCCCACCCCTCGATCCTGTTACGGAAACCCGTGGTGCTGACGCTGTTCCAGGGCGCGGCGTCGTACACCGGATCGCGCAGCGCACGTTCCACGTCCGCCGGCCGGGGCAGTGCGACGGGCGCGGAGGGCCAGCCGAAGTTGCGGCGCAGGAAGGGGTCGTCGGTCACTCCGGCGCGGATCCGCCAGTTCCCCTGCCGGTAGGCGAACGGTCCGGTCATGACCTGCCGGTCACCCGGTCTGCCGTTGCCGCCGAGGAAGTCCTCCGCCCAGAGGGACGCCTTCGCCGTGTTGTCCCGCGTCCAGTCCCAGTAGGGGATCGACACACGGGGGTCGACCGCCCGTAGCGCCTTCTCGAACTCCAGGAGGTATCTGCGGTGCCAGGGGAAGAAGGACGGGGTCATGTGGGCGGGCCGTGGCCTGCTCTCGGCGTCGGTGACGTAGAACTCCCGGTGCATGCTGACGAAGTCGTCGTAGCGACCCGATCGTTTGAGCTCCAGGATCGCGTCGACCAGGCGCTTCTTCTCGGTGCGCGTGAGATCACGCTGATTCTTGCGGCTGTACACGCGTGCTCGTCCTCAAGGGCTCAGATGGTGTGCGGGGAGGCTGCCGACAGCTGGGCGGTGCCGAGTTCGTCCACCGCGGCGCGGGCCGTCTCGAGGAGTGTGGGGAACGACTCGTAGTGGTTGACGGCGCTCAGATAGCTCCCGTCGGCGCGCCTCATCACGTGCAGCCTCCTCCCGTCGACACTGACCTCGGTGCCGGACACCGCGGCGACGGCTCCGGCCTCACCGGCGTGCGGCTGGGCGCCGGCCGGCACGACGGCCGTGGCCGTGCCCCGGATCTCGCGGCCCCTGTACAGCTCGGAGAAGCGCTCGGGCCCCACGGCGCCGCGTTCCCTGGCAGGGCCTCCGGGCTCCGGGGCGTCGAGGAGCACCGGGGCGAGCGCGCCGCCGGTGCCCGCGACAACGGCCGCGGTGAAGGCGGTGCGCAGCACCGCCCGGCGGGCCGGCCGGGGGGCGCCGGGCGGCTGCCCGGCCGTGGCGTCGGTCGGATTCATGGTGGGTCGGCCTCCTTCTCGTCCGCTCCTGTGAGATGTCCCGCCCGAGTGGCAACGAGACGGAGCGTGAACGGTTCTCGTCACCAGGGCATCACGCGACCGTGGGAATTCCGTGGTGCGGTACGGCCGTGTCGGCCGCGCGGCGTCGCCCGCCGGGTCAGCATGGCCGTCCGAACTCCCGGAGGTTGTGCATGAACGCGCCGACGCAGGTGCCCGTGGTCCGCGTGCGAGGAACGGCCGGTGCCGATCTGGCGGATCCGGCGTTCTGGCGGCTGCCACGGTCCGAGCGGCTCGCGGAGTTCGCCCGGCTGAGGGAGCTCGACGCACCGGCCCGCTTCACCCCTCGTACGGGGTCGCGTACGCCGTTCTACGCGCTGGTGAAGCACGCGGACGTGAGGGCGGCGAGCCGGCAGCCGCAGGTCTTCGCCAGTGCCCCCGGGGTCACCACTCCCGAACCGGCGGCGTGGGCCAAGGCGTTGTTCGGCAACTCCATGGTCAACATGGACGGTGCCGAGCACGCGGGGCTGCGCAGGACGATCTCCCGGGCCTTCACACCGAGGTTGCTCGCCGCCGCCGAGGAGAACATCGGCGCCGTCGCCCGGCGGCTGGTGGACGAGCTGATCACGGAAGGACCGGGCGACTTCATGCGCTCGGCGCCCGCGCGCATGCCCTTCGAGGTGATCTGCGACCTCATGGGCGTCCCCGCGCGACACCGGGCCCGCATCGCGGCGCGCGTCGACCAAGCGTCGGAGTACGTCGGTGTCCAGAGGCGTGGCCGTGCGCGGATCCGCGTCCCGGGGCGCGGGCTGCGTTCCCTGGCCCGCATGCAGCTGGAGATGGCGGGCATCGCCCGTGAGCGGCGGCGTGTCCCGCAGGACGACGTGATCTCGGCGCTGGTCCGCGCCGACGTGGGCGGGCAGTCCCTGTCCTCGCGTCAGCTCGGCGCGTTCTTCTCGCTGCTGCTCGTGGCGGGTGTGGAGACCACCCGGAACGCGATCGCGCACGGTCTGGTCCTGCTCTCGGCACATCCCGAGCAGCGGGCCCTCCTGGAGTCCGACTTCGACCGCCACGCCGACGGGGCGGTGGACGAGATCGTCCGCCACTCGACGCCGATCATCCAGTTCCGCCGGACCGTGGCGGCCGAACACACGCTCGGCGGTCACACCTTTCTGCCCGGGGAGAAGGTCCTGCTCCTCTACGCGTCCGCCAACCGCGACGCGTCCGTCTTCGACGACCCCGCTGCTTTCGACATCACCCGGTCGCCCAATCCACACCTCGGATACGGCGGCGGAGGCCCACACCACTGTCTGGGTGCCCATCTGGCGAAACTGGAGATGAAGGCGCTCTTCCGCGAAATGCTCACCCGCCTGGGAGGTGTCCGGACTTCGGGCGAACCAGGCCTGGTCCATTCGAATTTCGACAATCGCGTCCGCTCCCTGCCTTTCACCTTCTAAATGAGTCACCCGAACGGCCCGCTCTGAATCTGCGCGTGTCGCGAATGGTCTATTCACGGGCGTCCCCACCGCCCATTGTTGAATCTTTCTCCTTAGGGTCGACAGGGTCGGACAGGACGCTATCCAAGGAGAAGCCGTGGCCGTACAGCGCCGTCTCATCACATTCGGTGTCGGGGCGACCGCGCTCTGCCTCCTCGTCGGCGGCGCGGTCCTCGCCGACCGGGACGCCGCGGACATCCAGGCCGGCAAGGGCGCGGCGCAGCGGGCTCCGGAGCCTGGGACGACGACCGCGATCGGCGCCTATCTGGACTACGGGCCGAGGGGCGTACAGCGGATGGAGGAGCTGTCGCGCTGGCTCGGCGGGACGGAGCTGCGCGTCGGTCACAGCTATCTGCCGGGCGACCTGTGGGAGAACATCGAGGGCCGCCCCGGCTTCCTCGCCTCGTGGGCGGCCTGGCGGAAGGCGTCCGAGGACCGGATGTTCGTGCTCAACACGCCGATGCTGGAGCGGAACGAGGAGCATGTCCCCGACGAGGAGGTCCGCGGGCTGCTGCGGGCGGGAGCCGAGGGGCGGTTCGACGAGCACTTCCGCCGGCTGGCCGAGCGTCTGGTCCTGCTGGGCGTCCCCGACACGGTGATCGTCCTCGGCTGGGAGATGAACGGGACGACGTACACGCACCGGTGCGGTCCTGATCCCGTCGCGTGGAAGGCGTACTGGAACCGCATCGTCACGGCGATGCGGTCCGTGCCCGGCCAGAAGTTCCGCTTCGACTTCGCTCCGAGCAGGGGGCGGGACGCCGTGCCCTGGACGGAGTGCTATCCGGGCGACGACGTGGTGGACATCATCGGCATGGACTCCTACGACCAGCCTCCGGCGCGGACCTTCGACGAGCAGGTGAACGAGCCGTACGGTCTGCAGAAGCAGGTCGACTTCGCGGCCGAGCACGGCAAGCCGATCTCGTTCCCGGAGTGGGGGCTCTTCCGCAACGGCGACAACCCGGAGTACATGCGGCGCATGCTGGAGTGGATGGAGCGGCACAAGCCGGTGTACCAGACGATCACGGACTACTGCCCGCACGGGGTGTGGCAGTGCGCCGACAACCCCGAGTCCTCCCGGGTGTTCCGCGAGATGCTGAGCGGGCTCCCGGACGCGACCGGGCCCTCGGCGCCCGCGCCGGACCCGACCGGGACGCCGCAGACGCCCGAGCCCGGAGCGCCGACGACGCCCGCGCCGGGCACGAACGACCCGGGCTGGTGCTTCGACGTCCCGCTGAGCGACTGGTTCGGCCAGTGGCTGAGTGACCGCGAGCTCTGCGTGCGCGGCTGAGGGCGTCGCGGGTGGCGCCCTCTCCCGAAGCCCTCACCACCCGGTCCACAGCAGGTGGTTGACGAGCAGGGCGACGGCCGCCTGGGCGGCGAGCCAGCCGCGTCCGCCGGTGTCCGGGAGCAGCGCGGCGGCAGGCATCAGCCACACGACGAACGGCTGCCAGATGCGTTCGGTCTCCGCCTTGCTCATCCCGGACAGGTCCGCGGCGGCGACGGCCAGGAGCGCGGCCAGGGTGAGCAGCGCCAGTCGCTGAGCGGCCGTCATGGTGCCCGGGAGCAGTCCTCGTACGGCGGCGGGGGCGGACCCTGCCGCGCGGCGCAGACCGGCGACGGTGGCGAGCCCCGCGGCGAGTGTGGTGCAGGCGAGGTTCGCCCAGACCCAGTAGGAGTAGGGGCGGGTCCCCCCGGCGCCCTGGTAGTAGCGCTCGACGAGCAGGTGGTAGGCCTCCCACCAGTCGAAGCCCGCCAGGGTGAAGGCCACGGGGACGACCAGTGCGCCGAGCACGAGAGGGCCGAGCGGGCGTGCCGTCCGGGTCAGCACGAGGACGGCCGCCAGCAGGACCACGATGAGCGTCAGACCGTAACTGAGGTAGCAGGTCAGCCCGAACAGCAGTCCGGAGCCCAGCGCGGCGGCTGCCGGGTGCCGGGTGGTGCGGGCCCCGGCGAGGGCCAGCAGTGCCACGGACCACGCCGCGACGGCCATGAAGTAGCCGTCCGCCGAGGTGCCGGTCCAGACGGCGAAGGGGGCGAGGACGAGGAACGGAGCCGCGCGCCGGGCGAGGTGTTCACCCGTCAGGGCGCGCAGCGTGACCATGACGGCCACCGCGGCCGATCCGCCGAGCACGATGCACCACATGCCCGCCCAGGCGCCGCCCCCGAGTCCCGCGCGGTCCAGGCCGACGAAGGTGAGCGTGGCGCCCGGGGGGTGGCCTGCGACGTGGGCGGGCCAGTTGCCCGGCGGACCGATGACGATGTGGTCGGTGAAACCGCGCAGAGCGGCGCCGATGTCGTCGAAGCGGTCGATCACCCGCAGGTATTCGTGCTTGGTGGTCAGCCGGCGCGCGATCCCCCGGTACCAGCCCTCGATGAGGGCGAGCGAGAGGATCCACGCCACCGACGCGGCCCAGCAGGTGAGCAGCAGCCGACGCCAGGGAAGCCGGGCCGCGATCCGTGGCCCGTAGGCGACGGCCCCCACCGACACCGCCACCGCGGCCGGTGTACCGGGGCCGACGTGCGGATCCCAGGAGGCCAGGAGTGGCGGCCAGTGGACCTGCAGGCTGCCGTCGCCCTCCTGGATCACCCATCCGGCCGCCATGGCCACCGCCACCAGCAGGACTCCCGCCGCGGCGGCCGTGAGGTCCCGACGGCGGGGGCCGGGCCCGGTGGCGGGGGCGGGCACGGCGGGTCCGGCGGCCCGGATGCGGTCACTGCGTTCCTCGGTCGTCACGCAGGCACGCTACGCAGCGGAGAGGCGAGGCGGGCGGTACGACGCCGCCGCGTCACACAACCGTCAGATCCTGCGGCGGGGAACCGTCCCCCTCCGCCGACGTCAGACTTTCGTCAGGAGTCGTACGCCCCTGGGAGCGTCGTCCCCGGCATAACGTCGGCACATGCGCGACAGACTCCGGCCAACCCGTGCACTCCCCTCCCCCGGCTTCCCTCCGCCCACGGAACCGGCCTTCTGGCGCAGTCCTGTACGCGGGGTCCGGTTCACGGCCGTGCTCGGCCTGGTGCTCCTCGCCGGCATCACCCTGCTGTTCGTCACGGGCCTCCTGTCGTACGCGGCGTACAACCCGGATCTCGCGGCCGTGAACGACAAGACACCGGCCAAGGGGTGGCTGGGCTTCTACCTGTTCGACTGGCCCACCGGGCCTCACTGGCTGTACCGGCTGACCCAGGGGGTCCACGTCACCCTCGGCATCGTCCTCGTGCCCGTGCTCCTGGCCAAGCTGTGGTCGGTGATCCCTAAGCTCTTCGCACTGCCGCCGGCGCGGTCGGCCGGGCATGCCCTGGAGCGCCTGTCGCTGCTGCTGCTCGTGGGCGGGGCGCTCTTCGAATTCGTCACGGGACTGCTCAACATCCAGTTGGAGTACCTGTTCCCCGGGTCCTTCTACCCCCTGCACTTCTACGGGGCGTGGGTCTTCTTCGCCGCCTTCCTCACCCATGCCGGTCTGAAGCTCCCCCGGGCACTGCGGGTCCTGCGCCACGGTCTCCCCACGGCGGAGAACGACGAACTCGCCTCGCCGCGTCCCGCGCCGCCGACCGTCTCCCGGCGCGGCGCCCTCGCCGTCGTGGGGGCGGGCTCGCTGCTTCTCCTGGTGACCTCCGCCGGCCGGAGCTTCGACGGAGGGCTGCGGCGGACCGCCCTGCTGACCCCGCGCGGGGGCGCCGAGCCCGGCCGGGGGCCCAACGGCTTCCAGATCAACAAGACGGCCGCGAAGGTGGGCATCGCCCCGGCCGAGACGGGGGAACGCTGGCGGCTCACCGTCGTCGGGCCGGCCGGGGAGACCCGGCTGTCCCTCACGGATCTCCTGGCCATGGAACAGCACAGCGCGGCGCTGCCCATCGCCTGCGTGGAGGGCTGGTCGACATCCGACCAGTGGTGGCGCGGGGTCCCTCTGCGCGATCTGGCCGCGCTCGCGGGCTTCCCGGCCGGCCCGCCGGGGGTGCTGGTGGAGTCCCTCCAGCGCAGCGGGCCGTTCCGGACGGTGGCGCTCAGGGACAACCAGGTGCGCGACCCGCGCTCACTGCTGGCGCTGGGAGTCAACGGTGAGCCTCTGTCACCGGATCACGGCTTCCCGGCGCGCGTCATCGTGCCGGCCGCCCCGGGAGTGATGAACACCAAATGGGTGAGCCGCCTGACGTTCGGAGAGCTGTGATGCGGGTTCTGCGCCGCTGGTACGGGGAAGGGCCGCTGCACCTGCTGCTGATGGTCTCTTCGTTCGCCATCGCGGGGTACGCGGGGGTGCGGCTGCTCGACGGGGACACACTCATGATCCTGGTGTGGTTCGTGGGAGCCGCGTTCGTGCACGATCTGGTCCTGGTGCCGCTGTACTCGGCGGCGGACCGGGCCCTGCGTGTCCCCCTCGCCGGCCGGCCGTCGCTGGTGAACTCCGTACGCGTACCGCTGCTCCTGTCGGGGCTGCTCCTGCTGGTCTGGTTTCCTCTGATCACGCGTCAGGCGGAGCGCTACGAGCCCGCGAGCGGCATGTCCCCCGACAGGTTCCTGGGGAACTGGCTGCTGATCACGGCCGCGCTGTTCGGTGTGTCAGCGCTTTGGCTGGTCGTACGGAGCGTCCGGGCGCGGCGCAGGGCGAGGAACGGACGGCCGCCGGCCTCCCACTGATCGACGGGCTTCCAGTCCTCCGACCGGGCGTGCGCGAGAAGCGCGGACACCCCGGCACGGGCCCAGGGGAAGTGGGGCGCCGCGCCGGCGCGCCCCTGGCCGTCGTCGATGCGTACCTGGACCTGCTCGTCCACGTCATGGGGTGCTGCCTCCGTGATGAGCAGTCCGCCCGGCGCCAGCACGGCGGCGACCCGGCGGAGCAGGGCCCGGGGGTCGCCGCCGATCCCGATGTTGCCGTCGATGAGCAGAGCCGTCCCCCAGCGGCCTTCACCGGGCAGCGGCTCGAACACGCTGCGGCGCAGCGCCGGTCCTCCGATCCGCTGGGTGCGTCCGATGGCGGCCTCACTCACGTCGATGCCCAGCGCGCGGTGTCCACGGGCGGCCAGCGCCGCCACCAGGCGTCCGGGTCCGCACCCGATGTCGATGACCGGCCCCTCGCTGCGGCGGAGCGCCGACAGGTCGGCGTCGTCGGCGTCCGCGCACCAGCGTTCGACGTCCAGCGGAAGGAGCCACCCGTCCTTCCGCCGGAGGAAGAGCGGGCCGCGGCCCCGGGTCAGCGCGCGCGCGTACGGATCGGCCGCCCAGGGGGTGGCCGCCGGACCTGCCGGAGGCAGCACCGTGCTCATCGGACCACCGCCCGGCCGAGGCGTGAGAGGGCCGAGGCGAACAGGCCGTCGGGCGCGGCGGCGGCGACGTGCAGCGCGTCCTCGGCGGTGTCCACGTCGCGCAACGGCGGCAGGTCCCGCACGGTGAGGCCCGCGCCGGTCAGGCGCGCCCGCTGGATCGCGCCCGTATCGGGGCGGGACATCGGCACGCCGCGTACGAGGCCGGGGTCGGGCGCCGCCAGGCCCAGAGCCCAGAAGCCGCCGTCCACAGCCGGTCCGAACCAGGCGTCGCAGCCGTCCCAGCCCCCCGGGGCGAGCGCGGGCGCCAGCAGGGAGGGCGCGATCTGCGGGGTGTCCATTCCGATGAGGAGGGCCGGTCCGGTACAGGTGCCGAACGCCGCCGCGATGCGCTCGTCCAGGGTGCCCGCGCTCTGCGGGAGCACGTCGTAACCTGGGGGCGTCCAGGGGCCGGGGCGCCCTTCGAGAACCAGGACCCGTCGCAGGGCGGGCAGGGTGAGTCCGGTCCGCAGGGTGTCTTCGAGAGCCGCGGCGGCGAGTTCCGCGGCCTCGCCGGGGCTGAACGGGGGCGTGAGCCGCGTCTTGACCCGGCCGGGCACCGGCTCCTTGGCGATGACCAGCAGGGTCGTGGTCCCGGCAGGTGGCGTCCGTGCACTCATCGGGACGCCTCCGCCCCGACGCTCCGCGGGGCCGGCGGCTGAGGCCGCCGCAGCACCGCACGCATGTCCCGCACCGCGTGCCAGGTGCCCCGCCAGGTGCCGGTGACCTTGGACTTCCCTGTCCGGGGCAGATAGGGCACATCCGTCTCGGCGACGCGCAGCCCCGCGTCGGAAGCGCGCACCACCATCTGCAGCGGGTATCCGCTGCGACGGTCCGTCAGGTCGAGCGCCAGCAGCGCCTCCCGGCGCACCGCCCGCATGGGCCCGAGGTCGTGCAGCCGGAGGCCGGTGCGGCGACGGAGCATGCCGGACAGGGCGATGTTGCCGAGCCTGGCGTGCGGGGGCCAGGCGCCGCGGGTCGTGGGGCGGCGCCGGCCGAGGAGGAGGTCGCTCTCCCCTTCGGCGATCCGCCGGACGAAATCGGGGAGCAGAGCCGGGTCGAGTGAGCCGTCGCAGTCGCAGAAGCAGACGTACTCCGCCTCGGCGGCGAGCAGCCCGGCGTGGCAGGCGGAGCCGAAGCCGCGGCGCGGTTCGTGCACGACGGTCGCGCCGAGCGAGCGGGCCACGGCCGCCGAGCCGTCGGTGGAACCGTTGTCCACGACGATGGCCCGCCATCCTTCGGGGATCCGGGCCAGTACCCGGGGCAGGGCCTCGGCCTCGTCGAGGCAGGGCAGGACGATGTCGGCGCGGATCGGGTCGGCGGTGTCCGCCGGTGCAGAGTCGGTCACGCCGATCACCCTACGGAGCGGAATCCGGCAATTCGGACTTCGGGTTCTTACGAAACACGGACGTCGACCGTGTGGCGGCCGGGGGCCCTCCGGACGAACGGCCGGTGATGCCACAGTGGGCACCATGCAGAACACCTCCTCCCCTCCGGAGCGCCGACCGGGATCACCGGACGGCCGCGCGTACGGCGTGTCGCACGGCCGGGTTCTCGTCGTGGACGACGATCCGACGGTCGCGGAGGTCGCCGCGGGGTATCTGGAACGCGCGGGCTACGACGTCGAGCGGGCGGACGACGGCCCGGCGGCACTGGAACGGTTCGCGGCTCTGCGGCCCGATCTGGTGGTGCTCGACCTGATGCTGCCCGGCATGGACGGCTTCGAGGTGTGCCGCCGTATGCGCGCACGGGGTCCCGTGCCCGTCATCATGCTCACCGCGAGGGGCGACGAGGACGACAGGATCCTCGGTCTGGAGACGGGCGCGGACGACTACGTGACCAAGCCCTTCAGCCCGCGCGAACTCGTGCTGCGGGTGGACGCGGTGCTGCGCCGGGGCAGGCGGGCGGAGGTGTCCTCACCCGCCCGGCTGGCCGGCGCCGGGCTCTGCCTGGAGCCGCTCGCCCGCCGTGCGACCCGTGACGGGAGGGATCTCGCTCTGACGCTCCGGGAGTTCGATCTGCTCGCGTTCTTCCTGAGCCACCCTGGACAGGCCTTCGCCCGCGAGGAGCTGATGCGGGAGGTGTGGGGCTGGGACTTCGGCGACCTGTCGACGGTGACGGTCCATGTGCGCAGACTCCGCGGCAAGGTCGAGAGCGACCCCGCCCGGCCCACTCTGATCCAGACGGTGTGGGGTGTCGGTTACCGCATGGATCTGCCGGACGACGACACCCCCGGGGAATGAGCTCATGACCGATCTCCTGCTGATCGCCCTGCTCGCCTTTCTCGGCGCCGCCGCGGCGGGGCTGCTGGGCGCCCTGGCCCTGCGGCTGCTCCGGCACCGCACGCTGGCGGTCTCGTTGACCGTCGTCGCCGCCGTGGCCGTGACGGCGATGCTCGCCGGCACACTGACCGTGGCCTGGGCGATGTTCCTGTCCCCGCACGATCTGACGGTGGTGACGACCGTCGTCGCCATGGCCGCTGTCGTGTCCCTCGCGACGGCGGTGCTGCTGGGCCGCTGGGTGGCCGCCAGGAGCCGTGACCTCACGCTGGCCGCCCGCGACTTCGGTGAAGGGGGGACGTTCGCGGCCCCGGCGGGGCAGGTCACGGCGGAACTCGCCGCGCTCACCCGTGAACTGGCGGCGACGAGCGCGAAGCTCGAGAGTTCCCGGGAGCGCGAACGCGCCCTGGAGAGGTCACGCCGGGAGCTCGTCGCCTGGATCTCGCACGATCTGAGGACCCCGCTGACGGGGCTGCGTGCCATGTCCGAGGCCCTGGAGGACGGTATGGCCCCGGACTCCGGCCGCTACCTGCGGCAGATACGCAGGGAGGTGCAGCGCATGAACGACATGGTCGGTGATCTCTTCGAACTCTCCAGGATCCACGCCGGGTCGCTCACGCTGACTCCCACTCGGGTGTCGGCCCACGACCTGGTCGGCGAGGCGCTCGCCGGGGCATGTCCGCTGGCCCGTGAGCACGGGGTCAGGCTCGTCGGCGACCGGGTGGACGCCGTGCCCGTGGAGGTCGACAGCAAGGAGATGAGCCGGGTTCTGGGCAACCTCCTGATCAACGCGATCCGGCGCACCCCGGCCGACGGGACGGTCGCGGTGGCGGCGCAGCGCTCACCCGACGGACTCGTGCTCTCGGTGACCGACGGGTGCGGCGGGATCCCCGACGAGGACCTCGCGCGCGTGTTCGATACGGGGTGGAGGGGGAGCCCGGCCCGTACGCCGCCTGCGGGGGCGGGACTCGGGCTCGCCATCGTCCGGGGGATCGTCGAGGCCCACTCCGGCCGCGCGGACGTACGGAACGTGGCCGGTGGCTGCTGCTTCGAGGTCACGCTTCCCGCCTCCTCGGGCTGAGCCGCCCCCCGGTCAGGTGTCACCGGCCCCTCGCGCCCGCAGCGGCGCCGTGGCGAATTCCCTCATGCCCTCAGCGAACTCCGTCTCCGGCTTCCAGCCGAGCTCGTCGCGGAGACGGCGCGAATCCGCGGTCACATGGCGGACGTCACCGAGCCGGTACTCGCCGGTGACGACGGGGGCGGGCCCGCCGTGGGCCGCGGACAGCGCGCGGGCCGTCTCGCCGATGGTGTGCGGTGTGCCGCTTCCCGTGTTGTAGGCGTCGAAGGTGCCCGCCGCGCGCTCCCCCAGCGCCGCGAGCGCCACCGCGTTGGCCGCCGCGACATCCCGTACGTGCACGAAGTCGCGCCGCTGGCCGCCGTCCTCGAACACCCGGGGTGCCTCGCCCCGGGCCAGGGCCGAACGGAAGAAGGACGCGACACCGGCGTACGGGGTGTCTTTCGGCATCCCGGGGCCGTACACGTTGTGGTAGCGCAGCGCGACGGCCCGCCCGCCCGTCGCGCGGGCCCAGGCGGCGGCGAGGTGTTCCTGCGCGAGCTTGGTCGCCGCGTAGACGTTACGGGGGTCACCGGCTGCCTCTTCGGTGACCAGGCCGGGGACCAGTTCCGCGCCGCAGGCCGGACAGCGCGGCTCGAACCGTCCGGCGTCGAGGTCGGCGACGGCCCTGGGGCCCGGCCTGACGGAGCCGTGCCGGGGGCAGTCGTAACGCCCTTCGCCGTAGACCACCATCGAGCCGGCGAGCACCAGGTCCCGGACCCCGGCCGCCGCCATCCCGGCGAGCAGCACGGCGGTGCCGAGGTCGTTGCACCCGACGTACTCCGGGGCGTCGGCGAAGTCCTTGCCGAGGCCGACCATCGCCGCCTGGTGGCAGACGGCGTCGACCCCGGACAGCGCTCGGGCCACGGCGTCACGGTCCCGTACGTCCGCGACGACCGTCCGGACACCCGGCGGCGGGAGGAGGCCGGCCGCGGGTTGCGACCCGGCCGGTCCGTGCGCGGAGGGCAGCAGTGCGTCGAGGATCACCGGCTCGTGCCCGCCGGAGGCGAGCGTCCGGACGATGTACGACCCGATGAACCCGGCTCCGCCGGTGACCAGTACGCGCATGGCCGCCACGCTAGGCCGCCCGGACAGCGGAAGGGCGGTGCGGCACGCCCGCGTCACCGGACCGTAAGACCTGGGCGGCGGGCGACGGGCGGACAGGCGCCGGCGACTCGGGGACACGGCCCCCGACGCGTCGCTTCCCGATCACACGGGTCTCTTCGATACTGGGTGGCGTACGCACCTGACCGGTGGACCGGATCCACGCCGACGGGCCGGTTCACCGGCCTGCCGTCGTTCTCCCCAGGAGGAACCGTTGCGCATGCTCATCAACGTGCCGGAGACCGTCGTCGCGGACGGACTCCGCGGAATGGCCGCCGCTCATCCCGAACTCGTCGTGGACCCCGAGAACCGTGTCGTGGTCCGGCGCGACGCCCCGGTGGCGGGGAAGGTGGGGCTGGTGTCCGGGGGCGGGTCAGGACACGAACCCCTGCACGCGGGGTTCGTCGGGCCCGGGATGCTGTCGGCGGCGTGCCCCGGGGAGGTCTTCACCTCGCCGGTGCCCGATCAGATGGTGCGGGCGGCGGCCGCGGTCGACAGCGGTGCGGGCGTGCTGTTCGTCGTGAAGAACTACACGGGGGACGTGCTGAACTTCGACATGGCCGCCGAGCTCGCCGAGGACGAGGGCGTCCAGGTGGCCCGGGTCCTCGTCGACGACGACGTGGCGGTGTCCGACAGCACCTTCACCGCGGGGCGGCGGGGCACCGGGGCGACGCTGTTCGTCGAGAAGCTCGCCGGCGCCCTCGCCGACGAGGGCGCTCCGCTGGATCGGGTGGAGTCCATGGCCCGGCGGGTGAACGAGTCCTCGCGGAGCTTCGGGGTGGCGCTCAGCTCCGTCACCACACCGGCGAAGGGCACACCGACCTTCGATCTCCCTCCGGGTGAGCTGGAGTTGGGGATCGGGATCCACGGCGAGCCCGGCCGGGAACGCCGCCCGATGATGACCTCCGGGGAGATCGCCGACGTCGCGGTCCACGCCGTGCTGGAGGACCTGCGGCCCGGCGGACCCGTACTGGTGCTGGTCAACGGGATGGGCGCGACACCGCTGCTGGAGCTGTACGGGTTCAATGCCGAGGTACAGCGGGTGCTGTCGGAGCGGGGTGTGGCGGTGGCTCGTACGCTGGTGGGCAACTACGTGACGTCGCTCGACATGGCAGGCTGTTCGGTGACGCTCTGCCAGGTGGACGAGGAGATGGTGCGGCTCTGGGACGCGCCGGTACAGACGCCCGCGCTCCGCTGGGGCCGGTGAACGGACTTTCCACCGTGTGTGAGGAACAGGAGATCTTGTGCTCGACACCGATTTCTTCCGTCGCTGGATGGCCGCCACCGCGGCTGCCGTCGACCGTGAGTCGGACCGGCTGACCGAGCTCGACGCCGCGATCGGGGACGCCGATCACGGGAGCAACATGCGGCGCGGCTTCGCGGCGGTGTGCGACGTCCTCGACAAGGAGGCCCCCGCGGCACCCGGGGTGGTGCTGACACTGGCCGGCCGTCATCTGATCTCCACGGTCGGCGGGGCGTCGGGGCCGCTGTACGGGACTCTCCTGCGCCGCACCGGGAAGACGCTGGGCGACGCGCCGGAGGTGACTCCGGGTCAGCTGGCCGGGGCTCTCGGGGCGGGCGTCGCCGCGGTGGCCCAGCTCGGCGGGGCGCAGGCGGGCGACAAGACGATGCTCGACGCGCTGCTCCCGGCCGTCGAGGTGCTGGGCTCCTCGTTCGAGGAGGCCCGCGACGCGGCGCTGGCCGGGGCGCTGGAGACCGTGCCGCTCCGGGCACGCAAGGGCAGGGCCAGCTATCTGGGCGAGCGCAGCATCGGGCACCAGGACCCGGGGGCCGCCTCCGCGGCGCTGCTCGTGGGGGCCCTCGTCGAGGCCGCGGGACCGAGCGCCGGAGGCGACGCGTGAGCGACGAGAAGCAGGTCGGGATCGTTCTGGTCTCACACAGCGGGCCGGTGGCGGAGGCCGTGGCCGAGCTTGCCAGGGGGCTGGCGGCCGGTGGCGCGACGGCACCGGTGGCCGCGGCCGGGGGCACCTCGGCCGGGGGCCTGGGGACGAGCTCGGAGCTGATCGCCGAGGCGGCGAGGACCGTCGACCGGGGTGCCGGGGTCGCCCTGCTCGTGGACCTCGGCAGCGCGGTGCTCACCGTGAAGTCCATGCTCGCGGAGGGCGACGAGCTGCCCGACGGGGCACGGCTGGTGGACGCCCCGTTCGTCGAGGGGGCGGTCGCCGCGCTGGTGACGGCGTCGGCGGGGGGCGACCTCGACACCGTGGAGGCGGCGGCCACGGACGCGTACGGCTATCGGAAGACCTGAGGGACCCGGGCTCCGGATCACGGACACACCGTACGGCTCCCGGGCGGGGTCCGGGAGCCGTACGGGGCGGAGCGCGACGGAGCGTCAGGCGGCGGGCGCCACCGCCCCGGCCGCGATGTCGATCCGTACCTGCCGGGTGACGCCGTTGACGGTCACCGCGAGCGTGACGGCGCCCGGCCGGAGGGCGGTGAGCGTGCCCGTGGCGGGGTCCAGCGTCGCGATGTGGCGTCGGCGGGCGTCATCCGTGTCCCCGACGCGGACGTTCGGTGAACCGGTCCAGTCGGCGCTGAGCGGGAAGGCCACGGGCACGGTCCGCGTGCCCTGGGTGACGTGTGCGCTCACCTTCGTACGCTCCCCCGCGACCAGCGTGGAGGGGGCGTCCAGGGTCAGCGCGTCGACGTGGGCCCGGGTCTGCGCGGAGACCCAGTCGGGTCCGCCCCGCCACGGCCGATGGCGCACCGCCGCCTGTTCGCCGGGCGAGACGCGGTCGGCGCCGATCAGGGACCAGCCGGTGAAGCCGCCCTCGTCCGCGGGGCCGGCCGGCGACTTGCCGGAGTTCCCGTTGACCAGGTACGGGACCCCGTCCACGTGCGAGGCGTGGAAGACCCCGACGTGGCTGCCGATGAGGGCCGCCCCCTTGCCGGTCGTACGGCGGAAGTCCGCGAGCCACCGTTCGACGAGTGCGGCTTCCTTGCGGTCGCTCAGCCGGCTTCCCTTCTGCACGGTCGGGTCGCGCGGGGGTACGTGCTCGATCAGCATCACGGAGCTGACGGACCGGTCCTTCGCCGCCGCGTCCAGCTGGGCGCGCATCTCCTTGATCTGGGCGAGGCCGCCGCCGCGCAGGCTGAGACTCGACGTGTCGAGCGTGAGGACCCGGGTGCCCTTGTGGTCGAACGTCCGGCGGGCCGGACCGAATTGCGTGATGAAGTTGTCGATCTTCCCGCCCATCACCTCGTGGTTGCCCGGTACGTAGTACCAGGGCAGCGAGTCGCCGAGCTCCTCCTCGATGACGCGGCGGGCGAAGGCGAGGTCGGCGGGTGAGCCCTCGTCGACCAGGTCGCCGTTGACGACCAGGAAGTCGGGCCGCGCCGCCTTGATCTCACGCAGGGTGCGCCGGGCCTGCTGGACGATGGCGCTGTCCGGCTCGCGCGCGACGAACTGGGCGTCCGACATCACCGCGAGCTGCCAGTCCCGGGCTTCGGTGACGGCGGCGGGGTCGATCAACGGATCCGCCGTCCGTGGCTGTCCGGGCAGCTCGACGGTGGGTGGCACCTGGGCGGTCAGGTCGTCGATGACGATCTCGCCGGTGTACTGCTTGGCCGCGGCGGTCTCCGCGAGGTAGAAGCGGGACACGGACAGCGGCATCGCGGCGCCGGCCGGCACGTCGAAGGTGACCTGCCGCCAGCCGGTCCAGGTGATGTACGGCCCCCGCAGCAGCTGGTCGGAGCCTGCGGCGTCCTTGAGGTGCAGGGTCGGCCAGGCGCCGTTGCCGTCTCCCTTGATCCAGAGCGTGTACGCCTGCGGCTGACCCGGCACGACGACGGGTTGCGGCGGGGCGGCGTAGGCGGCGCGTGTCGCCGTAGAGCGGGTGAAGTCGTAGGTGAGCCGGAGACCCGTGCCCGTGTGCCCGTCCGGCGTAGCGCCGAGCGAGCCGTCCGCGCGGGCCTGGCTGAACTTCCAGGATCCGGCGTCGTCGAAGTCCGCCACGGTCTGCTCCGTGAGGCCGACGCTCACCGCGAGAACCGTGCTGACGCCTTGCACGGTGGCCTTGATCTGTCCCGCTCCGGAGCCGGTGAGCGACTTCACGGTGAAGGACCCGCGGCCGTCGTCGTCGACGGCGAACAGCGTGCGGTCGTAGTCGAGGGTGATGTCCTCAGGTTCGACGGGAGCACTCGTGCCGTGGGCGTCGAGACCGACGATGCCGAAGCCGCCGGTGGCCTCCTTGTCCGCCAGGCCGACGCGCTCGGTCGTGGCACGGATCCGGGCCAGCCGGTCGAGGACGGTGAGCCGGGTCGCTCCGTGGGCGCCCGCCCGTTCCGCCCGGACGTCGGTCGTGCCGCCACGGCGTGCGGTGAACGTGCCTCCGGCGTCGACGCTGCCGACCGACCCGTCGACGGCGCGCCAGCGCGGTGCGCCCGCCGCGGGTCCGTACGTCTCGTCGTGTCCCGCCGCGGTGAGCTGCCGGGTCAGGCCGGGGAAGACCCGCTCGGGGTGGCCGCCGGCGACCGGGTCGTCGCCGGGGGCGGCACCGGCCGGCGTACGGGTCTCGACCCAGAATCCTTCGAGCCGCCCGCTGCCGTCGGGGGCGGTCAGGGCGAGACCGTTGGGGACGGTGCGCTCGCTGCCGTCGGACGGGCTGTTCTCCACCTGGAGGGCGTCGCTGCCCGGCTCGCGTGCGAGGAGCGTCGATGAACCTCCGCCGTCGAGGTTCAGAGCGCTGTACGAGCCTGCCCGCCGCATCATCTCGCCCAGCTCGGTGAGGGTGACTCCGCCGCTGTCGGTCTGACGGCCGTCGACGGTGATGACCTGCATGGTCCGGCCGTCCTCGGAGAACCCGACGGCGGTGCGGGGCGCGGCGGTGTTGTTGCCCTCGCCGTCGTGGTTCTGCGCCTCCCCGTCGACGACGAGCAGCTCCCGGCCGCCCACGGCGGTGCGCGGCACGGCTCCGCTGTCGGTGCGCGCCCGGTAGGCGATGCCGGCCGGGTCGCCGGGTCGCAGCGCGGTGAGCAGGGCGGCGCCGGCCTCGCGGCCGACGAGGACCACCGTGTCCTCGGGCACGGGTCCCGATCCCGGGGTGTCCGACACGGAGAGGACCTTGCCGTCGCGTACGGCCACTTCGGCGACGGGCCGCGCGTCGTCGACGGTCAGAGCGCGGTCGGCGCTGCCCCAGGCGGAGGTGTAGGCACCCACGCCCTGGGCCGGCACGTTCGCGGCGTTGTACGCGGCGAGTGGATGCGTGCCCGAGGGGAGGGTCAGCGTGCCGTCGAAGTACAGCTCCAGGATCCGGCCCGCGTTCTGCGGCCCGATGCCCACCGCCCGGTTGACGCCCGGGGCCGGGGAGTGGACCGCCCGGCCGTCCCGGACCCCGGGGCCCTGGGGCGCTCCGGTCTGGTTGATGTCGAAGAAGTCCGCGTTGATCGCGGCGACGGTACGCCGGCCCCGCCCCGGGTCGTGTCCGGCCGCGAGCTCGGAGACCGTACGCCGGTCAGCGACCTTGCCGGAGGAGAGGTAGTCGGCGCGCACTCCGCTGCCGTCCAGGTCGACGGAGAGGGTGTCGACCCGCAGCCACTTGTCCGACTCCAGGCGGTCGTAGGAGCTCAGGCGTACACCGGGTGCGACGGGGCGGGAGGCACGGGCGGTCTCGATGCCGTCGCCGTCCACGACGGATCTCGCTCCGCCGGACGGGCCGCTCGCGGGCGGCGGCGCGACGGGTCTGAGGATTTCGGCGGTGGTGTGCGGGCGGGGGTCCGGGGTGGAGTCGGCTGCCGCGGGTGCGACGGCCCCGAGCGCCGTCGCCGCCACGGTCGCCAGCAGCACGAACGGCCGCAGGGCGCTGCGGAAGGTGCCAAGGCCCACAGATCCTCCTGGTGCAGAGCGGATTACGCGTGGAAAGCGCTGTCGGCGGACAGCATGACGGCGCTGGGTGGGACGCACCAGAGGACAACGGGGACATCAGGAGGAACGGCACGCGGCGAAGGGGTGATCCCGGGATGTCCCGCGCCGCGCGCCCTGCGGGGTCCCCGGACCGGTGGCCTTCCGCCCTGCCGCCCCGCACACTTGACGACATGTCGACAGTCAGGCGCAGCGCGGGACTTCTGCTCTTCCGGATCGTCGCGGGCGACGACGGCCTACCGGACGCCGAGGTCCTGATCGGCCATATGGGCGGACCGTTCTGGGCCCGTCGGGAGACGGCGGCCTGGTCCGTCCCCAAGGGCGAGTACGGACCTGACGAGGAGCCTGCCGCCGCCGCGCGCCGGGAGTTCGAGGAGGAGTTCGGGCTGCCCGTCCCGGACGGCGCCTGGGTACCTCTGGGCGAGACACGCCAGTCCGGCGGAAAGACCGTGAGCGTATGGGCTGTGGAAGCCTGGCTGGACCCTGACAGGGCGGTCCCGGGAACCTTCACCATGGAGTGGCCGAGAGGCTCCGGTGAGCTGCGCGAGTTCCCGGAGATGGACCGGTTCGCCTGGTGCACACCGGACGACGCCCTCACACGGCTGGTTGCGGCCCAGAGGGTTTTCGTGGAGCGGTTGCGTACCTACGTGCGCGAGGGTCGCGTCCCCTCGGAGGCGTAGACCGGCTCCCGCCCGGGCGTGACTTCGTCACTTTTCCTGCCGAACGTCCACGGTGTGCTCGGCCTACCGGCCAATCTCCTCGGCGCCCTGCTGACCCGGCGCACGAACGAACCGGGTCGACACCGGAACTTCGACCGGTGACGGTCGGCCTGTGTGACGGAGCGGCGCGGGGGCAGAAGTCGTGACGGTCACTCCTGCGAGCGGGGGGCCGGCACGGGCGCGCCTGAAACCTGGGGAGGTCGAGGGCGCGCCCTCGCATGGGGCGGGCGGTGCCCTGCACGGCACTCGCAGCGCGCTACGTGGCCTGGCCCGGACCCGCTGCCCCGATGTCGGCAAGCAGCAAAGGGCCGGCTTCCGGGGGAGCGAGGGGGCGCCCGCTGCGGGCGTCCCCTCGCCTTCGCCGGAGGCCGGAAAAGGGTGGGCCCTGTTACCGGCCCGTCTGCTCGCGCGTCTCCCGGGCGGCGTCCTGGCCGACTTCACGCAGGCCGGTGACGGCCTCCTGCCCGGAGTCCTGCACCTGCTGCTTGGTGGCCTCGGCGGCCTCCTGTGCCGTGCTCCGTACCGACTCCACTGCGTCCGTGGCCGGTTGCCGCATCCCTTCCTTGAGATCCTGGGCCGCATCCTGCGCTGTCTGCCTGGCGGGCTGCAGCAGTTCGTCGGAGTGCTCACGGAGCTGGGCGCCCACCCGTTCCTCGGCCTCCGAGGCCGGGAGGAGGGCGGCGGCAAGCATCCCGGCGCCGAACGCGATGACCCCGGCGGCGAGGGGGCTGCCCTGCGTCTGCCTGGTCACCTGCCCCGGAGCCTCGCGTACGGACTGACCGACCTGATCGGCCGTGCGCCGGACGGAATCCCCAGCCTGCCCGGCGGCATCACCCGCGCTTCTCGTGAGCTCCTGCGCCTTCTGTCCGGGATGTACGTCCGGGGTGCGATCCGTCACGCCCATCACACGCTCCTTGAGGCCGGTCAGCCGGTGTTGCGTGGCATCGGCCTTGCGCCGGGCCACCTTTCCTGGTGTCACCTTGTCCGCCAGGCGGTCGACGTCGTGCGCCAATCGCGTCCGAGCGCCTTCCACCTCGGTCTTCAGTTCGTCCGGCTCCGTGCCCATCGGGCATCCTCCTTCAGCGTCTCCGTGGTCCGTTCAGGCTTGACGTGCACGTCGCGCATGCGCTTGCGTCCGGTCAGGAAGAGTGCGGCGCCCACCAGCGCCCAGAACGCGGTCACGATGAGCGCGGCCCAGGCGAGGTCCACCAGGTGCGCCAGTCCGAAGACCGCCGCGAGACTGCCCAGGAGCAGGACCAGGTGTCCGGCGTATCCCGCACCCCCGAGCATGCCTGCCGCCTTGCCCGCCCTGCTCGCCTCCTCCTTGATCTCCGCCTTTGCCAGATCGATCTCGCTGCGGACGAGTCGGGCAAGGTCGTCGCTTATCTCGCCGACCAGTTCCCCGACGGACGGGTCCGCCGACGGAGTCCGGGTGGAGCCGGAAGGGCCGGTGTCGTGCCGGACGGTGGCGTTCCGAAATGAAGAGATGGCCACGGCGCAGCCCCCTTACGGCTGTTGCGGGTGAGGGGTGGGATACGGGTCCGTGACCGGAAGTGGTCCGGCCGGCGAAACCGGTCCGCCGTAGGACGGCGTGGGTTGCGGCTGCTCGTAGGAATCCGCGGGTTCCGTCGCGCCGTGGAGGTGATCACCGGTGATCGCCGCGGACCGGCCGCCGTCGCCGGCTCCCGGCGCAGGGCGGCCCGTGCGGTCGCCGCCCGCACGAGATGCCGCTCCGTCGTGCCCGGTCTTGACGCTCTTGCCGAGACGAGCCGTCGCGAAGCCGGCCAGCGCGGCACCGGCCAGGAACGTGCCGGGGCGACGGCGCGCGAAGTCCTGGAGGTCGCTGATGAGCCCTTGCGGCCCCCGGTCCTCCAGTTTGGAGGCCACGTCGCGGCCGCGATCGGCTATCTGTTTCACCGCGTTGGTGGCCGGTGAATCGCTCTTGCCGCTGTCCCCCATATCTCCCAGCTCGTCGGCCAGCCGGCGAACATTCTGCGCCAGACGCTCCGTCTGCGTCCGGGCCTGTTCCTGCAGTTGGTCGCGCAGCTCGCCCGCAACGTCCCCGGCCCGGGCCGTGGCCTCCCCCGCCACGTCGCCCGCACGTTCCCTGGCGGTGCCGACGGCATCGGTCGCCTTCTCGCTCACCAGTCCGGCGCCCTCGCCGGCCTTCTCCTGTGCCGTCCGCTTCGCTGTGGCTGCCGTGTCGCTGTCCGAACGGTTCGCACCGTTGAAGTCACTCAACGTTCCTCCTCGGTCGTCCTGCACAGGATGCATCCGAGTGTTTCGGGCGCACCATCTCCAAGCATGACAACTCCCATGAAATGCGCCACACGGGGAGAGGGGCACGTCGGACGTCGGGCAACTCTCCTGCTGCGAGCTCGGCTTTCGTGTCCTGCCGACGCGTACTCCGCGAAGCGCAGCCACGGTTCAGGAACTTCGTGCGGACACACAGAGGGAGGGCACGTCACGCAATGCGAAGCGGGGCGCGTTGCCAAGCGCCGCTACGCGGCCGGACCATCGAGGGGCACGTCGGGAGGTCACGGCCGGTCACGCGCCCTGGACCATCACCTTGCCCTCAGTTCGAGGCGTTCGCCGGTGAAGCGGCCGCGGAAGCTCCGGTCGTGCGAGACGGCCACGACCGCTCCCGCGTACCGGTCGAGCGCGGCCTCCAGCTCCTCGACCAGGTCGAGCGCGATGTGGTTCGTCGGCTCGTCCAGGATCAGCAGGTCCGCCGGGCGGGTCACCAGCCGTGCCAGGGCGAGCCTGCGCTGCTGGCCGATGGAGAGGGCCGCCACGGGCACGGCCAGGTCTTCCTGGCGGAAGAGGCCGAGAGCCAGGAGCTCGTCCTCGTACTCGTCGGGGAACCCCGGGCGGCCGGCGGCGAAGGTCGTGAGCAGGGTGCGGCGGGTCGGCCTCGTGGGGAGTTCCTGCGGGAGGTAGCCGATCCTGCCCCGCCGCCGGACCTCGCCGGCATCGGGGGCGAGGTCACCGGCCAGGACGCGCAGGAGCGTCGTCTTTCCCGCGCCGTTGGGCCCGGTGACCAGGAGCCGCCGGCCCGGCTCGACGCGCAGGGAGGGCAGGTCCAGCCGGTCGCCCACGAGGACCGCCTCCAGCTCGACCAGCGGGGACGCGTTGCCGTCCCCGTCCGCCGGGGAGCCGTCCTCACCGGCGAGAGCGAGGTCGGCGGTGAAGCGCAGCGGCCGTGGTGGCGCGGGCACGGGTGAGCGGCGCAGCTCGTCGAGGCGGGTCCTGGCGGACCTGACCTGGCCCGACAGCTTGGCCTCGTGCGACCTTCGGTGCTTGCCGAAGCCCTGACCAGGGTCCTTGCCCGCCCCGGCGAGGCGCCGGCCGGCCGCGCCCACGAGTTCTTCGGTGCGGGCCAGTTCGTCCAGCCACTCCTGGTGCTCCTGGACCCGGCGGCGGCGGGCGGCATCCTTCGCCCTGCGGTAGCCGTCCCATCCGTCGCCGTACCGGAAGACGCTTCGCAGGTCGCGGTCGACCTCCAGGATGACGGTGGTGATCCGCTCGAGGAACGCCCGGTCGTGGGTGACGGCGACCACGGTGCCCCGGTGGGCGCGGAGATGGTCCTCGAGCCAGGCGACCGCGGCCGCGTCGAGGTGGTTGGTGGGCTCGTCGAGGAGCAGGAGTTCCGGTGCCGCGGCCAGCACGCAGGCCAGGGCCAGCCGGGACTGCTCACCGCCGGACAGCGTCCCGAGCGCGCGGCCCCGGGAGAGGTGGCCCAGCCCGAGGCCGTGCACCGCGGCGTCCGTCCTGGCGTCCGCCTGATATCCGCCACGGTCCTCGTAGGCCGTCAGCAGGTCGCCGTACGCGGCGAGCTCCGCGTCGGTGGGGTCTCCTTCGGACAAGCGCTCCTCCGCCGTGCGGATCAGCCGCTCAAGGGCGCGGAGGCCGGCGAGGGCCGCGTCGACGGTGTCCTGGACCGTGCTGCGGGGGTCGAGGGTGAGGGTCTGGGCGAGATATCCGGTGCCGCCCGGGAAGCTGACGGTGATGTCACCACCGTCCGGGGTCTCGGCTCCGGCCATCAGGCGGAGCAGGGTGGACTTCCCGGAACCGTTCTCCCCGATGACGCCGGCCTTCTCCCCGGGCCGGACGGTGAGGGACACGAGGTCGAGGACGGTCCGGTCGCCGTACGCCTTCGAGACGTCGGTCATGGCCAGTTGCGCGCGAGGGTGCTGAAGAGACATGGGTGCTTTCCCTGAGATGACAGGTTCCCCGCAGCGCGCACATCGACGTCACGGACATGGACGTCACGGACGGAAGCGCGCGTGAAGGACGGGGTGTCGGACAGCGGTGTGGACAGCGGCCGACTACGTGGCCGGATGGGTCACGCGGCGACGGTCAGCGTCGCGCGGCGGCGTCCTGACCGGGAATCAGAGAAAGAAGTAGTACGAACCCATGGCACTCATTCTAACCATGCCGAGTCGGCCCCCGGTGGACCCGTGACGCGGTCCACCGGGGGTCGGGCGGGGTCAGCCCGTCGACTCGTCCGGGGTGGGATGCTCCGGGTGGACGCCGGCATTGCGGGCGCCGCTGCGGCCCGAGCCGGCCTCGTCGGGGTCGGGCCCGCCGGAGTCGGAACCGGCTTCGGTCTCCGCTTCCCGGCGTTCCGAACCCGGGGGGAGGATCACGTCGAGGGCGTCCTCGCCCTCCTGTGCCTGCTGGTCGGGCATGTCGGCGGGTACCGGCGGCGGGCAGCCCGTCGCCCCCGTGTAGGCGGTTCCCTGGGGCCTGCGGTCGGTCATGTCGTCACTCCCGTCGGTTTGTGCCCATGCTGGTACGGGCGGGCCGGTCTCGCACCTCGCGTACCCCCCACGCCCCGCGCGACGCACGCCCGGCCCACCCGTTTCCGAGTCGGTGGCCTGCCCCCAGCCGGACGGGTCGGCGTAGCAGGTGTCGCCCGCGTGCAGGTGGCAGGGGTTCCGGCCGGGGATCAGCTGGTCGTCGCCAGGCGCGTGGTAGTTGACACCCCTGGTCACCGAAGGCCGCGTAGGTGGAGGACTCCTGGACGCGCACGACAGGGCGCTTCCGGTGTCCCTCCGCGGCTCACAACCCCGTTTGAGTGACATATCGTCATGTTCCCTGCACCCAGAGTTAAGATTGTCCTGCCGGTGGGCGACGCGGGGCGGCATGGCGCCAGGCACAGTCGATCAGCCGGTCGTCCATCGCCAAGGCCCACCGTAAGGAACGCACGTGAAGCTCTCCCTGTCCCGTTCCCCTCGAGTCACCTTCGCACTGACGGCGAGTGCGCTCGTCGCAGCCGCGGCGGTGGTCTCCGCGGCCCCGGCCTTTCCCCAGTCCGCAGGTGGTCCGGAAGTGCGGCAGGACGGCACGCTCTCTGCGGCCCAGTGCGGGTTCTTCCGGTACAGCGTCCGCGAGTCCCAGTTCGCCGCCTACAACCACTGCGGTGAGACGACGGTCCTGATCCATGTCGACGTCAGAGGCGGCGGAAGCGGGAACGACTTCCATCTCTGCGTGCCGCCCGGCCCCACTCAGCTCCCGGGCGCGGGTCCGAACTACCTCAACGCGTACTACATCGGGGGCGCCGGATGCCGGAGCGGAGTCCGGACCGGACACACGCCGCACTGAGGCGGACCGATGCCCGAAGGCGCCGCCGAGGCGGCCCCGGGGCGGTGACGCCTCAGGGGTGGCGCGGGAGCTACTCGGTGGAGCCTGTGGTCGCGGGGTCCTGAGGGGACACGGTCGCGCAGCCGCCGCCCGGCGGCCTGCTCAGGATCAGCACGGCGATGTCGTCGCGGCGTACACCGCCTGAGAAGCGCTCCAGGTCGGCCTGGAGCGCCTCGAGGACCTGGTCCGGCTCGCGCCCGGCCCACAGGCGGAGCCGCTCGTCGAGCGGGTAGAAGGCGCCCGTTCCGTCGCGCGCTTCCGTCACCCCGTCGGTGAGGACCAGCAGGGCGGAGTCCGGCGGAAACGCGATCCACTCGGCGGCACGCGCGTCGCCGCTGAGGTCCGCCATGCCGAGCGGCACGGACGTCCGGCGGAGGGTGACCGCCGACGCCTCCCCGTCGCACAGCAGCCGTGGCGGCAGATGGCCGCAGTTGACCGCCCGCACCCGCTCACCGCCGTCGAACCCCAGCAGCAGGGCGGTGACGAAGCGTTCGTCCTCACCGGTCTCGGCGGAGAAGGCGTTGTGCCGGACGACGGCGTCCTCGACCGCGTCGGCCACGGCGGTGAGCTCGGGCTCCCTGACTGCCGCTTCCCTGAAGGCTCCGAGGGCGGCGAATCCCGCCCCGATCGCGGGCAGCCCCTTGCCCTGTACATCGCCGATGATCACGCGGGCCCCATGCGGCGACTGCACGACCTCGTAGATGTCGCCGCCGACGAACCGGTCCTCCTCGATCGGCTCGTAGAGGCCGTGGGCACAGATCTGCCGCGTGACGACGGGGAGGGGGCGCAGGATCTGGCGCTGGAGCGCGACGGCGGCGGAGCGCAGCCTCGCCACCTCGGTGGCGTGCCGGATGCGCGCGGCACAGGCGACGACGCCCAGGGCGCTGGCGAGGGCGGTGAAACCGATGAGGAAGACAACGTCCCAGAAGGCACCGGTCGAGGCGATCCGGGAGCCGACGACGACCAGCGTGACCCAGACCGCCACGGCCGTGGTCTGGCGCACGGTGCAGAAGACCGAGGCGAGCGCGGGCAGCACGACCATGAGCGGGATGAGAGGGAGGTCGTTACCGGTGAGGGCGTCGAGGAGGACGACCGCGACGGTCAGGAGGAGGAGCCACAGAGCGAGCGCCCAGTTCCCGATCCGGGCGGCGCCGGCTTCGGTCTCTCCCGGATCGGCGCCGGGCAGCGGAAGGCTGCGCGCCGCCGATGGGCGCCGGAGTCCCAAGACCACGGCACGCCTCCCGCCTGTTCGTCACTGACGCCCCACGCGTTCCAAGCTACCCGTCACCTGGCCCCCGGTCCTGGCGTCGGCGTGCGGCTCCGCCCCCGCCGGGACGAGGGCCGAGAGAAAGGCGGTCCTGCGGCGCAGGGTGAAGCCGAGGGATTCGTAGAGCCGGATGGCGGAGGTGTTCGACGCGGCGGCGTGCAGGAAGGGCGTCTCACCGCGTTCCCTGATGCCGTGGGCGACCGCCCTGACGAGGCGTGTCGCCAGTCCCTGGCCCCGCACGGAGCTGTCGGTGCAGACGCCACTGATCTCGGTCCAGCCGGGTGGGTGCAGCCGCTCCCCCGCCATCGCGACCAGGACCCCGGCGCGGCGGATCCCGAGATAGGTGCCGAGCTCCACGGTGCGCGGCAGGAACGGGCCGGGGCGGGTGCGCTCGACCAGGTCCAGCATGTCCGGCACGTCGGCGGGGCCGAGGAGCACGGCTTCGGGGTCGGGAGCTGCGTCCACCGAGGCGTCCACCAGCTGGACGCCCTTGGCGTGGAAGACGATCTCCCAGTCGGCGGGCGGGGGCTCGCGGAAGGCGGTGACGGTGACGAGCGCGCCAGGACCCGCGAGTGCGGCGGCGTCGGCCCAGTCCTGGGCGTCGGGCGCGTCCGGCAGCGCGAGCCAGGGGGTGACGTCGGCGCCGTAGCGCAGGATGCGGCCGCGTCGTTCGGCGAAGTGCGCGTGCGGGCCGGTCAGCGAGGCGCGGGTGGGATTGTCCAGCGGATGGGGCCCTTCGGCCTCCGCACCGGGGTGGGGCACTCCCACTGCGGACGGATCCGTCGCGCGCGGGGTGGACGGGTCCGTACTCCGTGACGTGTGCGGGTTCGTGAGCCGGGATGTGGCCTCGGGCATGGACTTTCTCGCTCCATCGGTGTCGGCGGCCGGGACAGAGGTGAAAGGCCGGCGGGCCCGCGTCTATTCCCGGGCGGCCGGCCCCGGACCAGACATGCGCTGAACGCCCTCACCTGGGCGTCCCGCCGCCGGGGCGCCGCGACGGAGCCCGGGCAGGCGAGCCCCTGCGGCAGTGCGTACGCCCACCCGGCCGGTCCGGCGAATCGCGCACCACTGCGCGGGATACGGCCCCAACGGACCTCGGCCTGTGGCACCCTGGAGACGACCGCCCCACCGGGCTCCCCCGTACCGGTGGGGCGGTTCTGCGTGCTCCCGCGTGACGCCCCGCGGTGACGCGGTTCCGTCATCGTCGCCCGGAGGACGATCACGGCTATTGTCGGCCAATCCTGGCATGACTGTGGCTCAAATCAACCTTTCGCCGCATGAGTTGCGGGCCATCGGGCAGGCGCCTACACCTCAGGGCCCGCAATCTGAGGAGCGTGACGGGATGACCCTGCACACTGCACAGACCATCGGTGCGGAACGGGCAGGCGCCCCGGACGTGCTTCCCTGGATCGAGGACGCCGGACAGGTCGCCCCCCACGACGCACGGAAGCTGTCGAAGCTCTTCTTCGACGCTCTGCGGGAGATCGACGAGGGCACCGCCGAGTACCAGTACGCGCGGAACACCCTCATCGAGATGAACCTCTCCCTCGTACGGTTCGCCGCGGGACGCTTCCGGAACCGGGGCAGCGGCGACATGGAGGACATCGTCCAGGTCGGCACCATCGGTCTGATCAAGGCGATCGACCGCTTCGACCTCTCCCGCGAGGTCGAGTTCACCTCGTTCGCCGTGCCCTACATCGTCGGTGAGATCAAGCGCTTCTTCCGTGACACCACCTGGTCCGTGCATGTGCCGCGGCGGCTGCAGGAGCTGCGGGTGGAACTCGCGAAGGCGAAGGAGACGCTCGCGGCGCGCCTCGACCGGGACCCCACGGTGCGGGAGCTCGCCGACCACCTCGGTCTCGAGGAGGAGGAGATCACCGAGGGCCTCGTCGCGGCCAACGGCTACACGGCGGGGTCGATCGACCTGCCGGCCGACGCCGCGGAACCGGTGGGCCGCGTGTCCGGCGGGCGCACCATGGCGGATGTACTGGGCGAGCCCGACCCCGCGATGGAGACGGTGGAGAATCTCCAGACGCTCGCCCCGCTGCTGGGGGATCTCGACGCGCGTGAGCGCCGCATCATCGACATGCGGTTCGGCCAGGAGATGACACAGGCTCAGATCGGCGAGGTGCTCGGCATCTCGCAGATGCATGTCTCCCGGTTGCTCAGCCGCATGCTGGGCAAGCTGCGCAGCGGGATGTTCACACAGGACTGACCCACGGCCGATGCCGGGCCGGCCCCGTCGGTGACGGGACCGGCCGCGTGTCTGTTGCGTCGGTGTTGCAGCTTCGTGGCCAGGTGTGCGACCGGCTTCCGCCTGGCGCCGGCGGCCTCTACGGTCCGGTCCCGGACCGGGTTCCTCCCGGCCGCCCCGACCGCAGACCGCTTGGAGCGCCCATGAGTGCCGTACCGTCCGAAGCCGCGTACGACCGGAGGCGGCTCCGTCAGTGGACCCGGGGCGGCGCGAGATCCGCCGGGACCGGCCGCCGTGATCTGCTGAAGCTGGTCGCCGCGGCCTCGGTCGCGGCCCCGCTGGTCCCGGCCGCCGCGTCCCCCGTGCACGCGGCGCAGTCGCTGGCGGGCGTGGTGAAGCCCTTGCCGCCCGAGCTGTTCACGGTGCGCGGGACCAACGCCGAGACGAACTTCGCCGCGCTGCGGGACACCGGGCTGCTCACCCCCGCCGACCGCTTCTTCGTCCGCAACCACACCGCGACCCCGGCCGTCGACGCGGCGGAGTGGAAGCTGACGGTCTGGGGCAGCGGGCTGACCGGCGGTCCGGTGGACTTCTCGTACGGGGCTCTGCGTGCTCTGCCGTCCGTCTCCCGCACCGCGTTCGTCGAGTGCGCGGGCAACGGCCGGAGCTACTTCACCTCGCAGCAGGGCCAGCAGGTCAGCGGCACCGCGTGGACGCTGGGCGCGATCGGGACGGCGCGCTGGCGGGGGGTGCGGCTCGCCGAGGTGCTCCGCCGTGCGGGTCTGGGCCGGAACGCGGTGGACGTGCTGCCGCGCGGTCTGGACGCGGAGGTCGTCAGCGACGGGACGAACCTGGGCCGGGTGCGCAGGCCGCTGCCGGTGGCGAAGGCCCTGGACGACGTACTCCTCGCGTACGAGATGAACGGCGAGCCGCTGCCGCCCGACCACGGCGCCCCGGTCCGGCTGATCGTCCCGTCCTGGGTGGGCATAGCGAACATCAAGTGGGTGGGTGACATCGAGGTGAGCGCGGAGCCGCTGGTGAGCCCGTGGAACACGGGCCTGTACCGGCTCTTCGGCCCCGGGTACCCGCCCGAGGGCAGCGCGCCGCTGACCCGGCAGACCCTCAAGAGCGCGTTCGAGCTCGCTCCCGGTGCGTCGTTCGCCGCCCACCGCAGGCATCTGCTCACGGGCCGGTCCTGGTCGGGCGGCGCGCCGGTGCGTTCGGTCGAGGTCAGCACCGACGGCGGCGCCCGGTGGCGGCGCGCACGACTGCGCGACGAGCCCCGGTCCGGGAGCTGGGTCCGCTGGACGGCCGACTGGGTTCCGACGGCGCCGGGCCCGGGGGTGCTGCTCGCGCGGGCCACGGACCGGGCGGGACGCACCCAGCCGGAGACGACGGCCCACAACACGCAGGGCTACCTCTTCGACGCGGTGGTGAGGCACCCGGTGACCGTGGTCTGACCGAGGAGGCCCGTCAGGACCGGCCGGCGTAGTACGTGGCGATCATGTCCTGGCCACCGTGTCCGGCCGCCTCCGCCCGGGCGAACCGCTCGGCGGAGGCGGCGACCAGGTCGAGCGTCACTCCGGAGGCCCCGGCCGCGTCGAGGATCAGCCGGGAGTCCTTGAGCGCGGTGGAGAGCGCGAAGCTCGGGCTGAGATCACCGGAGAGCACCGCCGCGGACTTGCCCTGGAGATACGGCGTGTCCAGCGGGCCGCCCTTCATGGCGTCCAGGAAGAGCTGCGGGTCGAGCCCGAGTCCCTCCGCGAGGTTGAGGCACTCCGCCACGCTGTTGACCAAGTTGATCACCCAGGTGTTGGCGACGAGCTTGAGCCGGGTGGCGGCCCCCGGCTCCTCCCCGACCCACACGGTGCGCTGCCCGATGGCCTCGAGGACGGGCAGTGCCGTGGTGCGGGCGCTCGAGGGGCCGGAGACGAACACGGTGAGCGTGCCCTGCTCCGCCGGCTGTTTCGTGCCGGAGACCGGGGCGTCCAGGTAGACCAGCCCCAGTCCGGCGCCCCGGTGGGCGAGGTCGGTCGTGGCGTCGAGGCCCACGGTGGCGCTCTGCAGCCAGACCTGCCCCGGACGCAGACCGGGCGTGGCGGCGGTGAGGGTCTCCGCCACGGCTCGGCCGTCGTTCAGGGCGGTGATGACGACATCGGCTCCGCGTACCGCTTCCTCAGGGGTGCCCGTCACGGTGGCACCGTGTGTGGCCAGCGGTTCGGCCCTGGACCGTGTGCGGTTCCAGACCCTGACGGGGAGCTGTGCCCTGAGCAGGCTGCGGGCCATCCCGGACCCCATGATCCCGGTGCCGAGGACCGCGACGGTCGGCGTGCCGGGGGCGGCGTCGGCGGGGGATGCGGTGGTCATGGGGATTCCCTTCGTCGGTGCGGGCCGCTCTCGCGACCCGTGGGCCCCAGGACTGCGGCAGTCCCGGGACCTGTGGGTCTCAAGACTGCCGCAGCGCGCTCTCCAGGGTGGCGCGGTGCACGGCTCTGGCGAGTCGCGCGCCCCAGCGCGAACGCGGTCCGGCGAACGGCTCACCGGGCTGCCCTCCCGGGTCCGGCGCGGCGACACACACCGCGTCCGTCGGGGTCCCGGAGCAGTCGAGTCCGGCGTCCACGAGCGCCTGGACCTTCGCTTCGGTGGCGGTGGCCACCGCGTTGACCAGGGCCGCGTCGGAGAGGGCCACGGGGAGGGTGACGACGATGTTGACGGTCCCGGGCGGCCGCGGGCCGTCGGTGCCCTCGGCCGGGGCCGCGGCCCATCCCCGCACACCGAGGCCGCTGGTGACGGTCGCGGTCACTCCGCCGTCGTCGGCGACGGTGCGGGCGGTGACGTCGGCGGCGGTCATCAGTCCGGCGCCCGGCCCGTCGAGCGCCTCGGACGCCGCGATCTCGGCGAGGTGCCGGCCGGGGTCGAGCCGGGGGTAGCCACCGGGCACCTGGGCGTTCAGGATCCAGGCCCGCGGGCCGATCCCGCCGCCGAGCACGGCGCTGCTGCACACCCGCCAGCCGGGCCCCAGCCGCCAGACCAGGTGGTGCAGCCCGAGGCCGTCCTCCTGCCGGGCCAGCAGCTCGCCCCGCTGCCGAGGCCAACGGATGACTACGGATCCGATGAGGCACCCCCGTGACAAGCCTGCCGACCGTCGGCAGCGGCGTCGATCATACGGGCGGGCCGGGCGCACACACCCGGCGCACCCGGCAGAGTGCTCACTCGAATGGCGTAATGCGTGTGGCGGGGCCGATATGCGCGTGGAACGGGGCCACCGCCCCTCCCCGGTGTCCTGGGCCGCTCGCCGCCGGGGCCGGGAAGTTGCACCGTCCAACCGGGTGAGGCGCGATGGAATCCGGACGCGCCTCCCCTGCTGGAACCGACCGCAGGACGCGCCCGGGCGAGGAGGAATCGGCCATGGGAGCCGCTGACGGTTTCACGGATTCCGGAGAACTCGACGGTCTGACCGTCTACGACAGCGACGGAGAGAAGGTCGGCACAGTGGGGCGGGTGTACGTCGACGACGACACCGGCAAGCCCGACTGGATCACGGTGAAGACCGGCATGTTCGGCATGAAGGAGAGCTTCGTCCCGCTTGCCGGAGCCCGCCGGGTGGGTTCCGACCTGCACGTCTCGCATCCGAAGGACCGCGTCAAGGAAGCCCCTCGGGTGGACGCGGACGCGCACCTCTCCGTCTCGGAGGAGGAGGAGCTCTACCGGCACTACGGGATGACCCGGAAGACCACCGGACGCACCGGAGCGGGCGGCGACGCGCGCACGACGTCCGGAACGGGAGCCATGGGTGCGGCCGGGGCAGCCGGTGCGGCCGGTACCGCCCGCACGGCCTCCGGCGGCCAGGCGAAGGCCACCGGCACCACCGGTGCCGGCGCGGGCAGGCACCGTGACACGGAGACCTCCGCCACGTCCCGCCCGCTCGCCGGAGCCGGAGCCGAGCGGTCCGCCGCGGGTGCCGGCGGCCGTGAGGAGATGGTCCGCTCCGAGGAGCAGCTCCAGGTCGGCACGGAGGAGTACGAGAGCGGGAGGGCACGCCTGCACAAGTACGTCGTGACCGAGAACGTCACGCGGACGGTGCCGGTGTCCCACGAGGAGGTGCGCGTGGTGCGCGAGCCTCTCCAGCCGGGCGACAAGGCCACAGGCATGAAGGGCACGCACGACCTCGGCGAACAGGACGTCGAAGTCACCCTGCACGCCGAACGAGCCACCGTCCGCAAGGAGGCGGTCCCCGTGGAACGGGTCCGTCTCGAAACCAACAAGGTCACCGAGCAGAAGGAAGTCTCCGCCGAGCTCCGCAAGGAGAAGATCGACTACGCGGACGGCAAGGACGACATGGGCAGCGGCAAGGACATGGGCGGCGAGTTCGGCCAGGGACGTCGTCGCTGACCCCTCACACAGCGGCGAAAGGCCGCGCGACAGCAGCGAGGGGCGGTCCCGGGCGGTTCACGGGCCCGCCCTCTCGTCGCGCTGTCACCGGTGGACGGCTTCACCCGGCAGGAACCGCACGGAGGGGCGCCCGTCGGGCCCTTCCGGCGTGACCACCGCGCGTACCCGGTAGACGTCGGCGATGAGTTCCTCGGTGATGACCTCCGAGGGCGTTCCCCCGGCGACCACCCGGCCTTCCTTCATGATCGTGACCCGGTCGCAGAACATGGCGGCCAGATTGAGGTCGTGCAGCGCGACCACCACGGTGACGGGCAGCGCGGCGACCAGGGAGAGCAGTTCCAGCTGGTGCTGGATGTCCAGGTGGTTGGTGGGTTCGTCCAGGAGGAGTTCCCGCGGCTGCTGGGCGAGGGCGCGGGCGATCTGCACCCGCTGGCGCTCGCCACCCGACAGGGTGTGCCAGGACTGTGCGGCACGGTCGGCCAGTCCGGTGCGCGCCAGGGCCTCGTGCACGGCGGCCTCGTCCTCGGGCCCGGGCGCCGACCAGGCCCGGCGGTGCGGGATGCGGCCGAGGCGTACGACGTCCAGCACACTCAGGTCGACCTGGGTGACCGCGTGCTGGTCGACGACGGCCACGCGGCGGGCCACGCCTCGCCGGCCGGTCTCGGCGAGCGTGCGGCCGTCGAGGGTGACGACGCCCGCGCCGGGCGCGAGAACGCCCGCCATCACCCGCAGCAGCGTGGTCTTGCCGGAGCCGTTGGGCCCCAGGAGCCCGACGGTGGTGCCGGGCAGCGGCGCGATGCTCACTCCGTCGAGGACGATCCGTCCGCCGGCCTCCCTGGCGACCCGGTCGGCGCGCAGGCCCTCGCCGGGGACCACTGTCCTGTTCACGCGTTCCTCCGGGTGCGGTATAGGACGATGACGAAGACGGGCACCCCGATGAGGGAGGTGACCACACCGACCGGGACCTCCTGCGGGTCGAGGACGGTCCTGGCCAGGGTGTCGACCCAGACCAGGAACACGGCTCCGGCGAGAGCGGTCACCGGCAGCAGCCGTCGGTGCCCCGGGCCCGTCAGCGCCCGGGCGGCGTGCGGGAGGACGAGGCCGACGAAGCCGATGGCGCCCGCCGAGCTGACCAGGGCCGCCGTCAGGAGCGCGGTGGTGCAGAGCAGCACGATCCGGGTGCGCCCCACGTGCACGCCCAGCGCGGCCGCGGCGTCCTGGCCGAAGGCGAAGGCGTCGAGCGTACGGGCGTGGCCGAGGCAGATCAGCAGGGTCACGGCCAGCACGGCCGAGCACATCCACACATCGCTCCAGCCCACCCCGCTCAGCGAGCCGAGCAGCCAGAAGAGCACGCCCCGCGTCTGCTCGGCGTCGGCGGCGGTCATCACGACGAAGGACGTGAGCGCGGAGAAGAGCTGCATGGCCGCGACCCCGGCGAGGACGACCCGGTCGGTGGATCCGCCGAGGGTGTGGCTGAGCAGCAGGACGAGGGCGAACGAGCACAGCGCCCCGACGAACGCACCGCCCGAGACCGACACGGCTCCGCCGCCGACGCCCAGGACGACGACCACGACCGCCCCGGTGGACGCCCCGGAGGAGACGCCGAGGACGAAGGGGTCGGCGAGAGGGTTGCGCAGCAGCGACTGCATCACGGTGCCGCACACCGCGAGTCCGGCCCCGCACACCGCTGCGAGCAGGGTGCGGGGCATGCGCAGGTTCCAGATGATCCCGTCGCGGATCGGGGTCAGCCGCCCGTCTCCCAGGCCGAGGTGCGAGGCCACCGCGGACCAGACGTCCGGGACGGAGATACGGGCGGGTCCGATCGTGACGGCCACCGCGACGGAGAGGAGCAGCAGGACGGTCCCGGCGGTCCACAGGACGCCGTCGCGCAGGACCCGGGCTGCGGGGGCCGTCCGGGTCGCGGGCGGCGGCTCCACCCGTACGTCCGGGGCGCGTTCGGTCCTCGTCACCCCGCGAGTCCGAACGAGCGCAGCCCGGCCGCGACGCGCTCCACGCCCTCCACGGTCCGGATGGTCGGGTTCATCGCCTGGCCGCTGAGCACGACGTACCGTTTGTGCCGGACGGCGTCCATGTTCTTCGTGGCGGGGTTGGACTCCAGGAACTCGATCTTCTTCGCCGCGCTCTCGGCCGTCTGCGACTTCCGGGTCAGGTCACCGATGACCAGGACGTCGGGGTTCCGGTCGGCGACGGTCTCCCAGTTGATCTGGGGCCATTCCTCGTGAGTGTCGTCGAAGACGTTCTTCGCGCCCAGCTCCTCGGTGATGATGCCGGGTGCGCCGCAGCACCCGGCCAGGTACGGGGCCTCGGAGTTGGCGAACCAGTAGAGCATCGTGGTCCCGGACGCGTCGATGTCCGCGGTCGCCCTGTCGACGCGTGCGCGGAGGCTCTTCACCAGCTTCTCGCCGCGCTCCGGGACGCCGAACACCTTGGCGAGGTCACGTACTTCGCCGTACACGCGGTCCATGGTCAGGGGCTCGGAGCGGGAGCCGTCGCCGCTCCCGGCGTTGTCCTTGCCCGCGCAGTCGGAGGGTGAGAGGTACGTCGGTACGCCCAGCTCCCCGAACTGGTCGCGGGACGCCACCCCGCCCTTCCCGAGGGTGGATTCGAACGAGGCGCTGACGAAGTCGGGCTCCTCGGCGAGGACCTTCTCGGAGGAGGGCTGGTTCTCGGCGAGGCGCTGCACCGTGGATTCGTCCTTCTCCAGGCCCTTCATCACCGGGTCCGTCCAGGTCGCGGTGGCGGCCAGCCTGTCGGCGAGGCCCAGGGAGAGCAGGATCTCCGTGGATCCCTGGTTGAGGGAGACGGCGTGACGTGGTGGGGAGTCGACTGTCACCGTACGGCCGCAGTTCTTCAGGGTCACGGGGAAGCCGTCGCCGGCGGAGTCCCGTGCCGCGCCGTCGGAGGTGCTCCCACCTCCGCCGCAGGCGGTCAGAAGGACAAGTCCCGCGATGAGCAGGGCTGTTCGGCGTACGGTGCTGGCTATGGGCGGCACGGAGTCCTCGGCCTTCTCTGGGCTCATGCGCGGAGCCCGTACGGAGTTCCGCTCCCGGTGCGGAAGCGGTTGCCAGCAGGTCTTCGGACTCGGGTTCGTCCGGACGAGGCGCCTTCCCGGTGCACCCGAGGGTGTTCCAGTGGCTGTGGCCCCGCCCGTCCCCCTCACCGCTGCGCGTCAGCTCCGGATTCGCACCGGATTCCCTGACTCCACGTGGAGTGTGACTGGCGTCTGCAAGCTATCACGCTGCGCTCCGGCGGCCTCGGGGGCCGTCGCCGGTACGGCGAGGGGCCTCTCCCTCTCCGTACCGGCCGGCCGTCGGGCGGGTCAGCGCTTGGGGTGAACCGATTCGCCGCCTTCGGGCTGCGGCTTCCCGCCGCGGCGGGCGAGCACGGACGTCGTGCCCCAGTAGGCGAGCAGGACGGCGCGCAGACCCAGGATCTCCAGGTGCTCGCCCAGGCGGCAGCAGACGGCCTGTCCCTTGCCTCCGGCGCTCATCGGGCGTCCGCCCGGCCGGTGTTCCAGGGGCCCTCGGGGTCGTCGTACGCGTCCGCGTAGCCGGGTCCGGCGATCGGCCAGTCGGCGAGCAGTTCCTCGGGCAGGGCGAAGGACTCGGCCAGCTCAGGGGCGTGCGCGGCGACGGCTGTGACGAGCTCCTCGACGGCCTCGGGCAGGGCGTCCACCTGAGCGGCGCTCAGGAGACCGGCGGCCAGCAGGTCGCCGCTGTTGCGGGAGACCCATTCGAGGGCGAACAGCCGCTCCAGCTCGCCGAGCCGGTCCCTGGCCGCCCCCTCGGGCAGTGCCGCGCGGGCCTCGGCGTAGGCGTCGGCGGCCTGCCGGTACGCATAGGCCTCGACGCCGCGCAGGGCGGGGCCCGAGGCCGCGTTCCACCGGCCGAGGGTGTCTGCGTCGGGTGCCCGCAGCGCACGGGCCCTGGCGCGGGCGAACCAGATGTCCTGGACCGAGGCGAGGAGCCGGCCCAGGAAGTGCGGGTCGGCGAGGTCCCCGGGGCGCGGAGCCCGGTCCGGGGCGTCGTCATCACCACCGCCGGGCTCCGCGGCGAAGAGCATGTCGGCCGCGGCCTTGGCGTACAGGGCGATGTTGTCGCCCTCCGCGGTGATGGCGCCCTCCACGCCCGTGACGAGTTCGGTCATGCCGTTGTTCTCCAGCAGCGCCTGGGCACCGCAGCGTTCACGGCTCTCGACGATGACGTCGCGGGCCCGCCAGGTGATCCACGCCTTGGCGACGTCGACCAGTCTCACCGCGTCCGTCCGGGCGTCCTCGTCCGTACAGGTTTCCCAGCGCTCCTGTGCCCTGCGGTACAGCAGGCTCATGGCGAAGACCATGGCCATGGCCGAGGCGAGCGGTCCGTGGTGCGTCCGGTGGGCGTTCACCGGCACCGGTGGGGCGCCCCGGGAGCCGGAGATCATCCGGTGCCCGCCGTAGCGTACGGCGACCGCCAGGGTCGCGCGGGCCGAACCCGCGGCGCAGGCGCTCATGGAGATGCGGCCGGGGGTGACCCGCCCGATCGAGGTGAGGAAGCGACGCCGCCTGTCCCCCGGCCCCGTCCTGAACTCCCCTGGCGCGTCGGCCTCCTCGGCTGGTCCCAGCAGGGCGTCCCGTGCCACGAAGAGCCGGTCGAAGGAGGTCAGACAGTGGTCCACCGGGCTGCCCATCCGGGCCGGCAGCCGCCGCACCCGGACACCGGGCAGCGCCTGCGCGTCGTCGGTGAGCGGCACCAGGAAGAGGCGTACCCCGTGGTCGGAGCCGTCGGCCACCAGGCGGGCGGCGACCAGGCCGGACTTGGCTCCGCCCGCCGGGCTGGTGTTGGGCATGAACTTCTGGGCGCCCGGGTTCGGGGTGTGCAGGACGAAGCCGTCCCGTTCACGGTCGTAGGTGGCGGTGGTCTCCATGGCCGCCGCGTTGTTGCCGTGTGCGACCTCCGTGCAGAGGAAGGTGCCGATGCGCCGCATCGACAGGTAGTCCGACAGATCGCGGCGGCCGACGCAGTCGTGGTCGAGGAGGCTGCCGAGGAAGAGGTTGTAGTGGATACCCGCCACGGTGGTGAGCGCGGGGTCCACCGGGCCGAGCCAGGCGTGCAGAGCGGCCAGCGCTCGGGGGTCGGCGGCGAGGCGTGCGCCGCTGTCCAGGGAGAGGTTGAGGATCCGCAACCGGTCGTAGGCGAGGTCCAGTCGCTCTTCGGGCGTTCCGCCGGCGGGGCGGCGGAACGGTTCTGTGCTGATCAGCCGCTGCCAGAACCCGTGCTCACGGCGGAAGTCCGGGCCGAGGACGACGCCGGTCAGCAGTTCGGTGGTGGACGGTGGGGCGGTGTCGGTAAGGGTCACGGTCATAACGAAATCAACGATCGTGGTGCGGGCGAGGACACCCCTGGAGGGTCTGCCGCTCCCGGACCGGCACGCCGGTCAGGGCCGCCGCCAGCTCCTCCTCGTCGGGAGGCAGGGCACCCGCCCGTCCGACGGTCACGGCGGCCGACGCCACGGCGTGGCGCAGCACGTCGCCCAGGACGGTGGCGTCCAGCGAGCGCAGCCGTGCGCGGGCCCGTCCTCCGAGCAGTCCGTACGAGGCCAGGGCGTGCAGTGCGGCGGACATGAAGGCGTCGCCCGCGCCCACCGTGTCCACGACCCTGACGGGCGGCGCGTCGGCGCCTACGGTCCCGCCCGGCAGGAAGGCCGTCGCCCCTCCGGCGCCCCGGGTGACCAGGACGACCGCGGGACCGGAGCGCAGCCACCGCTCGGCGGCCGTCTCCGACGTGTCGTCGGGGTACAGCCATCGCAGGTCCTCGTCGCTGGCCTTGACGATGTCGCTGAGCGCGGCCCAGCGTTCGGCGCGGCGTACGGCACGGGCGTGGTCCCCCATCAGGGCGGGCCGGACGTTGGGGTCGTAACTGACGGTGGCCGCCGGGCGGAGCGACTCGACGAGATCCAGGACCGTGTCCGCTCCTGGGTCCAGGGCGGTGGCGAGGGACCCGGTGTGGACGTGCCGGGGCGGCTCCCCGGACCACGCGACCGTGCCCAGCGTCCAGCCGATCTCGAAGGTGTACGTGGCCCGGCCCGCCTCGTCGAGGTCCACCGTGGCGGTGGGGGTGGGCGCGCCGCTGCCGTCGTCGAGGACCCGTACCCCGGCCGAAGCCAGGTGCTCCGCGATCAGCCGCCCGTCGGGGTCCGGACCCAGCTGGGTGATCAGGGTGGTGCTCCTGCCCAGTCCGGCCAGACCGTACGCGACGTTCGCGGGGCTGCCGCGGGGGTGGGTCCGGTCCGGCGCGCCCGGCAGCCGGACGATGTCGGCGACGCATTCGCCGATGACCAGCAGGTCGGGGCTGTCGGGCATGGGGGCAGGTCTCCTGGAGAGCGCGGGCGGTCGTGGTGAGGGGACGCACTGCCGCCGATTCTCCCCGGATGCGGGGAGCCGTGGTGACCCGGGGCTCAGGAGGCGCCGCCGCGCCCTTCGTCGCCGTAGCGCCGTTCGAACTTGGCGACCTGGCCCTCGGTGTCGACCACCCTCGCCTTGCCGGTGAAGAACGGGTGGCTCTCGGCGGAGATCTCCACGTCGATGACCGGATAGGTGTTGCCGTCGTCCCAGTCGATCGTCTGCTCGCTCGACGCGGTGGACCGGGTCAGAAAGGCGTACCCGGCGGAACGGTCACGGAAGACCACGGGACGGTACGACGGGTGCTTGTCCTGCTGCATCTCTGCTCCTGGAGGTACGGGGATCTCGCGTCCCGGCTTCGGGCCAGCGTCCCGAACGGCGGGGGCGGGCGCGATCCGGGACGTCCGTACGGAGCAGCGGATCAGCCCCCGTCCCACTCGGGGGCGGGGGCCGCCTTCGGGACGGAGGCGGTGCGCCGGGTCCACAGGAGCGCTCCGGCCAGCAGCACGACGGCGCCGAGCAGCCAGGGCAGCGGCCCTGCGGGCAGCACGCCGATGACCAGGCCGGCGGCCGCCCCCACGAGTTGCTGGGCCAGCGACTGCACGGAGAGGGCCGTCGCCCGGCCGGAGGCGTCGACGCGGCGGTGCAGGAGGTCGTTCTCGGTAGGCCCTGCGGCGCCCAGGCCCAGATAGACCAGTCCGTATCCGGCGACGGCCAGGGTCAGCGCGGGCGCCCCGGTGGCGGACACGGTGGCGCCGAGCGCCAGCAGACCGGCCACGCTCACCCCGAGGCTCGCCAGGACCGCGCGTTCCGCGTCTCCCGCGAGCCGGGCGACGAACGGCGCCAGCTGGCTTCCGAGCGCCGAGCACGCGAATCCGGCGGCGGCCAGGCCGGCGAAGAGGACCGCACCGGACTCCGCGGTCCCGGTGAGCGCGGCGGCGCGGCCGGGGGTGAGCAGTTCGAGAGCGGCGAGAGCTGTACCTGCGGCGCCCGTGGTCATCAGGATGCGACGGATCAGCGCGTCCCCGGCACCGAGCCGCAGCCCCGCGGCGATGGCACCGGGCACGCCCCGCAGGACGCCGCGCAGGGTGGCCACGGGGCGGGGCGGCTCCGTGAGGGCGGTCAGGACGTAGAGGACGAAGGCGATGCAGACGACCGCACCGAGGAGCACGGGCACGGAGAGCGGAAGGACCAGATCCGAGGTGAGCGTCCGCAGCCGGGCCCCTGGGTCCGGACCGAGGCCGAGCAGCCACGGCAGCGCCCCTCCGAGAACGACGCCGAGGGCGATGGCGCCGGACGAGGCGGCACTGCCGCGCGCCAGCCCCGTACGGATCTCGGCGTCGGGGCCCGCGTGGGCGTGCACGGTGTCGACGTACCAGGCCTCGGCGGGTCCGCTGGACAGGGCGCGGCCCGCACCCATGAGAGCCATGCCGAGGGCGAGCACCCAGGGGGAGGTGCCGAGGCCCATGAGCGTGAGGGCGCATGCGTTGAGCAGACCGGCGGAGGCCAGGACGGCGCGGCGGCCGATGACGTCGGAGAGGCCGCCTGTGGGGAGCTCCAGAGCGGCGGCGGTCAAGGAGTGTGCGGCGAATGCGGCGGCGACGGCGGTGAGGGCCAGGCCGCGCTCGGTGAAGAGCAGCACCATCGGCGCCATGACGAGGCCTGCGGGGAGCCAGAAGAGGAAGGACACGGCGACGAACCTGCGGCGCGCGGTGCGCTCGTCGGGTCCGGCGGCCGCGCCTCCGGGCACCGCGGTCCGGGGCTTCCCACCCTCGGGCGCCGGGGTCACCGGGCTCTGCCGGACTCGGGCTCGGCCTCGGTCTCGGCGGAAGGCCCGGCGTCACGGGCATCCTCGGCGGAAGGCCCGGCGTCACGGGCGTCCTCGGCGGTAGGCGCGGCGTCACGGGCGTCCTCGGCGGAAGGCCCGGCGTCGGGTCCGGCCGGTGCCAGCGGGAGTCCGGCGGTGAGCAGCACGACCTGCCGGGCACGGGAGTCGTGCTCGTCGCGTGCGGTCAGCTCCGCGAGCTTCTCCGCCATCGTGTCGCGGAGTTCGCGGAGGGACTCCGGCGTCAGCCGCGGCATCAGGTCGTCGATCCCCGAGGGGTCGTGCCATTCCTCGCCGAGACGGCCCGCGTCGATGTCCGCCTCGTGCTGCTCCATGGACTGCTGCAGGTGCTCGACCTGTCGGCGCCTGCCCAGCACCAGCATCGCCCGGCCCGCGGGCGTCGCCAGCATGGCCACGTTGTCCGCCGAGGTGACGGAGTGCACGGCCCGCCAGCGGCGCTCACGTCCGTCGCGGTGCTCCGCCTCCGCGACGAAGGCGTACTTGGCGAGCACCCGCAGGTGGTAGCTGGTCGAGGCGGACGTCTCCCCCGTCCGCACCGCCAGCTCGCTCGCGGTGGCGGGACCGTGCTGCCGCAGAAGGCCCAGCAGCCTCAGCCGCAGGGGGTGGGTGAGGGCCTTCAGGGCCGCCGCGTCCCGCTCGGGGTCGAGCACACGGTGCGTCGCGTCGCTGTCCATGGAGGCAGCCTAGGGCGCGGCCGGGTTTTGCCAAATAGTTTTTGCAGAATATTTTCGGGAAACTCCTCAGCCTTCTGCCGCCTGCTCCACCGCGTCCGCGACGAGCTCCAGGAAGCGCGCGTGCGCCTGGGGACTGCACAGCGGTTCGGGGTTCCACGGCACGGTCCGCGCGCCCCGCCCGGCGGCTTCCCAGGCGGGAGCGGTGATCTCGTCGAGCGGGACCGCGTTGGACCGGATGTCCGTCAGGACGATGCCGGGTTCCAGGGCCGCGGCCTGCGCCCAGTCGACGGTGGCCCAGTTGACCCCGTCACCGTCGGGCGGGGACACCAGGCCGACCCCGAGCTCCGCCAGCACCCGCAGTTCGGGCCACATCTGGGGGCGGGCGACATGCGCCTGCTCCTGGCCCGCGGGCGAGAGGGCCACCACCCTGGGGCCGGCAGGGTTGCGGACGGCCGCGCGGAGCCGCTCGCGGGCCGCGTGCAGTTCGTCGTCGGCGGCCGGGCCCGAGGCACCGCCGAGCGAGCGCGCGAGCTCGGCGAACCGCTCGGCGACCCGGTCGAGGGTGCGCGCCTGGCCCACGTCGATGACGACGACCGGGACGCGCTCCTCCAGGTGCTTGGCGGTGTCGGCCTCCAGTCCGTAGAGCTGGCCGTGGCCGTAGCTGACGGCGACGACCAGGTCGGGCCTGCCGCGTAACAGCGTGTCCACGTCCAGGTCGTCACCCGCGCCGCGGTAGTCCACGGAGTCCAGCGGGAGCGTGCCGGTCTTCGCCCTGTCGGGCTCCGCCCCGTCGTGCCCGGAGCCGAAGATCCCCTCCGGGCGTATCCCGAGGTCCCACAGCGTCGCTCCCGCCTGTACGTACGCGAGCACCCGGGACGGCCGTCGGTCCGCCACCACCAGCCGGCCCCGGTCGTCCGCGAAACTCCACGCGCTCTCCTGCGTCATACGACTCACCCTTCCGAACCGGCGGCCCGGGCCCTCTCCCGGGCTCGCCACCCACTACCTGCCCAGCCCGTCGGCTCCACACCCGCCGTGGTGCGCCCCAGATAGGTGAGCGGTCCGGGGTCGGGTACGTCGATCACCCGGAACCCGAGCCGGTCGTAGAACGCCCTGGCCGGGGCGTTCGCCGTCACCATGGACAGATGGACGGCCCCGACCCCCTGCTGGTGCAGCGCACCCAGGAAGGCGCCCATCAGCTCCCTGCCGTACCCCTTGCGCTGCCACGGCGGCAGCAGGTCGATGTGCAGGTGCGCGGGGTGCTCGTCCAGCTCCGGGAGGATCATGCGCTCCGGGCGGTACAGGAGCGCCGTCATCTCCTCGGTGAGCGTCCCGGGTTCACCCTCCGGCTCGGGGAAGCGGTCCGTCACCCGAGGGAGCCACACCTCCCGGAAGGCAACGGCGAACCGCCGCGTGTCCGCGGTCCCCAGGACGTATCCGACCGCGTGCCCGGAGCCGTCGTCCAGGACGAAGACCAGCTCCGGTTCCAGGTGGGCGTAGGGCTCGGCGAACAACGCGGGCATCAGCCCCGGGTCCGGATGGAGGTGTGTACTGTCCCCGCCGTTGTCGGCCGTGCGGACGCAGATGTCCGCGAGGGCCTCCCGGTCGGCGGGGCGGTAGGGGCGTACGTACGCGGTCGGTGTCATCGCCCCATCCTTTACCCCTGGGAGCGCTCCCACAAGGCCCGGAGGCGCATCAGGGCGCCTCGCCCTCCTGGCCGTCCGCGCGGGCGAGTTCGACGTTGAACTGGGCGCCGGTCAGGAGCGCGAGGTTGGTGAACCAGATCCAGATCAGGAAGACCACCAGCCCGGCCAGTGAGCCGTACAGCCGGCTGTAGCTGCCGATGTGGGTCGCGTACAGCGCGAATCCGGCGGAGGCGATCAGCCAGAGGAACGCCGCGAGCACCCCGCCGGGCAGCGCCAGCCGCACATTGCGGGCGGAGCGCGGTCCCGTACTGAAGAGGACCAGGATGAGGCAGGCGACCAGACAGAGCAGGACGGGCCACTTCAGCCCCTCCCACAGCGTCTCGCCCGCCTGCGCCAGGCCCGCCCGGCGGCCGAGCCAGCGCGCCAGAGGGCCGGTGAGTACGAGGGCGAAGGCGCTGGCCATCAGCAGGACGAGCAGCCCTATCGCCGAGACCACGATGATGTGCGCCTGGCGCAGGGGCGGCCTGGTGTCCTTCACCCGGTGCATGGCGTGCATCGCCCTGCGGAAGACCGCCAGATAGCTGGACGCGGACCACACGGCGCTCACACCGCCGGTGGCGACGAGCAGCCAGACGGCGGTGCGTTCCCGGGTGGCCGCCTCCAGGGGCCGCCGCAGCGCCGCCCCTGACTCGGCCGGTGCGAAGGCCGTGATGTCGGCGATCAGGGCGTCGGTGGCACCGGGGTTGGCCAGGCCGATGACGGAGACGGTGACGAGGAGGGCCGGGAGCAGTGCCAGGATGGCGTAGTAGGTGAGGGCGGCCGCCCAGTCGGAGAGGTCGTCGTTCCACAGGGACACGGGGGTCCGGCGCAGAGCGGTGCGCCAGTGCCTGCGCGCGGGGCGCCCTGCCGGGGGTGCGGTTCGTTCCGCGACTGGGCCTTCGGTCCTGCTGGGCACGCGGTCACTCCGGGGACGTGGGAAGGGCGGATGGCCGGGACGCCTCACGGCGGCCCGGCCGCTCCCTTTCTCTCATGCCTCGGTCCCGCGGATGTACTCCGGGCGGGCTCAGTCGTTGACGGCGGTGAGCAGCACCACCGCGTCCTCCAGGGCCAGCAGCCCGTGCCGCTCCTGGGGGATGGGGTGCAGCCGGCCGGCCGCGAGGTCCACGTCACCCGATCCCGCGGTGAGCCGGACCGTGCCGCGCAGCACCTGGAGTGACGCGGCGGGCGGCGCGTTGTGCTCGTCGAGGGCGGACCCCTCGGTGAGCGCGATCACCGTCTGCCGCAGGGGCGCCTGGCGCAGCAGGAGATGAGCGCTGCGCCCGTGCGCGTCGGCGCGGGCCGCGGCGAGGTGCTCGTCGGCGAGAGCGTTGAGGTCATCCATACGACCACTGTGCCGCAGCCCCCGCTCCCCCGCTATCGCGTCCGTGGCCGGCGGCCGTACGGGGCACGTGCCGGGCGGCCGAGGAAGCCGGACGGGGTGCGACTGCTCCGGCAAGCGGTACGAGATCCGCCTGACCGCCGGGAGCGGGGCCCGCAGGACGCGGACCCCGCTCCGGTGGAGCCGGCCGGCGGTCAGAGACCGCCGACGTACAGGAGCCGGTCGGGCGAGCCGGCACCGAGGCCCGTCAGGACGTCGGGGGTCGCATCGGCGGCGAGCCGGTCGGAGACCTCCTGCGGCGCCGCGTCGGGGTGCTGCTCCTTGTAGAGGGCGGCGGCACCGGCGGCGTGCGGACTGGCCATGGACGTGCCGCTCAGGGTGGTGGAGCCGCCGCCGAGCTTCGCGGACACGATGTCCACGCCCGGGGCGTAAAGCCGCACACAGGTACCCCAGTTGCTGAACGTCGCCTGCCTGTCCTGGTCGTCGCTCGCCCCCACGGTGAGCACGCCGTCGGCGCGCGCCGGGGAGACGTCACAGGCGTCCTGGTTCTCGTTGCCCGCCGCGACGACCGGCAGGGTGCCCTGCGCCGCGAGCGCGTCGAACGCGTCGTCGACGGCCGACGACGCGGGTCCGCCGAGGGAGGCGTTGACGACGGCCGGCTGCTCGGCGTTCTGAGCGATCCAGTCGAGGCCGGCGATGATCCCGGCCCAGGTGCCCGAGCCTTCGCAGTTGAGCACCCGCACCGGCACGAGGGAGGCCGCGGGCGCGACTCCGTACGTCGTACCGGCCACGGTCCCGGCCACGTGCGTGCCGTGGCCGTTGCAGTCCTCACCGTTGCGCCCGTCACCGATCGCGTCGTACCCGGCGCCCACCCGGCCGCCGAACTCGCTGTGGGCGGCTTCGATGCCGGTGTCGAGGATGTACGCGGTCACACCCTGGCCCGTGCCGTCCACGTCGTACGTACCGTCCAGCGGCAGGTTCCGCTGGTCGACGCGGTCCTGGCCCCAGCTCCCGGCCACGGCGCGCTTCCCGGCCGCCTCGGCGGCGGGCGGCGAGACGGAGGCCTCGCTGTTCTCCTCGACCGCCTGGACGCCCGTCGCGCCACGCACCTTCTCGAGCTGCGCGGGCGTCAGCGAGGCAGCGAACCCGTGCAGGACCTTGCTGTACGTGAAGAGGGTGCTGACCCCGATCTGCTCGGCCATGGCGGCCGGCTTCTGCTCGGGTGAGACGGTGACGATGTACTGACCGGGTACGGCCCGGGCCGACTTCTGCACCGGCACGAGGGTCTCGCCGGTGTCTGCCGTGGCCGTGGTGGTGCCGATCAGAGGCGCGATCAGCAGTAGAGCGGCTGGTGCCCAGCGGGCGCGCAGGCGCATGCGTTCTCCCTTGAGGTGGAGGAGCGGATCGCGGACCTGTCAGGTCCGCGAGGTGCGAACACCTGACCTTTCGTCCACATCTCCGGCGACCCTGAGCCGCGTCAGCCGGACAGCGCAACGATCGGCGCCGGGGCAGGCCCATTCGGCCGATCTCATGAAAGGTTTCAACTCCTCCCGGGAGTGAAGATAGACCCGGCCAAGGTGGGCGTCAATGCCGCAGACGGCAGGCATACAACCACCAATCCAGAAATGGCATTATCACGAAAGAACTCTTGACAGTGAGCGGTCAAAACTTTAACTTCACCTGAACTGAAACGATTCACCCCCCACGCTTCACCCCCGCATCGTTACGGAGCCGCGTTGTGATCAGCAGAAGACGACTGCTCAGCACCACCGCCGCCACCGCCGCGCTCGCCGCGGTCTCCGCACCTCCCGCCGGTGCGTCGGGGCCCGCCGGGGCCGCGGCGGGCCGGAGCCGTGTCACCGGGCCGACCGTGGAGTACGTACGCGATCCGCTGGGCCTGGACACTCCGCGTCCACGGCTGAGCTGGCCGGTCACGTCGGACCGCCCGGGCCAGAGCCAGAGCGCCTACCAGGTGCGCGTGGCCACCGCCCCCGACCGCCTCGGCAAGCCCGACGTCTGGGACAGCGGCAGGGTCGAGTCCGCACAGTCCCTGCTGGTTCCCTACGCGGGCCCCGAACCGGTGTCCCGCACGCGCTACTTCTGGTCCGTGCGGATCTGGGACGCGGACGGCCGGGCCTCCGTGTGGAGCGAGCCGTCCTGGTGGGAGACCGGGCTCCTGGACGCCTCGGACTGGACCGCCGGGTGGATCGCCGCACCCGAGGCGCTGACCGGCACACCCGCTCTGGACGACGCCTCGTGGATCTGGTTCCCGGAGGGGGATCCCGCCGTCGAGGCACCCGCCGCCACACGGTGGTTCCGCGGCCGGGTGGAGGTTCCGGAGGGTGTCACCCGCGCCCGGCTGGTCATGAGCGCCGACGACGGGTTCACCGCCCGCGTGAACGGCGTGGAGGTGGCGCACACGGAGGCCGACGGACCCGCCGAGAACTGGAAGCGTCCGGTCCTCGTCGATGTGTCGGACCATCTCGCCCCCGGGACCCAGGTGATCGCCGTGTCGGCGACGAACGCGGTGAGCGGGCCAGCCGGGCTGCTCGGAGTGCTGGAACTGACCACCGCCGACGGCGTGGTCACATCCGTCACCGACGCGAAGTGGCGGGCCACCGACGAGGAACCGCCGGGAGACTGGCACTCCCCCGGCTACGACGACACCGCCTGGCCCGCCGCCAAGGCCCTCGCCCGCTGGGGCTCCGGCCCCTGGGGCGAGGTGAAGCCGGCGTACTCCCCCGCCACCCAGCTGCGCCGGGAGTTCAGGCTCGGCCGCAAGCGCGTCGCGCGGGCGAGGCTGTACTCGACCGCCCTCGGCCTGTACGAGGTGTTCCTCAACGGCCAGCGCGTCGGTGAGGACCGCCTCGCCCCGGGCTGGACGGACTACCGCACGCGCGTCCAGTACCAGACGTACGACGTGACCGGCCTGCTGGCGCGGGGCGGCAACGCGCTCGGGATCACCCTCGCGGCCGGGTGGTACGCCGGGAACATCGCCTGGTTCGGACCACATCAGTACGGTGAACGTCCCGCCGCGCTGGCGCAGTTGGAGGTCACCTACACCGACGGGTCGACCGAGCGCGTGGTGTCGGGGAGTGACTGGCTCACCGCGGCGGGGCCGGTCACCGGGGCGGACCTGGTGGCGGGCGAGGACTACGACGCCCGGCTGGAGACCGCCGGATGGACACGCGCCGGCTTCGACGCCACCGGATGGCTCGCGGCCGACCGCGTCGACGGGGTGGCGGCGGAACTCGTGGCCGAGGTGGACGGCGCCTGCCGTGTGGAACGTGAGCTGACCGCCCGTGAGGTGACGGAACCGGAGCCCGGTGTCTTCGTGTTCGACCTCGGACAGAACATGGTGGGGACCCCGCGCCTCACGGTCTCCGGACCGGCCGGCACCACGGTGCGGCTGCGGCACGCCGAGGTACTGAACCCGGACGGCACGATCTACACGGCCAATCTGCGCACCGCCCGCGCCACGGACACGTACACGCTCAAGGGAGGGGGCCGGGAGACCTACGAGCCCCGCTTCACCTTCCACGGCTTCCGCTACGTCGAGGTGACGGGATATCCCGGCACGCCGGGCCGCGACGCGGTCGTGGGCCGTGTCATCCACACCTCGGCGCCGTTCACCATGGACTTCACCACCGATGTCCCCATGCTCGACCAGCTCCACCGCAACATCACCTGGGGGCAGCGCGGGAACTTCCTGTCCATCCCGACGGACACCCCGGCCCGCGACGAACGGCTCGGCTGGACCGGTGACATCAACGTGTTCGCGCCCACCGCCGCCTACACGATGGAGTCGGCGCGCTTCCTCACGAAGTGGCTCCACGACCTGCGCGACGCGCAGACCTCGGACGGCGCCTTCACCCATGTCGCCCCGGACCTCCCGGGCGTCGGCAACGGCGCGGCGGGCTGGGGCGACGCCGGGGTGACCGTGCCGTGGGCCCTGTACCAGGCATACGGCGACGTACGGGTGCTGGAGGAGTCCTGGGCCTCGATGACCCACTGGCTGGAGTATCTGGAGGCGCACAGCACCGGGCTGCTGCGCCCGGCGGACGGGTTCGGCGACTGGCTCAACATCGAGGACGAGACGCCCAAGGACGTCATCGCCACGGCCTACTTCGCCCACAGCGCCGATCTCGTGGCACGGACGGCCGAGGTGCTGGGGAAGGACCCCGTCCCGTACCGGACGCTCTTCGGCCGGGTGCGCGACGCGTTCCGCGCGGCGTACGTCGCCGACGGCCGGGTGAAGGGCGACACGCAGACGGCCTATGTGCTGGCGCTGTCCATGGATCTGCTGGCGGAGGGCGACCGGGGACCGGCGGCGGACCGTCTCGTGGCGCTCATCGAGGGGAAGGGATGGCATCTGTCGACGGGCTTCCTCGGCACCCCGCGGCTCCTGCCGGTGCTCACGGACACCGGCCACACGGACGTCGCCTACCGGCTGCTGCTCCAGCGGACCTTCCCGAGCTGGGGCTACCAGATCGACCGGGGCGCCACCACGATGTGGGAGCGCTGGGACTCGATCCGGCCGGACGGTTCCTTCCAGGACGCCGGGATGAACTCCTTCAACCACTACGCGTACGGCTCGGTCGGTGAGTGGATGTACGCGAACATCGCGGGCATCGCCCCGGGTGCCCCAGGCTTCCGGAAGGTGCTGGTGCGGCCGCGGCCGGGTGGTGGGCTGACACGGGCCGAGGCCCGGTTCGACTCACGGTACGGGCCGGTCGCCACGCGCTGGAGGAAGGACGCGGACGGCTTCGCCCTCAGCGTCGCACTGCCGCCGAACACGACGGCCGAGGTGTGGGTACCGGGCGGCGACGCACGCAGTGCCGGCCGGGGCCCGGCAAACTTCCTCCGGCTGGACGACGGGTGCGCGGTCTTCGCCGTGGGGTCGGGCACCCACCGGTTCACGGCCTCCGGCTGAGCGTCCGCGTGCCCTGTGGGACCGTCCCACAGGGCACGCGGAGCACTTTCGGTCAGCCGGCCGCCCCGGGGAACGGTGTGGTCCCGGCCGCCACGCGGAGCACCACGACCCCCCGTGACGGGAGGACCAGGCCGCCCCCGGTGGCGGGGGAGGGCCCGGCGAGGATCTCTCCCGTCACCGTGGCGAAGGTGACGGGATCGTCCGTTCGGTTGACGAGGAACCAGTACGCGTGGGTACCGTCGGTCCGCACGGTCAGCTCCACCGCCCCTCGCACGTCGGAGGGAAGCTCGCTGAGCACTCCGGCGCCGGACAGCAGGGGCCCCAGCACGTCGGGCAGCCCGTGGGGGCCCAGCCGGGTGGAGACGTAGGCGGCGGAGCCGCCGTCCGCCAGGCGGCGCCGGGTGAGGGCGGGGCGCCCTGCCTGGTCCCCGGTCCCGTAACGTGCGAGCACCGTGACCTCGGGGTCGGTCAGGTCGATCCGGTCGGTCCACAACGTGCCGGTCAGGCCGTTGTCGAGCCGCACGTCCTCGCCGTCCCGCAGCGGGCCGAACTCCTCGATGCGGATGCCCAGGAGGTCGCGCAGCGCGCCCGGGTATCCGCCGAGGTGCACGTGGTCGTTCTCGTCGACGACACCCGAGTAGTAGGTGGTGGCGAGGTGGCCGCCGCCGCGCACATAGGACTCCAGGCGTCCGGCGAGCTCCAGGGGGACGACGTGCAGGAGAGGGGCCGCGACGAAGTCGTACCCGGTGAGGTCGGCCCCGGTCGTGACCACGTCCACGCGGACGCCCAGGGACAGGAAGGCCGAGTACCAGTCGAGGGCCTCCTGCCGGTAGCGCACCAGGGAGGACGGCTGCGAGTCGCGTTCGACGGCCCACCAGGATTCCCAGTCGTACACCAGGGCGGCCCGAGCCGGTTCCCGTACGGAGCCGGTGACCGGGGTGAGGGACTCCAGCGTCCGGCCGAGGGCGGTCACCGAGCGGAACAGCTCACTGTCGGGGCCGGCGTGGGGCACCATCGCGGAGTGGTGCTTCTCGGCGCCGGCGGCGGACTGGCGCCACTGGAAGAAGCAGACGGCGTCGGCCCCGTGGGCGACGTGGACCAGGGAGTCGCGGGCGAGTTCACCCTGGCGCTTGGCGACGTTGACGGGCTGCCAGTTGACCGCGCTCGTCGAGTGCTCCATCAGGAACCAGGGCCTGCCCCCGGCGATGGAGTGGGTGAGGGCGGCGGAGAAGGAGAGCTCGTCCAGGCGCTGCGGACCGGGGTGGGCGTAGTGGTCGTTGGAGACGAAGTCGATCTCCTCCGCCCAGTCGGGGTAGTTCATGCCCTGGGTGCCGCTCATCACCATGAAGTTGGTGGTTGCGGGGATCTCGGGAGTGATGCGGCGCAGGATCTCGCGTTCGGCCCGGAGGTAGTCCTTGAGCGCGTCCGACGAGAAGCGCTTGAAGTCGAGCTGCTGGGTCGGGTTGGTGTGGCTGGCGGCCAGTCGCGGCGGCTGGATCTGTGCCCAGTCCCCGTAGTGCTGCGACCAGAAGGAGGTGGCCCAGGCCCGGTTGAGCTCCTCCAGTGTGACGTACCGGGCGCGCAGCCAGTCGCGGAAGGCCCGGGCGGCGTCGTCGGAGTAGTCGTAGATGTTGTGGCAGCCGAGCTCGTTGGAGATGTGCCAGGCGACCACGGCGGGGTGGTCCGCGTAACGGGTGGCCATGGCCTCCACCAGCCGCAGGGCGTACCGGCGGAAGACGGGCGAGGTGGGCCGCCAGTGCTGCCGCGCGCCCTGGGAGAGCGTCTCCCCCGTGCGGGTGACCGGCAGGATCTCCGGGTGCAGGGTGGTGAGCCAGGGCGGCGGCGAGGCGGTGGCGGTGGCGAGGTCCACGTCGATGCCGTTGCTGTGGAGCAGGTCGAGCACCTCGTCCAGCCATGCGAAGTCCCACCGGTCCTCGGCCGGCTGGAGACGGGCCCAGGAGAAGATGGCGACGGAGACGACGGTGACCCCGGCCTCGCGCATCAGCCGGACGTCTTCCTTCCACACCTCGCGCGGCCACTGCTCCGGGTTGTAGTCGGCCCCGTAGGCGAAGCGCGCGGGGCGGTCGTCGGAGGGCGGGCGCAGCCAGTGGCGCTCGGAGGCGGGGGTCATGAGGATCCTTTCGGATACGGGTGCGGGTACGGCACGGGGCGGCCGCCCGTCGGAGGGCGACCGCCCCGTGCCGGTTCAGCGGCCGGGGGTCACTTGTTGACGCTGAAGCCCTGGTCGTTGCCGTAGGTGACGGCGGCCTTCTGCCACTGCTTCAGACCGTCGGCCAGTGTGGTGTCGGAGACGTACGCCTTGCCGACGGAGTCGTTGAAGACGGAGTTCGCGTACACCTGGAAAGGCAGGTAGGACCAGTCCTCGGGCACCTGGCTCGCGGACCGGGCGAAGATCTCGTTCGCCTTCTGGCCGCCGAAGTACGGGAAGGAGGTGTCGAGGAACGACGGCGAGGACAGGTCTGCCGTGGTGGCGGGGAAGGCGCCGCCCTTGAGGCGGGCCTGGACGCCCTCGGAGTGGTTGGCGTACTCGTTGAACGCGTACGCCAGGTCCTTGTTCTTGCCGGCCTTCATCACAGCGAGGGCGCTGCCGCCGTTCTCGGAGCTGACCTCCTCGCCCTTCTTCCACTGCGGGAGGGCGGCAGCGCGCCAGTCACCCGAGGCCGACTCGACGCCGGAGACGAAGTTGGCGGGCATCCAGGCGCCGGTGGAGAGGGTGGCGATGGTTCCGTCCGCCAGTCCCTTGTACCACTCGTCGCTCCAGTTGGTGACGGGCGCCAGGAGCTTCTCGTCGATGAGCTTCTGCCAGACCTTGGTGTAGGCGACGACCCCCTTGTCGGCGGCGAGGTCGACCGTCACGTCGGTGTCGCGGTTCTTGAACGGGGTCCCGCCGGCCTGCCAGATCATGCTGGTCGTGAACCCGGCGTCGCCGGTGTCGTTGGTTATGTAGGCCTTGGGGTCCGCGGCGTGCAGGGCGCGGGCCGCCTCGAGGTACTCGTCCCAGGTGGTGGGGACGGCGATCTGGTGCTTGTCCAGCACCTTCTTGTTGTAGAAGAGCGCCATCGGGCCGGAGTCCATGGGCAGCGCGTACACGGCCTCGTCGACGGCGACGGAGTTCCACGGTCCGGGCGAGTAGTCGTCCTTGAAGTCCCCGGCGCCGTAGCGGCTCAGGTCCTCGAGGGAATCACCGAGGGCGAACTGTCCGACGGCGTAGTACTCGACCTGCGCGACGTCCGGCACGCCGGAGCCCGCCTGCACGGCGTTCTGCAGGGCGGTGTACTGGTCGTTGCCCGTACCGGCGTTGACCAGCTTGACCTTGACCTTGGGGTACTCCTTCTGGAAGTCGCTGACCACCTGCTTCAGCGTCGGCTCCCACGCCCACACCGTGATGGAACCGCCCTCCTTGAGGGCCGCCCGGAGATCACCTCCCGATACGGTCTTGTCCGACGAGGCGGAATCGCCGTCGGAGGACCCGCACGCGGTCAGACTCAGCGCGGCCGCGCACAGCAGGCCGACGCCACGCATCGCGCGTCTGGTCATGGTTCTCATAATTGCTTCACTCCGTTGTGGTGAGGGTGGTGCACGAACCGTGGAACGTCCGCACGGGGGTGCGGGGGTGGAGAGGGGTGGTGCGCCGCGCCGGCCGGGAGCCGGGGGGAACCGGTCCCGGAGCGCGGAGATTCGGTGGCCGAGGGGGCCCGGGTGCCGTTCACCCCTTGACGCTGCCCGCGGCCAGGCCGGACTGCCAGTAGCGCTGGAGCAGCAGGAAGGCGATGACCAGCGGCACGATGGTCAGCAGCGAACCCGTGATGACCAGGTTGAAGACCGGCTGGCCGCCGGCGGTGGACGCCTGTTCGTTCCAGGCGTTCAGGCCCAGGGTCAGCGGATACCAGTCCGGGTCCTTGATCATGATCAGGGGCAGGAAGTAGTTGTTCCAGGTCTGCACCATGGTGAACAGCAGAACCGTGACGATGCCCGGGGCCAGCAGCGGGAGCGCGATGCGGAAGAACGTACGCAGCTCGCCGGAACCGTCCATCCTGGCCGCTTCCAGGAGCTCGGCGGGGACGGCCTCTGCGGCGAACACCCACATGAGGTAGAGCCCGAACGGGGAGATGAGGGACGGGATGATGACGGCCCACGGTGTGTTGGTGAGCCCCATCTTGCTGAACATCAGGAAGGTCGGCACCGCCAGCGCGGTGGCGGGCACGGCGACCGCGCCGATGACGGTGGCGAAGACGGCGCGTTTGCCCGCGAAGTCGAACTTGGCCAGGCCGTAGCCGCCGAGGACCGCGAGGAAGGTGGCGCCACCCGCGCCCACGACCACGTACAGCAGGGTGTTGAGGAACCAGCGGACGAAGATGCCGTCGTCATAGGTGAGCGTCTGCGAGATGTTGTCCCAGAGGGCGAAGTCGCCGCTGAACCAGAGCCCGAAGGAGCCGAAGAGGCCCTGCTGCGTCTTGGTGGCGTTGATGACGAGCCAGGCCAGCGGCATGAGCGCGTAGAGCGCGGTCACGCCCATGAGCACCGTGAGCAGCACGCTGCGGCGCGGCCGGCCGGCCGTACTGCGTCGGCGCGCGGAGCGGCTCGGCGGCTGGGCGCGGTGGGTGGAGGGCCGGGGCGTCTGTCCGGCGGTGAAGGAAGGGGCGCTCATCGTTCACGCCTCCTTTCGCATGCCGCGCAGCTGGACCGCGTAGGCGATGATCATCGTGACGACTCCCATGACGAGGGAGACCGTGGCCGCGTAGTTCTGCTGCCGCCCGGAGAAGGACAGCGTGAAGGTGTAGAAGTTGGGTGTGAAGTAGGTGGTGATGGCGTTGGGCGCCAGGTTCTGCAGGATGCTGGGCTCGTTGAACAGCTGGAAGCTGCCGATCACCGAGAAGATCGTCGCGATCACCAGCGCGCCGCGGATCGCGGGGATCTTGACCGCGGTGATGATCCGCCACTGTCCCGCTCCGTCGATCTCGGCGGCCTCGTAGAGGGACTTGGGGACGACACGCAGCGCGGAGTAGAAGATCAGCATGTTGTAGCCGATGAACTCCCAGGTGACGATGTTGCCGATGCTGGCCAGCACCAGGGAGGGAGAGAGCGGGTCGGGCAGCGACACGCCCAAGGCGTCGTTGATGTTCCCCACCAGCCCGAAGCGGGTGCCGTAGATGAAGCCCCACATCAGGGTGGCGACGACCGCGGGTACGGCGTACGGCAGGAAGACCGCGATCCGGAAGAAGCTCTTCCCGTAGATCCTGCCGCTGTCGAGGGCGAGGGCTATGAGCAGGGCCAGGCCGAGCATGACGGGCACCTGCACCGCGAGGAAGAGCGTCACCCGGCCGACGGCTGCCCAGAACTGCTCGTCCTCGAAGGCCCGTCGGAAGTTGTCCAGGCCGACGAACGACGTGCCGCCCACCAACTGGTCCCGGAAGAAGCTCAGATACAGCGAGTAGACGATCGGGGCGAGGAACACCAGGGCGAACACGGCCATGAAGGGTCCCACGAAGAGCCAGCCGACCCGTCCACGCCGGCTGCGGGAACGTCCGGCCGGTGGGCGGCGTCCGGTCGTGATCGGCGTAACGGCCGTCATGGGTACTCCTGTTGGTCCGGCGTGGTGCAGGGCCCCGGCCGGATGGAGACACCGGACATCGTGGAGGCGCTGTGCTTGAGAAGGCCGATGTCCACGCGAACACCCGTACTGATGTTTACGTAAACATTTATCGGTGAAGTGATGTTTACACGTCTCTCACCCTATGGTCAAGACTCGGTTTCCCTGCTACGCCGAGCAGTTGGGCCCCGACAGGCCCGCCGGCGGCCCGAGCGGCGGCGTCCGTGCATGCCCGTGTGTCGGCGGCGGGTGTCCGGAGTGGTAGAAATGCCGTTGGTCCGAGCCCTCGGTCCGCACGCGATATCGAGCCACACGCGGAGCAGAGACAGGGGCCGGCCCCGATCGGAACCCCCCACGACGCGCGGCCGAGGACGGCCCCGCGCCGGAACAGCGCGCCCACACGGCGAAAGGCTCACACGACCACGACGGAGGCAGACGGAGTGCAGGGAAAGGAACAGGCCATGGACCGGCCGCCCCGCAAGGAGGCCTCGATGGCCGACGTCGCACGCCTGGCCGGGGTCTCCTCGCAGACGGTCTCCCGTGTCTCCAACGGACACACGGTGGTGTCGCAGGAGACCCGCGAACGCGTGCTGAGCGCCATGAAGGAGCTGAACTACCGCCCCAACAGCGCCGCGCGGGCCCTGAAGAGCGGGAAGTTCCGCACGCTGGGCGTCATCCTGTTCACCCTGGCCACAACGGGCAACGTCCGTACCCTTGAGGCCATTTCCGCCTCCGCCGCGGACGAGGGCTACGCGATCACCCTGCTGCCCGTCGCGACGCCCACCAGCACGGGAGTCAGGGGCGCCGTGACCATGCTCGGCGAACAGGTCGTGGACGGCATCATCGTGATCATGGAAGTCCGCCTCCTGGACGCCGCCATCTCGCTGCCGCCGCACACCCATGTGGTGGTGGCGGACTCCGACGCGGGCGACCGTTACAGCGTCGTGGACACGGACCAGTCCGGTGGCGCCAGGGCAGCCGTGCAACACCTCCTCGACCTCGGGCACCGCAGTGTGGCTCACGTCGCCGGCCCGCCCGAGTCGTTCGCCGCGCAGCGCCGCGCACAGGCCTGGCGGCAGACCCTGGAGGAGGCGGGACGGCCTGTTCCGCCTCCCGTGGACGGCGACTGGTCGGCGGCCTCGGGGTACGAGGCGGGCCTCGCGCTCGCTGCGGACCCGTCCTGCACCGCGGTCTTCGCCGCCAACGACCAGATGGCGCTGGGCGTCCTGCGAGCACTCCAGGAACGGGGCAGGCGGGTGCCCGAGGACGTCAGCGTCGTCGGCTTCGACGACATCGCCGACTCCGCCTCCTTCCTCCCCCCGCTGACCACCGTCCACCAGGACTTCGCGGAGGTCGGCCGGCGGTGCGTGGACGGCGTCCTGCGGCAGATCCGCGACGAGACCACGGAGCGCGGCACCACCCTGGTCCCGACCCACCTGGTCGTCCGGGCGAGCACGGGCCCGCCGCCCCGCGGGTGAGCGGTCGCCCGGCGCTACAGGACAGAAACTGTCCTGTAGCGGCTCTAGCGTTCTCCCAGGACTTCATCACGGGGACGGACGGAGAACGCTGTGACCGAGGACGGAAAGACGGCTGGAGCAGGCGCGGAGCCGCTCTTCTTCGAGCGGGTCGAGTTCCTGGATGCCTGGCTGGAGAAGCATCACGGGGAGCGGACGGAGCTCTGGCTGAAGATCGCGAAGAAGAACTCGGGCATCACGTCCGTGACGGCGTCCGAGTTCCTGGACGCCGCACTCTGCTACGGGTGGATCGACGGACAGCGCAAGTCCCTCGACGAAACGTACTACCTCCAGCGGATCTCGCCCCGTCGGCCGGGCGGTTCGTGGTCCCTCGTCAACGTACGGAAGGTGGAGGTGCTGACGGCGGCAGGCCGGATGCGGGGACCCGGGATCGCCGAGGTGCGGGCGGCGCGGGAGGACGGGCGATGGGAGTCGGCGTACCCGTCGCAGAAGGAGGCCACGGTGCCTGCCGACCTCGCCGCCGCGCTGGCCGCCGTCCCGGGAGCGGCCGAACGCTTCGAGCGGCTCGGCAGGACGGACCGTTACCTGGTGATCCTCGAGCTGCTCAAGGCGAGGACACCCGAGGTCCGGGCCGCCCGCCTCGACCGCCGTGTCACGAAGCTGGCGGCGGGCGGGACCACTCCCTGACCGCGATGCTCCCTGCCGCCGCCCGTCAGGCGGTACGGATACCGAGGAGTTCCGGCTTCGTGGCAAGCGCGGCAAACCGCCCGGCCGGATCTTCGACCAGCCGGCGGGCCGTCAGGTCGAGGATGCCGCCCACCCCCGTGATCTCCGCAGCCACCGTGCCGTCGTCCTTGACGATCTGCTGCCGCAGCTCGAAGGTCTTCCCCGCGCCGTAGAAGAGCTCGCAGCTGACGCGCACCCTGTCCCCGCCCCGCAGCTCCCGGAGGTACTTCACCGTCACTTCCAGCTGCACCGGCCCGACTCCATGGGCGAGCAGCTTCTCCTGGGCCACCCCCGCGTCCCGCAGGAGCTCCCACCGGGCATGTTCGGCGTACTGGAGGTAGACCGCCTGGTTGAGGTGGCCCTGGGTGTCCAGTTCGTATCCGCGCACCGTGACATCGACGAAGAAGGTCATGAGCAGCGCAACACGCGCGTCCCCTCCCTCATTCCTCTCCGTCACAGTGGTGTGCGGCCTCTTTACGAACCTGTCATGTCCCGCTAACTTCCTGAATGCAAGAGATTACAGAAAGGTTCTGACGGAGATTTCCGTCAGAGCACTGCTCGCCCGAACCCCGAGGCGCGTCCGGGTTCTCCGGCGGGGCCCTGGCAGCCGCTCGCGGAGCGGCTGTGCTGTCGGCAGTCGCGGTCCACCCGCCCGCGGCCCTCCCCTGGAGACACACGAATGAGACGCACCCCTGTCCGGCTGTTCGGACGCCCTGCGGCGGCCGCAGCCGTCGCGGCGACGGTGATGCTGGGGCTCCTGACCCCGGCGCCCGGCCCATCCGGCTCGGAGCCGGCCGTGCCGGCGGCCGCCTCGGAGTCCACCGCCACCGTCTTCTACTACACGAAGACCAGGAACTGGTCCGCCTACCGGCTGCATTACGCGCCCGACGGCGGCTCCTGGACCACCGTCCCCGGGGTGGCCATGGAAGCCGCGTGCACGGACTGGGTGAAGAAGACCGTCCCCCTGGGCAGCGCGTCCGGCCTGGCCGCGACGTTCAACGACGGCTCCGGCGTCTGGGACAACAACGCCGGGAAGAACTACGCCCTGGGCACCGGCGCCATCACCGTGAAGGACGGCGTGGTGGCCCACAGCGACCCCTGCGCCGGGACCGGTACGGAGCCCGAGGAGGAGGCCCGCACGGCCTCGGTCTACTACTCGACCGCGACGGTCGGCTGGACGACCACCAACCTCCACCACCGGCCGGCGGGCGGGTCCTGGACCACGGTGCCCGGCGTGGGTATGGAGCCCGCGTGCACCGGCTGGGTGAAGAAGTCGGTGGACCTCGGCTCCGCCTCGTCCATGCAGGCCGCCTTCAACAACGGCAACGGCGTCTGGGACAACAACAACGGCGCCGATTACACGCTCCCCGCCGGTCTCACCACGGTGAAGGACAAGAAGGTCACGTCTGGCGCCGGGGACCCGTGCGCCGCCGCGACACCCGACACCCAGGCCCCGACCGCCCCCGCGAAGGTGTCGGCGAGCGCGGACGGCGTGTCCGTCGTGCTGACCTGGGCCCCGTCCACCGACGACCGAGGCGTGACGAAGTACCAGGTGACACGGACGGGTGGCACCAAGGGCACGGCGGTGACCGATGTCGGCTCCACCGTCTACTCCGACACCGGCCTGGAGGCGAAGACGGCCTACAGCTACACCGTCAGAGCGGTCGACGCCGCGGGGAACGTCTCGGCGGCCTCCGCCACGGCCACCGCGACCACCGGGGAGAAGCCCACCGCCCCGGCCTCCGGGAAGCCGCTCGGCACCGATCCCCGCAAGGATCCGATCTACTTCGTCCTCACCGCCCGCTTCAACGACGGCGACACGGCGAACGACCGGGGCGGCAGCCAGCACGGGAAATCGGGCAACGCGGCCAACGACGACCCCATGTTCCGGGGCGACTTCAAGGGCCTGGTCGACAAGCTCGACTACATCAAGGGCCTCGGCATGTCTGCCGTCTGGATCACCCCCGTGGTCCTGAACCGGTCCGACTACGACTACCACGGCTACCACGGTTATGACTTCTACGAGGTCGACTCCCGGCTCGAATCCGCCGGGGCCTCGTACCAGGACCTCATCGACGCGGCCCACGCCAAGGGCATGAAGATCTACCAGGACGTCGTCTACAACCACTCCTCGCGCTGGGGCGCCAAGGGCCTGTTCGCCCCGAAGACGTACGGGGTCCGCGACACCCAGTGGAGCTGGTACTACGACGAGAAGAACGACGGCTTCGAGTACGACGGCCTCACCGTCGAGCCGAAGTCCGGGAAGTCGTACTACAACGGCGACCTGTGGTCCACGGCGGAGCCCTCGGGCAACACGTGCGTCAACTGGGGCACCCCCACCGGGTCCACCTCGCCGGAGGGCTACCGGATCTACAACTGCCAGTGGCCCAGTCCCACTTCCGGCATGTTCCCGAAGGCGTACTACCACAATTGCTGGATCGGCAACTGGGAGGGCGAGGATTCCCGGAGCTGCTGGCTGCACGACGACCTCGCCGACTTCAACACCGAGAGCGCGCCGGTGCAGAACTATCTGATCGGCGCCTACAACAAGTACATCGACATGGGCGTCGACGGCTTCCGCGTCGACACCGCCGTACACATCCCCCGCACGACGTGGAACCGCCGCTTCCTGCCGGCCATCCAGGAGCGCGTCACCCAGCAGTTCGGCACCGAGGCCGCGAAGAACTTCTTCGTCTTCGGTGAGGTCGCCGCCTTCGTCAACGACAAGTGGAACCGCGGCTCGGTCAACCACTCCGCGCAGTTCTACACGTGGAAGGAGCGCAAGGAGTACAGCCCGGACGACGAGAAGGCCGCCCTGGAGATGTACGACTACGAGCAGCAGCAGGGCACCGGTTCCCAGCCGGCCTCCACCAATGCGTTCCTGGACGGCAACACGTACCACGCGCCGGACCACAGCGAGTTCTCCGGGATGAACGTCATCGACATGCGCATGCACATGAACTTCGGTGACGCCGCCAACGCGTACAACAACGGCAAGGACTCCGACGACAGTTACAACGACGCCACCTACAACGTCGTCTACGTCGACAGCCACGACTACGGCCCCAACAAGGGCAGCGAACGGTACGCGGGCGGCACGGACGCCTGGGCCGAGAACATGTCGCTGATGTGGACCTTCCGGGGCATCCCCACGCTCTACTACGGCTCGGAGATCGAGTTTCAGGCCGGCAAGAAGATCGACTGCGGGCCCACCTGCCCGCTGGCGACGACCGGCCGGGCGTACTACGGTGCCCATCTGGCGGGCGACGTCGAGGCGACGGGCTTTGGCATCGTCGGTTCGGCGACCGGTGCGGTCGCGGACACCCTGGCGAAGCCGCTGGTCAAGCACGTCCAGCGACTCAACCGGATCCGCCGTGCGGTGCCCGCCCTGCAGATGGGGCAGTACTCCACGGAGGGCATCACCGGCTCGATGGCGTACAAGCGCCGCTACACCGACACGGCGAGCGGCACGGACAGCTTCGCGCTCGTGACGGTCTCGGGCGGCGCCACGTTCACAGGTGTCCCCGACGGCACGTACAAGGACGCCGTCACCGGCGACACCCAGGTGGTGACGGGAGGGACGCTCGCCGTCCCGGCGCCGGGCAAGGGCAATCTGCGGGTGTACGTCCTCGATCTCGGCGGGAAGAACGCGGCCCCGGGGAAGATCGGTGCGGCGGGTCCCTATTTGAAGTGAGCCAGGGTGTGACGGACGCGCCGGGGCACGCGTCCGTCACACCGGCCCCGCTCTCACCGGCCGGCGTCCACCCGGCGCAGGTTGCGCAGGAGGTACTCCTTGCGGTTCAGCGGGTCGCGGTCGGTCCTGGGCCTGTGCGGAGCGGGTCCGTCGACCGGCCGGTAGTCCTCGAACGCCGACTCCAGGACTCCCTCGCCGCGCGTCATCCCCGGGAGCAGCTGCTGCAGCTCATGGACGCGGGCGGCCGGGATCACCCCCTCGACCGCGCAGACGCCGTCCTGCGTCTCCGGGGGCCCGGGGACGGCGCGCAGCCGCGCGAGGGCCGGCACGAGCGGGCCGAGGGCGTCGGCCGGGAGCTCGGCACGGAAGCGGTGCATGGGCTCGTACACCGTGGTCCCGGCCTGCCTCAGCGCGTCCATCAGCACCAGGGGCGTCAGGTTGCGGAAGTCACCCGCCGTGCTGGACATGCTCTTGTCGAACACGGCGTGGGAATGGCTCTGCCGGGGCCAGTATCCGGAGTGGGTCATGGTGACCGTGCAGTCGGTGACCCGCCATCCGTGAATTCCCTGACCGAGTGTCTCCAGCACGGTCTCCTCCACCGCACGCATCAGGGAGTACGGCATGGAACCGAGCTCCACCTCCCGGCGGAATTCGACCCCGCTGCCGAAAGCGGCCGGCTCCACCCGGAGTCCGACGGTGGCGAGAAAGGGATTCGGCTCCTTGTCGATGAACTCGACGGCCTCGCCCACCCCGGACGGCCGTTCCAGACAGATGGTGGTCGTCTCCCGGAAGCCGACGTCGATGCCGTACTCGTCCGCGAGGGTCGCCTGGATGACCTCCTTCTGCACCTCGCCGTAGAGGGACAGGGACACCTCCTGCCGGAGGTCGTCGGTGCGTACGCCGATGAGCGGGTCCTGCTCCGCCAGATGTCCGAGCGCGATGTGCAGCGCGCCCCTGTCCTGGCGGCGGCACGGGGTGACGACGGTTTCCAGGGTCGGCGGAGCGAAGTGGGCGTGCGTCGGCCCCGCGGGCCCCGGGTCGCCGATCCTGTCCCCGATCCGGACGCTGTGGAGACCGTTCAGCCTGCCGATACGGCCGGCGGGGAGCGAGGACCGGCGGACGTCCGTCCCCTGGTCGAAGACGGTGATGGCGGAGATCTTGCCCTCGCGGCCCTCCTTCTCGCCGTCCCCCCGCAGCCGCACGCGTTCACGGGTGTGTACCGCCCCGCCGAACATGCGGGCGTACGCGATCTTCTCCCCCGCCGGGCCGCGTTCGACCTTGAACACCGCTCCTGAGGCCGGGCCTCCGGGGTCCTGGTCCGTCACCGGCAGGAACTCGGCGATGCCGGCCGTCAGTTCGGCCCCGCCCGCGCCGGTGGCCGCGGAGCCGAAGTAGACGGGGTGCACCAGCGCCTGCCGGGTCTGTGCCGCCAGCCGGTCACGCAGTTGGTCGTACGGCACGCCGGCCACGCCTTCGACGTACGCCGCGAGGAGTTCGTCGTCGTGCGTGGTGAGCAGGTCGGTCAGCGCGGTGGTGAAGTCCCGGTCCGCGGCGGTGAACGGCCTGGTGCGGGCCCCTCGGGTCCCCAGGCCGTCGGCCGCGCCCATGGCGACGACCGCGGGTGACAGCCGGCGCGGTCGGTCTTGTTCACGAACACGAGCGTGGGGATACGGAGGCGGCGCAGCGCCCGCATAAGGATCCGGGTCTGCGCCTGGACGCCCTCGACGGCGGACACGACGAGTACCGCGCCGTCGAGGACGCCGAGGACACGTTCCACCTCGGCGATGAAGTCGGGGTGTCCGGGGGTGTCGATGAGGTTGACCGTGACACCGTCGACGACGAAGGACACCACGGCGGACTTGATGGTGATGCCGCGCTGCCGCTCCAGGGCGAGGCTGTCGGTCCGTGTGCTGCCGTCGTCGACGCTGCCGACCGCGTCGATGACTCCGGCGGTGTACAGCAGCCGCTCGGTCAGGCTCGTCTTACCGGCGTCGACATGCGCCAGAATTCCCAGGTTCAATGTGTGCACTGAGCTTCGGGTCCTCGAGATAGGTGTGAATGCCTGTCTGGGTGGACACAGAAGCTCGGCGCATGAACATCTCCCTGTTCGGTGGTTCGGTGCCGGAATTACAGCAGGGCGCCTCGTCGAGGGGCAATCGATTAATTCGGCAGGTGCGGGAATCGCAGTTCGGTGCGGCTGCGCGCGGTGTCGCCGGGGCGCAGCACGGTGGTGGGCAGGTCCGGCCGGTTGGGTGAGTCGGGCAGGTGCTGGGTCTCCAGGCAGATGGCGCCGTGCCGTTCGTGGCGCCGGCCGGTGCCGTCGGTGAAGGAGCCGTCGAGCTGGTTGGCGGTGTAGACCTGGATGCCGGGCTCCGTGGTCCACACCTCCAGGATCCTGGCCGCGTCCGGGGCGGTGAGGCGTGCGGCGCGTCGCAGGCCGCCGTCGGCGTCCCGGAGCACCCAGCAGTGGTCGAAGCCGCCGGCGGCTTCGAGCTGTGCGTCCTCGGTGCCGACGCGTTCCCCGAGGAGCCGGGGCGTGGTGAGGTCGAACGGGGTGCCGCGGACCTCGGCCGGCGGTCCCAGGGGGATGCCGTCGTCGTCCACGGGCAGATAGGAGTCGGCGTCGACCTCGAGGTGGTGGCCGAGCACGTCGCCCTGGCCGGCCAGGTCGAAGTAGGCGTGGTTGGTGAGATTGACGACCGTGGGGCGGTCGGTGACCGAGGCGTAGTCGACGGCAAGGGTGCCCGCGGTGTCGAGGGTGTAGGTGACCGTGGCGTCCAGAGCCCCGGGGAAGCCCATGTCACCGTCGGGGCTGTGCAGGGTGAGCCGGACGGACACGGTGTCGTCGGTCAGGGCCGGGGCCGCTTCCCACACCTTGGTGTGGAAGCCGTCGGGCCCGCCGTGCAGGGCGTGGCCCCGGTCGTTGGCGGGGATGTGGTGTTCGGTCCCGTCCAGGACGAAGCGGCCGTGGGCGATGCGGTTGGCGTAACGGCCGACGACGGCGCCGAAGTAGGGGTGCTTGGCCGTGTAGTCGTCGAGGGTCGCGAGTGACCGGACGACGGAGGCGGCGGCGCCCGTGGTGTCGGGCACGGCGAGGCGGTGCAGGGTCGCGCCGTAGGTCAGGACTTCGGCTCGGACCCCCGTACCGCTGTCGAGGGTGTACAGGTCGGTCCGGGTCCCCTGGACGGAGCCGAACGGGGTGCGGTGCACGGTGGGGCGCTGCATCAGAGATCCTCGGTGTGGCCGGAGCCGGGGACGGCCGTGGTGGACTCGCGGACGACGAGGCGGTAGCCGGGGCGTGGCCTGCGCGGTTCGGCGACGGGTTCGCCCGAGAGCTGCTCGACGAGGCTGTCCACGGCGAGGCGGGCGATGGCTTCCTTGTCGGGGGCGATGGTGGTGAGCGAGATGGTGGTGTAGCGGCTCTCCTCGATGTCGTCGAAGCCGACGACGGCGATGTCCTGCGGGATCCGCAGGCCGCGTGCGGTGATGGTCCGCATCGCGCCGACGGCGATGAGGTCGTTGTACGCGAACACGGCGTCGGGCCGGTGATCCCGGTCGAGGAGCTGCGCCATGCCGGTGGCGCCGTCCTCGCGGCCGTAGCCGTCGGTGACGACGACGAGGGACTCGTCGGGTGTGATGCCGGCGGCCTCCAGTTCCTCGCGCCAGCCCCTCAGTCGCAGGTGCGCCGGCTGGCGTTCCCGGCCGGTGCGCGATCCGAGGAAGGCGATGCGCCGTTTGCCCTGGCCGACGAGGTGGCGCACGGCCTCGCGGGCCGCCGCCACGTTGTCGATGGCGATGTGTTCGTAGGGCGCCTCGTACTCGCGCTCGCCCAGCAGGACCAGTGGCGCGGTCTCGGTGCGCGCCATGAGGTCCTCGGTCTCCAGATGGATGGGGCTGAGGATGAGACCGTCGATCACATGGGACCGGAATCCCTGGCTGACCAGTAGTTCCTTCTCCTTGAGGCCGGCGGTGTGGTCGACCAGGACGGTGTAGTCGTGCCGGGCGGCCGCGTCGATGACCGCTCCGGCGAGCTCCGCGAAGTACGGGTTGCCGAATTCGGGGACGGCGAGGGCGATGATGCCGGTGCGGCCCTTGCGCAGATGGCGGGCGGTGAGGTTCGGCCGGTAGCCGAGCTCGTCGATCGCCTGTTGCACCTTGGCGCGCATGGCGGGTGTGACGTGCTGATAGTTGTTCACCACGTTCGACACGGTCTTGATGGACACGCCCGCCCGTTGTGCAACGTCCTTGAGGCTGACGCCCACGGCACTCCTTGGTTCGGCTCGGCTTGGCTGCTGGTCCGGCCTCAGCGGCCGGCTCGTCGTCAGGTGCTTCTGCGACTGCGCGCGAGATAGCGCTGGGCCACCACGACAACGATAAGGAAGCCGCCGCTGACGACCGACTGGTAGGAGGAGTTGAGCGAGCCGATCTGGTTGATCAGGTTCTGAATGACGGCCAGCAGCAGGACGCCCCAGAGGGTTCCGCTGATCGATCCCGCGCCGCCGATGAGCAGGGTGCCGCCGATGACGACGGCGGAGATCGCGTCGAGTTCCATGCCCACGCCGACGATGGTGACGCCGGAGGAGAGCCTGGCCGCGTTGAGTGCGCCGGCGAGTCCGGCGAGCAGGCCGCTGAGCGTGTAGACGAGGATCTTCGTCCGCGCGACGGGGAGCCCCATCAGGGTGGCGGCGTCGCTGCTGCCGCCCACGGCGAAGAGGGTCTGCCCGAACGAGGTGCGCTGCAGGACGAGTCCGCCGGCGCCGAAGAGCACCAGGGCGATGACGATCGGGTAGCCGAAGCCCCAGACGCTGCCCTGGCCGAGTTCTCCGAAGGCGGAGTCCTTGGGCACCAGGTAGGTGGTGGCGCCCTCGTCGGTGAGGGCGAGCAGCAGGCCGCGGGCGCCCAGGAGTGTGGCGAGGGTGACGATGAAGGGCGCCATGTTGCCGCGGGCGATCAGGAATCCGTTGAGCAGGCCGATCCCGCCGCAGACGACGAGGGGGAGCAGGAGCGCGGCGAGGAATCCGTACTGCGAGGCCCAGGCGGCGAGGACTCCCCCGAGGGCGAAGACCGATCCGACGGACAGGTCGATGCCGCCGGTGATGATGACCATCGTCATGCCGAGTGCGACCACGGCGAGGAAGGACGCCTGGATGGTCACACCGCGGGCGTTGTCCAGTGACGCGAACGTCGGGTAGATGAACGACGCGGCGATCACGACGGCGAGCAGGACCGCGAGGACGCCCTGGCGTTGCAGGAGTTCCGCGGCGCGCTGCCGCCCGGTCTGGCCGGGGCCGGCGGCGGGAGGGGCCTTGGGCGCTTCCGGTGCGGCCGGGGCCGGGGCGGCGGTGACGGGCTTGGTTTCGTTCATCGGGACCGACGCTCCCGGGCGACGTAGACGGCGGCGATGATGATGGCCGCCTGGGCGATCTGTGCGGTGGAGTCGGGCAGGTCGTGCTTGACGAGCGTGGCGCGCAGGAGCTGCATGAGCAGGGCGCCGGCCACGGTGCCGAGCACCCGGACGGAGCCCCCGTTGAGGGGTGTGCCGCCGACCACGACCGCCGTGATGGCGGAGAGTTCCATGAGGGTGCCGAGCGAGGACGGGTCGCTGGCGGTCAGCCTGGCCGTGGCGAGGATGCCGGCGAGGGCGGCGAGCACTCCGCAGAGCACGTACACGCCGATGAGGACCCGCTTGACGGGCAGTCCGGCGAGCGCGGCGGCGGAGCGGTTTCCGCCGACGGCGACGATCTGCCGGCCGAAGGTGGTGCGCTGCACCAGGAAGGCGACGGCGAGGGCCAGCACCCCGGCGATCCAGACGACGAGCGGGATGCCGAGGAAGGAGCCGGTGCCCAGCGACAGCAGGTCGGGGTTGACGATCTGCTTGAGCTGGCCGTCGGCCATGACCAGCGCGAGTCCGCGGCCTCCGACGAAGAGCGCGAGTGTGGCGACGATGGGCTGCAGCCCGACGAGGGAGACGAGGGCGCCGTTGACGGCGCCGACGACCGCGCCGGCCAGGAGGGCGACGACGAGCGCGGGAACGAGCCCGTAGCCGAGGTAGAGCGGGAGGAAGGCGGCGGCGAGCGCCATGGTCGAGCCGACGGACAGGTCGACGCCTTCGGTTCCGATGACCAGGGCCATACCCAGGGCGACGATGACGATGGGGGCGACCTGGACGAGCTGGGTGCGGAAGTTGTCGGCGGTCATGAAGTGGTCGGTGAACAGCGCGTTGAAGAGCAGCACCACGGCCACCGCCACATAGACGCCGTAGCGCTGGTACCAGGCGGGGTCACGCAGCCGGGCCAGGGGGCTCACCGGCTTGCGGGGCTTGTCGCTCTTCGCGGGCGGGGCGACGGCGGTCTGGGTCATCGGGGGTCCTCCTGGGCGGCCGGGGCCCGGTCCGCCGGATGCGGTGCGTGGTCGGCGAGCACTTCGAGCAGCCGGTCCTCGGCCACCTCGTCGCCCGACAGCTCGCCCGCGACAGCTCCGCCGCGCAGGACGACGATCCGGTCGGCGCCTTCGATGAGTTCCTCGATGTCGGAGGAGATGAGCAGGACGGCCAGGCCTTCGCGGGCGAGATCGTCGACGAGGCTCTGGACCTCGGCCTTGGCACCGACGTCGATACCGCGGGTGGGTTCGTCGAGCAGCAGGACCTTGGGCTCCAGGCAGAGCCAGCGGGCCAGCAGGACCTTCTGCTGATTGCCGCCGGAGAGTTCCCCGACCTTCTGTTCGGGGCTGGATGCCTTGATCCGCAGGCGCTTCATGAAGATGTCGACGATCCGGTCCTGCTTGGCGCGCGAGACGACACCGGCCCGGGAGAGACGGGGCAGGGCAGCCAGGACGATGTTCTCCCGGACGGAGAGGCCGGGCACGATTCCCTCGGCCTTGCGGTCCTCGGGCAGCAGGCTGATACCGGCGCGGATGGCGGCGGCCGGGGTGAGGCGCTTCAGCGTGGTGCCGTCGACGGTGAGCTCGCCGGCGTCCAGGGGCAGGGCACCGGACAGCGCCTTGGCCGTCTCGCTGCGGCCTGAGCCGAGGAGTCCTCCGAGGCCGAGCACCTCGCCCGCGTACAGCGACACGGATATGTCGTGGAGCTGGAGGCGGCTGGAGAGGCCGGTCGCGGTCAGCACGGGCGTACGCGCCGCCTCGTGACCCTCCGCGGCGAAGTTCGTGACGCCGGAGCGGCGGACCTCGGAGAGGTCGCGGCCGAGCATCATGGACACCAGCTGCATGCGGTCGAGGTCGGCGAGGTCGCCGGTGTGGATGTGGCGACCGTCGCGCAGGACGGTGACGCGGTCACAGATCCGGTAGAGCTCGTCCATGCGGTGACTGACGTAGAGGACGGCGATGCCCTGGCCGCGCAGGCGTTCGATGACGCGGAAGAGGGTCTCCACCTCGCGTGGTTCGAGCGAGGAGGTGGGCTCGTCCATGATGACGACCTGGGCGTTGACGGACACCGCCCGTGCGAGGGCGACCATCTGCTGCGTGCCCACGCCGAGGGTGTGCAGGGGGCGCCGGGGGTCGACGCGTACGCCGAATCCGTCGAGCAGTTCGCTCGTCTCGCGGTGCATGCGGGTGAAGTCGATGAGGCCGAACCGGTTCCTCGGTTCGCGGCCCAGGAAGATGTTCCGCGCCACGCTCATCAGCGGGACGAGATTGACCTCCTGGTAGATCGTGGAGATACCGGCCTGCTGTGCTTCGAACGGCCGGGCGAACCGGACGGGTTCACCCGACATCCGCAGTTCGCCGCCGTCCGGCCGGTACACACCGGTGAGCACCTTGATGAGGGTGGACTTGCCCGCGCCGTTCTCCCCGACGAGTGCGTGGGTCTCCCCCGCGCGCAGGGAGAAGCTGACGTCGTCGAGGGCGACGACCCCGGGGAACCTCTTGCTCACCGAGCGGGCTTCGAGCACGGTGGCGGCCGTGTCCTGGGCCGCCTCCTGTGCCTGCGGTACTGCTTCGGGTGGTGCCATGGGTCTTCTTGGCCTTCCGCTGTCCAAGGGTGAGGGCCCGGGAGCCGCCGTGGCCCGGTGCGAGCGCCACGGCGGCCGGGGGCCGATGCGTTCAGGAGCGGATCAGTACGCCCCGCCGAGCGATGCCTTGGCGTTGCTCTCGTCGTAGGCGCGGTCGGTGATGATGACGTTCTCGGGGATCTCGTCGCCGCCGTAGAACTTCTGGGCCGTCGCGAAGGCCAGCGGGCCGAAGCGGGGGTTGGACTCGATGACGGCGTTGTACTCGCCGTTGACCAGGGCCTGCACGGCGTTGCGGGTGCCGTCGACCGAGACGATCTTGACGTCCTTGCCGGGCTTCTTGCCGGCGGCCTTCAGCGCCGTGACGGCACCGAGGCCCATCTCGTCGTTCTCCGCGTAGACGGCGGTGATGTCGGGCTTGGACTGGATGAGCTGCTCCATGACCTGCTGGCCCTTGTCGCGGGCGAACTCACCGGTCTGCTGTGCGACTATCTCGATACCGGGCGCCTCGGCCTTGATCCGGTCGACGAAGCCCTTGGTCCGGTCCGTGGTGACGTTGTTGCCGGAGGCGCCGAGGAGGATCGCCACCTTGCCCTTGCCGTCCGTCGCCTTGATCATCGCGTCGGCGGCCCGCTTGCCCTGCTCGACGAAGTCGGAGCCGAGGAAGGCCACGTAGTCCTTGCAGGCCGTGGCGTTGACCTTGCGGTCGATGGTGAGGACCGGCACCTTCTTCGCCGCGGCTGCCTTGAGCGCCGGCTCCAGACCGTCGGAGTTGAGCGGTGCGATGATGAGGAACTGGGCGCCCTGCGAGAGCATGTCCTGGATGTCGCTGATCTGCTTGGACAGCTGCGACTGCGCGTTGGTGGTGAGCAGCTTCTTGACGCCGATCTTCGCGGCCTCGTCCTTGATCGACTGGGTCTCGGCGATGCGGAAGGGGTTGGCCTCCTTCTCCGACTGGGAGAAGCCGACCACGGCGTTCTTCAGGTCGATCTTGGGTGCGCCGTAGCTCTGCAGGGAGCAGCCGGGGCCGGATGCCGCCTCGGGGGACTTGGCCGCCTGGGCTCCCTGGCTGCTGTCACCGCCCGCGCTGTTGGAGGTCTCCGACTTGGAGCAGCCGGAAACGGCCAGCGTGGCGGTGGCGGCGATCAGGCAGGCCGCGGCGAGGGTACGGGATCGACGCTGGATCATCATGCGCGGGACGCTCCTTGGCGAGGTGACGGCACACCGTTCTGCGTGCGGTCGGGCATGGCGGGACGGCACGTCAGCCGCTCGGCGGCGGATGACGCTGTATCCCTCACGACCCGTTCCGAGCTGCGAGAACTGCGGTCGTGAGGGCTTGGGCGGCCTCTCGGCGGCTCGGTTTACAACGTTATATAGGCGAGGCGCCGCAGGCGGCAAGAGAGTTGTCGATGCGTTTCCAAAATGTGTCGCCCCGGGACGGGTGCTCACCCGCACCGATCGCCGGGGCGCTTCTGTGTCAGGTGCTGCGCCACCCCTGGACACCGCCTTGAGCGCGTGCTGTCATACCGCCGACATCAAGTTTCCAACGTTGCACATGAGGTGTCGCCCCGTCACCCGCGGGGGCGGCACCCGCCTTCGCGATGCGCCGGCCTGCCCGGGCCGGCTCCTCCCCTGTCCGGCAGAGCAGAAGCGGAGTCCCCACACGATGCCCCTGAACCGCAGACAACTCATGACCGGTGCGCTGGCCACCGTCGCCGCCACCACAGCCGCCGGCCGCTGGGCCACCACGGCGACCGCCGCCGAGGGCGTGATGGCTGCCGCGCGAGGGGGCCACTACTCCCCCAACGCCGCACCGCTGCATCCGACCGCCTTCCTGAAACTGCCGCCGGGGCGCGTCACCGCTGACGGCTGGCTCGCCGGCCAGCTCCGGCTCCAGCTGGACGGCCTCTGCGGCCGCTACGAGGAGTTCTCGCACTTCCTCGACTTCGAGAACTCCGGCTGGGTCCGCCCCGACCTGGGCGGCTGGGAGGAAGTCCCCTACTGGCTGCGCGGGTACACGGACCTGGCGATCGTCACGGGGGACGCGAAGGCCCTGGCCGCCGCACGCCGGTGGATCGACGCGATCCTCACGACCCAGCAGTCCGACGGCTTCTTCGGCCCGAAGTCCCTGCGCACCTCACTGAACGGCGGTCCCGACTTCTGGCCGTTCCTGCCCCTGATCCAGGCGCTGCGCTCCTGGCAGGAGTACGACGGGGACAACCGGATCATCCCGTTCCTCAGCCGGTTCTTCCGCTACATGAACGCGCAGGGCCCCGGCGCCTTCGACACCAGCTGGATCGCCCTGCGCTGGGGCGACGGGCTCGACAGCGTCTACTGGCTGTTCAACCGCACCGGTGACGCCTTCCTGCTCGACCTCGCCGACAAGATCCACCGTTACGGCGCCGACTGGGGCGACAACCTGGTCAACCCGCACAACGTCAACATCGCGCAGGGTTTCCGCGAACCCGCCCAGTACGCCCTGCGCAGCGGCTCACCGCAGGACACGCGGGACACGTACGGGACGTACGCCAAGGCCATGGACGCGTACGGGCAGTTCCCCGGCGGCGGATTCGCCGGGGACGAGAACGCCCGGCCGGGTCACGGGGATCCCCGGCAGGGCTTCGAGACCTGCGGAATCGTCGAGTTCATGGCGAGCCACCAGCTGCTCACCAGGATCACGGGCGACCCGCTCTGGGCGGACCGCTGCGAGGAGCTGGCCTTCAACTCGCTGCCCGCCGCGCTGGACCCGTCGGGGAAGGCGGTCCACTACGTCACCAGCGCCAACAGCGTCGACCTGGACAACGTGCCCAAGCGGGACCGGCAGTTCCAGAACGGCTTCGCCATGCAGGCGTATCTGCCAGGTGTCGACCAGTACCGCTGCTGCCCGCACAACTACGGCATGGGCTGGCCCTACTTCGTCGAGGAGCTCTGGCTCGCCACCCCGGACGGTGGTCTCGCCGCGGCGATGTACGCGCCCTGCGCGGTCACCGCGAAGGTCGCGGACGGCACGGAGGTCACCTTCACCGAGGAGACCGGCTATCCGTTCACGGACACGGTCACGCTCTCCCTCGATGCCCCGAAGGCACTGCGCTTCCCCCTGGTCCTGCGCGTCCCCGCCTGGTGCGACGAGCCCGACATCAGGGTCAACGGCCGGCGGGTCACCGCCCCGGCCGGCCCCGCCTTCACCCGGATCGAGCGGACCTGGTCCGACGGCGACAGGGTCACTCTGCGCCTGCCGCAGCGGACCACCGTGCGCACCTGGGCGGACAACCACGAATCGGTCAGCGTGGACCACGGCCCCCTCACCTACTCCCTGCGCATCGGGGAGTCGTACGAACGCATCGGGGGAACCGAGCAGTTCCCGGAGTACGCGGTCCACGCCACCACTCCGTGGAACTACGGCCTCGTCCTGGAGGGCGCACGGCTCCCCGCCCCACGGCGCCGCCGCTCCCCCGGGGACAACCCCTTCACACTGGAGGGCACCCCGCTCTCCATGACCGCCCGCGCCCGCCGCGTCCCCGAGTGGAGCGCCGACGACGAGCACGTGGTGCAGCCGCTCCGGCAGAGCCCGGCACGCAGCTCCGAACCGGTCGAGGAGGTCACGCTCGTCCCGATGGGCGCCGCACGGCTGCGGATCACGTCCTTCCCGACAGCGGGCCCCGGCGGAGTCCCGTGGCTCGCGGACCGGTGGTACCGGCTGGCCAACCGGAACTCCGGCAAGGTGCTGGGCGTGGACCTCATGTCGACCGCGAACAGTGCCCATGTCGTGCAGTTCGCCGACACCGGGACCGCCGACCACCTGTGGCGGCTCGTCGCCAACGGCGACGGCTGGTACCGCATCCGCAACCAGCACTCGGGCAAGGTGCTCGGTGTGGACCTCATGTCCACGGCGAACAGCGCCCACGTCGTGCAGTACGACGACAACGACACGGCGGACCATCTCTGGCAGCTCGTGCCGGACGGGGATGGCTGGTACCGCATCCGCAACCGCAACTCGGCCAAGGTGCTCGGCGTGGACGGCATGTCCACCGCCGACAGCGCCCACGTCGTCCAGTACGACGACAACGGGACCGCGGACCATCTCTGGCAGCTGCTCTGACAGGCGGTCCGCCGACGTGCCACCCCCGCGCCGGCCGGCGCGGGGGCTCCTCCTCATGAAGGAGCACCTGCAATGCGATCCGCACCCGCACCGCACCGCAGTACCTTATGGAGACGGCTGACCGCCGGCGGCGGCCTGCTGGCACTGCTCGCCACCGCACTCGTCGGGGCCGGCACCGGCCCGGCCGCCGCCGCGCCCACGGCCTGGGCGCCGAAGCCGGCGCCGATGACGACGCCCTGGACCGGCCAGGTGCCCGTCGACAACCCGCTCCCCGAGTATCCGCGCCCGCAGCTGACCCGCCCCGACTGGGCCAATCTCAACGGCATCTGGGACTTCGAGGTGACCGGCCGCGACGCCGGGCAGCCTTCGGCGTTCTCCGAGCAGATCAGGGTCCCGTTCGTGGCGGAGTCCTCGCTCTCCGGCATCAAGCGCAAGATCACCGAGAACGACAAGCTCTGGTACAAGCGCACCTTCACCGTGCCGTCGGACTGGAACGGCCGCCGCACCGTGCTCAACTTCGGCGCCTCCGACTGGCAGAGCACCGTCTGGGTCAACGGCACCCGGGTCGGCGCCCACAAGGGCGGCTTCGACTCGTTCTCGTACGACATCACTCCCCAGCTCAACGGCGGTACGAACACCGTCGTGGTCTCCGTGTACGACCCGACGCAGACCGGTGGCCAGGCCGTCGGGAAGCAGCGGATCAACGACGTGAACCCGCACCCGGGCGGCGGGATCTTCTACACAGCGGCCTCGGGGATCTGGCAGACGGTCTGGCTGGAGCCCGTCGCCGCGTCGCACGTCACACGCCTGGACATGACCCCGGACCTCGGGAACAGCACCCTGCGGGTGAAGGTGCAGGCGGCGGCAGCGGCCGGCCGGAGCGCGAGGGTCACCGTCTCCAGCGGTGGCACGGTCGTGGGCACGGCGACCGGTGCCCCCGGCGCCGACATCTCCGTACCGGTGCCGAACCCCCGGCTGTGGAGTCCGGACGACCCGTTCCTCTACGACGTACGCGCCGAACTGCTCGACGGGGCGGCCGTGGTGGACACGGTGGGCAGCTACGCGGGCATGCGGTCCGTCGGCATCGCGAAGGTCGACAACATCATGCGCCCGGTCCTCAACGGGAAGTTCGTCTTCCAGACCGGGACACTCGACCAGGGCTACTGGCCCGACGGCATCTACACGGCGCCCACCGACGCCGCGCTCAGGTCGGACCTCCAGGCGCACAAGGACCTCGGCTTCAACATGGTCCGCAAGCACATCAAGGTCGAACCCCAGCGCTGGTTCTACTGGGCGGACAAGCTGGGCCTCCTCGTCTGGCAGGACATGCCCGCGATGGACACCGGGAAGACCCCCGACACCGCGGCACGGACCCAGTGGGAGGCCGAGTACCACGCGGTCATCGACCAGCACCGCAGCTCGCCCTCGGTGGTCATGTGGGTGAACCAGAACGAGGGCTGGGGGCAGTACGACCAGGCCAGGATCGCCGACGAGGTGAAGGCGTACGACCCGTCGCGGCTCGTCAACAACATGAGCGGGGTCAACTGCTGCGGTTCGGTGGACGGCGGCAACGGCGACGTGGTCGACAACCACATCTACGTCGGCCCCGGGAACACCGCGCCGACCGCGACCCGGGCCGCTGTCCTCGGCGAGTTCGGCGGACTGGGCTACAAGGTGCCGGGCCACGAGTGGTATCCGGGCGGCGGATTCAGTTACGAGGACCAGGCGAGCCTCTCCGCCCTGAACAACCGCTTCGTGGGCCTCATCGACTCGATCCGCGTGGGTCAGCTGCCCGCCGGGCTGTCCGCTTCGGTCTACACGGAGATCACGGACGTCGAGAACGAGGCGAACGGGCTGCTCACCTACGACCGCCAGGTGGTCAAGGTGGACACCGCCCGGGTGAAGGCCGCCAACCAGGCCCTCATCCAGGCGTCGAGGACTCCCCCGCCACCGGTCACCCTGCCCACCGGGAACAGGTCGCTCAGGGTCACCACTCCGGGGCACACGAACAAGTACCTGCGCCATTCCCAGGCGCTCGCCTACACGGCCGTCGTCGACGGCGGCAGCACCGCGCTGCTGAAGAACGACGCCACGTGGAAGGTCGTCACCGGTCTGGCGAACAGCAACTGCTATTCGTTCGAGTCCCGCAACTACCCCGGTGAGTACCTGCGCCACCGGGACTTCCGGGTCCGCCGCGACGCGAGCGACGGATCGGCCCTCTTCAAGGCCGACGCCACCTGGTGCGCGGTGGCGGGTCAGGGCGGCGTACGGCTGTCGAGCGCCAATCTGCCCGGCAGCTATCTGCGCCACATCGACTCGGAGGTGTGGCTGGCCACTCCGGGCGGCGGTCACGCCTGGGACAACGCGGCGACCTTCACCGAGGACACGACGTGGGCGGTGGACGCGCCCTGGGCGCCCTGAGGTGAGCCTCCGGGCCCGGCCGGCCGGGCCCGGAGGTGTCACGCGTCGCCCATGACCAGGCCCTCGATGGTGTGCTTCTGCACGATGGGAGCCAGCTCCTCCACGACCGGGCAGTGCAGGTGGGCCCGGACCCGCCCGGGCAGCGACGCCCAGTACTCCCTGGTCACCGCCATGTCGTGCTGCGCGTCGTTGCCGGCCCCCGGTGCGTCGATGCCGAGCACCAGGACGGGCCGGGCGTCGGGCGAGTGGTTGGCCGTCCCCCGGTGGATCGTCAGGGCGGAACGAGCGGAGACGTCCCCGCGCTGCGGGTACTTGCGCTCGGCGAGGGCGGCGTAGCGCGGGTAGGAGTCGCGGGGCGGGAACATCCCGTGACCGAAGCGCGGGTCGTCGTCCCACTGGGTGCCCGGGGCGATCTCGAACGGCCCCATGTCCTCGCGCGTGTCCACGGCGGTGAGGTTGAAGGCGAGAGACGTCAGCCGGCGCCGGTGCCGGGTGGTCTCCGGCATGGGAAAGTCCCGGTGCCAGGGCTGGTTCACCGCTCCGGCCAGCGGGACGTCGAAGCCCAGCTCGACGATGCGGTAGTCGGCCCCCAGGACGGCCTCGGCCACCCCACGCACCCACGGATGGTCGACGAGGTCCACGAACCCCCGCAGTTGCTCGGGGTGTATCTCCACGTAGAAGCGGTGCGGCCCCCGTCCGACCGCCCCGCCCTCCCGGCCGCGCGCCTCGGCGAAGGCCGTCTCGATGTCCTCCCGCATCGCGTCGGCCCATTCCGGGGTGAAGGCCCCCCGGCAGGCGGTGATCCCGGCCGTGTACAGATCCTGGACGGCCGCGTCCAGCTGGGGGGCGAGGGAGGTATCGGGCATGGCAGTGGTCCCTTCAACGGCGGGAGGCGGGCGCGACAGGCAGGCGCGGAAGAGGTGTCACCCTCCTGCTGCCCTGTCGACGCGCCCATATTGCAACGTTGCAAGCAACGTGGCAAGAGGGAGTACGCGAGATGGTGCGACGAGCCTGTTACGGTGCACAGCGCAGAGGGCACGGTCCGCCGACCGCCCCCGCGGACAGAGGGACGGGAGCGCATTGGCTGTGGCAGCGAGGCTCAAGGACGTCGCCGCACTCGCCGGCGTGTCCGTCAGGACCGTCTCCAACGTCGTGAGCAACGCCGCGGCCGTCGCCCCGGCGACGCGCGCCCGGGTCATGGCGGCCGTGGAGGAGCTGGGATACCGGCCGAACCTCGCCGCCCGCAACCTCCGGCAGGGGCGTACGGGTCTCATCGGGGTCGCCGTGCCCGAGATCCACTCCCCGTACTTCGGCGCGCTGACGGGCCTCCTCATCGACGCGGCGCAGGAGCGCGGGTGGACGGTGCTCCTGGAGCGGACGGGAGGGCGGGCGGATCTGGAGCGGCGGCTCCTGGACGGGTCCGAGGGCCACCAGGTCGACGGGATGATCATCAGCCCGTGGTCGACGTCCCCGGCCGGGCTGGCGTCACTCGCCGGCGGCCTGCCGCTGGTCGTCCTGGGCGAGCTGGAACCGGACGGGTCCATCGACCACGTGGCTCTGGACAACGTGGGAGCGGCGCGGGACGCCGCTCGTCATCTCGTCTCACTGGGCCGCCGGCGTATCGCGGCGATCGGCCTGCAGTCGGGGCTGGGCCACGGGACGGCCGAGCTGCGTGCCGCCGGCTTCCGGCAGGGGCTGGAGGAGGCCGGTCTGCGGCCGGTGGCCGAGGTGGAGGTGGCCGACCTGCACCGGGCCGAAGGGGCGCGGGCCCTGCGGGAGCTGCTGGAGGCGCACGGTTCCGTCGACGCCGTCTTCTGCTTCAGCGACGAACTGGCCCTCGGGGCGCTGCGCGTGGCGGCCGAACAGTGTGTACGGGTGCCGGAGGACCTGGCGCTCATGGGCTTCGACGACATCGAGGACGGCCGGTTCGCCGCCCCCTCCCTCACCACGGTCGCCCCGGACCGGGAGCAGATCGCCGAACGCGCGGTGCAGTGCCTGACCGAGCGAGTCCTGGGGAGGTTCGAGACGCTGGCCGGCCGCAGGATCGTGGTCCCGCACCGCGTGGTGGCCCGGGAGAGCACCGGAGCCGCGGTCTCGCCGGTGTGACGACCGCCGCGCCCCTCCGACAGATCGAGCGGCGGGGGCTGGGACAGCGCGGAGCTCCCGGCAGCGCGGCCTGTGCGCACGCTGCCGGGAGCGGTTCCGCGGGCTTGCTCCCCTACGGCTGTTCGCCGTCGTGGAGCGCGGTCACCTCCTGGTCGGTGAGCGCCTTGTCGTACACCTTCACCTGGTCGACGGAGCCGTTCCAGAAGTCGGTGTTGCCGCCGGACCACTTGGCGCGGCCCACGGACAGCGCGCCGGTGCTGACGTCGGCGGTGCCGGCCGCGGCGGTGGAGGCGAGCTTGCCGTCGACGTACAGCTTGATCTCGTCACCGCTGCGCACGCCGACCAGGTGGTACCACCGGCCGAGCTCGGGCTTGATCTCGAGCCGGGCACGGTGGGCGCCGGGGGTGGAGAAGGCGAACCCGCCCTGTCCGTACTGGAGGTAGAACGGGTTCTCCTGGCGCCGGCCGTCCTGGCTGACGACGGTGCCGTAGTTGCCCGGCAGCGCGTCGAGCGACGCCCAGGCCGAGACGGTGTAGTCACCGGTGGTGTCGACGACCGGGCCGTCGGTCTGCGCGTACTGGCCTTCGCCGTCGAACTTCAGCGCGGAGCCCTGCACTCCCGGTGTCCAGGACGCCCCCTCGGAGAGGGTGAGGTCCTTGTGGTTCGGGCCGCTGTCGGCGGCCTTGGTGCCCTCGTTCTCGTCGAGGGACCAGGCGCCGCCGCCCTTGAGCTCGTCCCGCTCGCCCGCTGCGGCGCCGGCGGCGATGACCTCCTGGTTGATCTTCCGCACCTTCGCGGCGTCGACCTTGATCTCCCGGCGGTCGTACGTCCAGAGGCCGTTGAGCTCGTTCTCCAGGTCGGTCACCTGGGTGTAGATGGAGCCGGAGAGTTCGGCGCCGGCCGACTCCAGGTAGTACGTACGGGTGTTGTCGACGTACTTGGCGGTCAGGGCGTCCTTGTCGGCGACCCCGCTGTAGATCGCGGTGGGGGCACCGGGCCACATGTGGCCGGGGATCCGCAGGGTGAAGCCGCCGTGCTCACCGTCGATCGCCGCACGGGTCTCGTCGGGGAAGGCCGGGTCGGTGTTGTTGTAGTCGTGGTGGTCGATGATGTCGCCCTTGCCGGAGTCACCCTTGGAGTTGCAGCAGTTGACACCGCTGTGGGCGCTGACGACGCGCGAGGGATCGGCGGCCTGGACCTTTTCGGTGATCTTGCCGGTCTCGGTACGGTCCCACTCACCCCAGCCCTCGTTGAAGACGATCCACGCGCCGATCGAGGGGTAGTTGTGCAGCTGTTCCATCATCTCGGCACCCTGGTCGAGGAAGGCCTTCTGGCCCTTCTCACCGGTGAGGTTGCCGGAGACGAAGTCCTGCCACACCAGGAGGCCCAGCTGGTCGGCGTGGTAGTACCAGCGTGCCGGCTCGACCTTGATGTGCTTGCGTACGGAGTTGAAGCCGAGGTCCTTCTGCGCCTTCAGGTCGAAGACCAGGGCGTCGTCGCTGGGCGCCGTGTTGAGACCGTCGGGGTAGAAGCCCTGGTCGAGCTGGGCGAGGGAGAAGAACGGCTTCCCGTTGAGCACCAGCTTCTGGTAGCCGCCGACCTCGGCGACTCCGAAGGAGCGCATGCCGAAGTAGCTGTCGACGGTGTCCTTGGAGCGGCCGTCCTTGAGGGTGACGTCGAGGTCGTACAGGTAGGGGTCGTCCGGGGTCCACAGGTGCTGCCTGGCGACCGGCAGGCTGAGCTCGCTGTTGGCCGGGCCGGTGACCCTGCCGACGACCTTGCCCTTCTTGTCACGGGCGACGGCGGTGACCCGCGCGGACTTCGAGGCGTCCTCGGAGTTGACCGTCAGGGCGAGCCTGCCCTTGTCGATGTCGGGCGTGGTCTTCAGCGAGTCGATGGCGGCCGGAGCGACGGGCTCCATCCACACGGTCTGCCAGATGCCGGAGGAGGCGGTGTAGAAGATGCCGCTGGGGTTCGGGGACTGCTTGCCCGTGGGCTGGTCGGCTCCCGTGGTGTCGGTGACCGCGACGACGATCTCCTGGGGGCCCCTGCCCTTGACGGCGTCGGTGATGTCGGCGCTGAAGGCGGTGTAGCCGCCGGTGTGCTCGGCGACCTGCTTGCCGTTGACCCAGACCCGCGCCTGGTAGTCGACGGCGCCGAAGTTGAGCTTCAGGCGGTCGTCGTTGCCCCGCTTGCCGACCGACCAGCTCTTGGGCACCGTGACGAGCTTGCGGTAGAACATGTGGTCTTCGTGGCGCTCGAGTCCGGAGAGCTGCGACTCGACGGGGTACGGCACGGTGATGCGCTCGTCGAGCTTCTTGCCGAAGACCGGCTTCTCACCGGCGGTGGCTCCGGCGAACTCCCACTGCCCGTTGAGGTTCTTCCAGTCGTCGCGCACCTGCTGCGGGCGCGGGTACTCGGGCATCGGGTTCCGGGGGTCGACCTTGTCGCCCCACGGCGTGGTCAGCCGGTGCGTGGAGAGGTTCTTCGCCCTGCGGCTGATCTCCGGTACGGTCTCGTCGCCGTTCTTCAGGCCGCCCTCGCCGTCGTAGACGACCTTGAGCTGCTGGCCCTTCTGGACCGCGGCGCCCAGGGTGACGACGAGCGCCTTGCGGTTGTCCGACGCCCTGGTCACCGACTTCACCGGCATCGGCGTCGTGTCCGCCTCGACGGTGAGGTGGTCCTTGACGTCCTCGATGCCGCTGACCTGGTGGTCGAAGGTCGCCTGCACCTTGAGGCCGTTCTCCGCGACGGTCAGCCCGACCGGGTAGACCTCGAAGTCGGACGGCGGGGTGAAGGCCGACTCGGGCACGATCTGCTTGGCGAGCTTCGCGCTCGACCAGCGCAGGAACATGTTCGCCCCGCCGGTGTCCTGGAACATCTCCAGCCGGAAGGTGTGCGCTTCACCGGCCTTCAGCGCGACGGGAGCGCTGGTCTGCTCCTTGTCCCAGTCCGGCTCCCAGTGGTCGATGACCGCCTTGTCGTCGATGAAGAGCCGGAAGCCGTTGTCACCGATGGCGGAGAAGGTGTAGTCACCGGTCTCCGGGGCCTCGATCTGTCCCGTCCAGCGGGCGGTGGTGTGCTCGGTCTGTCCCGTGGCCGACTCGAACGCGCCGGTCAGCCCGGGGAAGTTGATGTCCGGGTCGAGCGCGGTGGCGCCGAGCTTCGCGAAGTCACGGGCGCCCGGGGCGGACATGGCGAAGTACTCGCCCTTGAGACCGTGCACCTCGGTGGAGGGGTCCTCCTTGGTGAACGCCGAGGCGGTGGCGGCATCCGCCGAGGGGGCCGCTGCGGCGGCCGGGACCAGAGTGACCCCGAGCGGGAGCAGCAGCGCCGCCGTGCAGGCGAGTGATCTGAAAAGTGTGCGGGGGCGGGCTAGTTGTCGTATCAAGGCGTCGTCCTCGTCGAAGAAGCCGGAGTGCTCCGAACCGCGGAGCACTGCACATAGTCGAACATTGAGCCACAGCCTCAAACAGCTGACAACGGTCGTGCACACAGAATTTTCAACGATAGAAAATCAAGACCCCTCCCGCCCTCCGCCCCGGGCAGGCGGAGCCCGGCGGGCGGCGTCGCGCCGCCCACCGGGCTCCGGGTCGGGGCCGGCCGGAGGACTACCGCGGAAGACCCGCAGGTCCCGTGGCCCAGGACGTGTTCGGCCGGTCGGCGAGCCGGTAGCTCAGCGACCCCCCACGGGTGACCAGCCGAGCGTCCGTCCACGACTTGTCGGCCGTCCGTCCGTCGACCTTCACGGCGTCGATGTACGGATGTGTCGCATCGGCCTCGGGGGCGCTGATCCGGATGTCACCGCCCTGCGGCCGGTCCAGCACCGCGGACTGGAACAGCGGCGCTCCCAGCAGCATCGTGGCGCTGCCGGGCGTCTGCGGGTAGAGACCGAGGGCGGAGAAGACGTACCAGGCCGACATGGTGCCGAGGTCGTCGTTGCCGGGCAGGCCTCGCGGGCCGGTCCCGTAGACCGTGTTCACGATCTCCCGTACGGTCTCCTGGGTCTTCCACGGCTGTCCCAGCGCGTTGTAGAGCCAAGGGGCGTGGATGCCCGGTTCGTTGGTCGGGTCGTAGCGCAGCGCGTCGCCGCCCTTTACCGACCAGGAGCCGTCCGCCTTGTGGAAGAAGCGGTCCAGCCGCTCGGCGGCCACGTCACGGCCGCCCATGGCCTCGGCCAGCCCCTGCACGTCCTGCGGGACCATCCAGGTGTACGTGGCGCTGGCCCCCTGTGCGAAGCCCCGGTCGCTGCCCGGGCTGAAGGGGGTCACCCAGGAGCCGTCGAGGTTGCGTGCCTGGATGTAGCCGGTGGTCCCGGCGCCGTCGCCGGCCTCGGGATTGAAGACGTTACGCCACCAGCGGCCGCGCTCCTCGAAGGCGTCGGCCTCCTCGTCGCGCCCGAGCAGCCGGGCCCACCGGCCGAGTGCCGCGTCGGCGACCGCGTCCTCCAGCGTCTCGGCGGCGCCGCCCCAGCAGTGGCAGACGTCCTGGGCCGCGTAGTGGGACTCCAGGTACTGGGCGAGATTGGGCCGCTGGCCGGTGCACTGGCCCGGGCATCCCGCGTCGGAGAGGCCGTCCGGGTGGGGCACCGTGGCCTGCCGTGCCAGGGATTCGTAGGCGCCCTCGTAGTCGAAGTTGCGTACGCCCATCGCGTAGAACGTGGCGAGGGTGGCGGCCGTGGGGTCGCCCGTCATCACATGTGTGGCGCCGTTGACGTGCACCCAGCGGTCCCAGACTCCGCCGTTCTGCTGGGCGAAGTTGTGCAGCGACTGGGCGAAGTCGCCCGCGATCCTCGGTTTGAGGAGGGCGAGGAGCTGGATCTGGGCGCGGTACTGGTCCCATCCGGAGAAATTGCTGTACTGGGCCTTCTGACCGCGCGTCACGCGGTGCGACTTCCCGTCCATGCCCGGGTAGCGGCCGTCCCTGTCGCTGATCAGGTTCGGCTGCATCAGCGAGTGGTACAGCGCGGTGTAGAACGCGGTGCGCTGCGCGTCGCTGCCGCCGCCGACGCGCGCGGAGGCGAGCTCGCGGTCCCAGGCCGCGGATCCCGCGCGGGCCACGTCGTCGACGCTCGCCCTCGGCGCGATCTCCTGGCGGAGGTTGGCCTCCGCACCGGCCTGGCTGACGTAGGAGATCCCGATCCGCATGCGGACGTCGTCGTCGGCCGCGGTGTCGAAGCCGACCCAGCCGCCGGAACCGCGCCCGGCGCGGTCGGCCCCGGTGGCGTATCCCTCGCCGCCGCTCGTGCTGGTGGCGCCCGGCGCGAGGGTGCCGTCGCGCCAGGTGCCCGTGGTGGAGAAGGAGCGGTCGAAGGAGGCGCTGAAGTAGAGCCGGTAATAGCTCTTGCGGTTGTTGGTGCCGCCGTTGGCGCGCCTGCCGCAGAACGCCCCGGTGAGCACCGAACCGGTCACCTTGCGGTGGGCGGTGTCGATCTCGATCTCGGCGTCCTCGCTGCCGTTCAGGGAGTTGGACACCCTGAAGAGCAGATTGGCGGACTTGTCCGCCGGGAAGCTGAAGTCGGCCACTCCGGCGCGCTCGCTGACGGCCAGGTCCGCGGTGGCTCCGGAGTCCAGTCCCACGGTGTAACGGCCGGGAACGGCACGCTCGTCGTCGTGCGAGAAGCCGGACGCGTAGACGGCGTCCTTCGTGTCGGCGGACGGCGAGGAGGTGACGTCGCCGACGAAGGGCATGATCGGCACGTCACCCGCGGCGCCGGGGTTGCAGCCGGCCCCGTTGACGTGGGTGAGGCTCAGCCCGCGCATCCGGGTCACGCCGTACTCGTAACCGTTGGCCGCGCCGGTGCTCGTCTGGTCGCCCGTGGTGCTGGTCGGGGACCAGGCGATCATGCCGTACGGGCGGACCGCGCCGGGATAGGTGTTGCCGCCGTTCGCCGTACCGATCATCGGGTCCACGTAGGCGGTGGGGCGCGCGACCAGCGCGTCGGCCTCCGCGGCCGGCGGCAGGACGGCGCCGGCGAGCGCGCCGGTGAGGGCGATCGCGGCGGCCCGTGCGGCGAGACGCCGGGCCGGGGACGGTCTGGAGGGCATGGTCTCGGATACCTCCGACAGAGGGGGACAACGTTGTCAACACCGTTCGGACCACGGCGCCGCAGCGTTGATCGATTCGCGGCCGAGCGTAGGTGCCCGCGGCGTGCCAGGGAATGCCGCGGACGGATCCGACCGGTGAACGAGTGATGAACGGGGCCCATGGGGCTCCGTTTTGACACGATGGGGACCGCCGCACGAAGCACCGATCCGCAGCAGAGGAGCACCGTGATCCGCTGGACGTACGCCTTCATCGACCGGCCCGCAGCAGCCGCCGGCCACGCCGCCGCGTTCTGGAGCGCGGTCACCGGCACCCAGGTCTCCGAGCCGTGGGGAGAGCGGGGCGAATTCACCACCCTGCTCCCGGACGGCGCCGACGCCTGCCTTGCGGTGCAGGCGGTGGGAGGTGAGGGCGGGGCCCATCCCGATCTGGCGGTGGACGACATGGCCGCCTTCACCGCACAGGCCCTCCGGCTGGGCGCCCTGGAGGAGGCCAGGTACCCGGAACTGACCGTCCTGCGCTCCCCCGGCGGCCAGCCCTTCTGCGTCGTTCCCTGGCGGGGCCAGAAGGCGCGGCCGGCGGTCATCACCGGTCCCGGCGGTGCCACGAGCAGGCTGGACCAGATCTGCCTCGACGTCTCGCCGGCGGCGTTCGACGAGGAGGTCGCGTTCTGGACGGCGCTGACCGGCTGGGACGCACGCCCGGGAGTCCACCGGGAGTTCCACGTGCTCCGCCCGTCGCTGGACCTGCCCGTCCATCTCCTCGTCCAGCGTCTGGACGAGCCCCGCCCGGCCTCGGCGCATCTGGATCTCGCCTGCTCGGACCTGACGGCCGGCCGGGCACTGCACGAAGGGCTCGGCGCCGGGTTCGTGCGCGACGGCGACGGCTGGACGGTCATGCGGGACCCGGCGGGTGGGGTCTACTGCCTCACCGGGCGCGATCCCCTGACGGGCGAGTAGGCGGGTCGGCTCCTCGGGCGGGAGCCCCTGGCGTCCGTCCTTCACCTCACGCTAACCGTCAGGTAGCCTGACAGTTCAGTCGGAGCCGATCCCGGAGGTTCACCATGACCATGGAGTACGCCACCCAGTACCGCACCCGCTCCCACATCCCCCCTGAGCCGGGCAAGCCGTACTTCATCGAGAAGGGCATGGGTGACCGGGCCCACCTCTTCGGTGACCTCGTGACCGTCTACGCCGGCGGCGAGCAGACCGAGAACGCCTTCAACTTCTTCACGTCGAGGGGGTGAAGGGCGACATCATCCCCGCCCACATGCACACGGACACCTACGAGGTCTTCTACATCGGCAGTGGCGCGGCCCGGCTCTTCGTCGAGGACCAGGAAGGCGAGCAGTACGAGAAGCTGCTGACCACCGGCGACTTCGGTTTCGTGCCCAAGAACTGCCCGCACGCCTACCGCATCGAGCGCCATCACAGCCAGATCATCGGGGTGGCGGCGGGTCCGGGCGGCACCTTCGAGCGCTTCTTCGAGAACCTCGGAACGCCGACCGAGGAGCTGACCCTGCCGCGCGAGCCGTACGTCCCCGAGCCGCAGAAGTTCGGCACGGTGCCGGAGCGGTTCGACGTCCGCTTCATGCCCGGTCAGCAGTGGCGCACCCGGGACTGACCGGCCGTTCGCTCCCCGATCTCGTCCCGAGGAACGCCCGTACCCACCGAAAGCCAGGTCCATGCCGCTGCCCTCCGACCCCGCCTCCTCCCCCTTCGTGCCTCCCGCCCCGCCGGACCCGGCCACGCTTCCGCTGCCGTCCCCCTCGTGCCCCGCTCCCGGCGTGAGGCTGCTGCGCGGAGCGGTCTACCAGCTGCTCGAGGGGAGCAGGGCGCTGGAGCTGGACGTATGGCTGCCTGAGGTCGCCGCCGCTCCCGTCCCCCTGATCGTGTTCGTGCACGGAGGCGGCTGGCACACCGGCCTGCGGGACACCATGGGGCCCCGCTTCCACTCCTGGCAGCCGGGACCGTTCGCCCGTCTCGTCGGGGCCGGCTTCGCCGTCGCGTGCCTCGACTACCGGCTCAGCGGCGAGGCGCACTTCCCCGCGCAGCGGGACGACGTCATCGCCGCTCTGCGCTGGCTGCGCACCCGCGCGGACGAACTGGGCCTGGACGCGTCCCGAACCGTCCTGTGGGGCGAGTCGGCGGGCGCACACCTGGCCGCCCACGCCGCTCTCGCGGCGCCGGCCGAGGGCTTCGGCCCGGTCCGCGGCTGCGTGTGCTGGTACGTTCCCAGCGATCTGGTCGCCCTGGCCGAGGACCACGGGGGCGGCTACGACGCACACGACCCGGCCACCTACGAGGCGCGCCTCCTCGGCGCACCGGCGGGCGCCGACCCGGACAGGGCCAGGGCGGCGAGCCCGGTGGCCCATGTCACCGCCCAGGCGCCCGCCTTCCTCCTCCTGCACGGGACCGCCGACACCGCCGTCCCCACCCGGCAGAGCGTCCGGCTGGCCGAGGCGCTGCGGGAGGCGGGGGCGCCCGTGGAGCTGCGACTGGTCGAGGGCGCCCAGCATCTGTGGATGGGCGTTCCGGACGAGCGGGTCACCGAGTGTTTCGATCGTTCGGTGGAGTTCACCCGCGTCCGTACGGGCTGATCACGGGCGCACGCGGGGTCCGGGCGGGCGCAGCCGGTCGTTATGCTCGGAGCCCCCGCCCGCCCGTCGAGGAACCATGACCGCAGACGCCGCACCGAACATGCCTCAGCTCCTCAGCGAGGCCAAACGCTGGTTCGACGACGCCCTGCTGGCCGGCATGACGGCCGCCGGTGAGCAGCCCGTGACCGTCGCGCAGGCCGCGGTCTTCGCGGCGCTCGATCCGGAGGGCACCTCGATCTCCGAGCTGGCGCGGCGGATGGGCGTCACCCGTCAGACGACGCACCAGGCGGTGCACGGCCTGATCGGCCTGGGCCTGCTGGAGCAGACGCCCGATCCGTCGTCCGCCCGGTCACGGATCGTCCGCACCACCCCGGAAGGTGCCCGGGCGCACGAGCGGGCACAGATCATGCTCGCCCGCACAGAAGCCGTCCTGGCCGAGCGCATCGGTCCGCGGGCCGGGCTGCTGCGCGACATCCTCACGCTGCCCTGGGGCGAACCGCCCCTGCTGTCGACGGGGCCCTGAGCCGCGGCCGGGCTCGGTGTCGCCAGGCCGCGGCGCGGTCGCCGTCCCGCCGCCGACGGCGAAGCTGAGCCGCAGTGCGGCAGCTGGTCGGACGCGGAGTCCCGCAGGCTGCCGACCAGTACGCTTGAGGCATGATCACCGCAAGCGGGTTGCGACACATCGATGCCATGGGCCCGCCCCCGCCCGCCGAGTCCCCCTCCCTGGAGGACATCGCCGCAGCAGGAAGCCGCCGGCTCCGCGACGCGGACCGCCTCAAGAAGTCCAGCGACGAACTCGAAGAGCTCGTGCTCGCCGCTCTCCGGGCCGGGAACCACAAGCCCACCGAGGTCGCGAAGAAGTCAGGACAGACCGGGGCGCACGTCCGGAGGATGACCCGCGAGGCAGGCATCGAGCCCGACGACCGCTACAAGGAACGAGCCGATCGGCTTAGCAAGGCGCGGACCGAGGCCCCCGCATGACCGACGTCTTGGTGACCTTCCTCCGAGCCCGTTTCAGCGAGGAGCTGGAGAAGGCCCGCTTCGCCGCCGACGTGGTGGTCACGCAGCCCGACCGCTTCGGCGTGCAGCCCGAGGACGCCGCCAAGCATGCGCGGTTCTCCCTGGCCACCGCTGAAGTCCGGCTCGCGCTGCTGGAGGACACCGTGGTGCCGTACCTGGGCACTGCGGGACCGGGCGGCCGGAACGCCGAGTACCAGCTCCGGCTGCTCGCCGCGCCCTACGTCGAGCACCGGGGCTACCCGCACGACCAGGAACCCGCCGACCGGCCCGGGAGCCCCGCATGACCGCCGACCTGGCCGCCTTCCTCCGGGCCCGCCTCGACGAGCAGGAGGCAGCCGCTGTCGCCGCCGGCGGCAGGGGCGAGGTCTGGCAGGCCTTGGGGACGGGCGTGTACTCCACCCCGCTGGATGACGACGCCCCGCCTCTGATCACCACCGGTCCGGAGGCTGGCGGGTCCGACGACGACGCGGCGCGTGCCGTACACGTCGCCCTGCACGACCCGGCGCGTGTCCTGCGGGGGGTCCAGGCGACGCGGCGGGTGGTGGCCGAGCGAGAGCTCTCGCAGGCAGCAGACGATGCGGACCCAAGCGATGCCGCCACGCCGGCCTTCGAAACGGCGCTCAGGTTCCTTGCCGTCGCGTACGCCGATCACCAGGAGTACCGCCCGGAGTGGGCGCCGTGAGCTGACTCCCGGAGTCGGACCTCATGGGGCCCGCTCCGGTACTTCAGGCACCGCGACCGGGCAACGTCCACCGTCCGCAGAACCGGAGGGGCCTCGGATTCCGTCCAGGAGGTAGCTGGTGCGGCGGTCGTAGTCGTCCCGGGGAGGACGCTCGCCGTGCTTGAGTGCGAGGGCGTTGTCCACGACGAGTGCGTGCAGGTCGCCCGCCGTGAACTCAGGGCGCAGCGCGTTCAAGGCGTGCGCCGCCGAGACGAGCTCCTCGTTGGCCTCACTTCCGACTCGGCAGATCTCCATCAGCTGCTGCGAATGCGGATACGTCTGCAACAACACGTCGTTGAAGGCGGGCTGGCGGTACTGGAGGTCGCGGAGCGCGGTGAGGTAGTACGTGATCCGCTCGCCCACGTCGTCGACGGCCCGAGCGTGGTCGATGACGGCGAACAGCTCACACGCCACGAGTTCTTCGATGACGGCTTCGATGAGGCCGATCCGCCCGCCGAACCGGTTGAAGATCGTGGCCTTGCTCACCCCTGCCGCCTTGGCGACCTGCTCCAGCGGCACCGTCAGGCCCTGCCCCCGGAAGGCACCGATCGCGGCTGAGCGGATCTGTTCGGAATTACGCCGGGCGTCGGCGCGCAACCGGGATCCCGAAGGCACCGCACTCACCGTCCCTGCCTGCCGATCGGCACAACTTGACTCATGTGGTCAGTTTACCTACGGTCGCAGCCGAAAGGAAAACTGACCCATGTGGTCAACTTGTGATTCCGGGAGGTCAAGAAGATGATCGTTGTGACTGGCGCCACCGGTGGGCTGGGCGGTACCACCGTCGAGCACCTCCTCAAGCGCATACCCGCCGACCAGATCGGCATCAGCGTCCGCGACACCGCCAAGGCGCAGCCCTTCGCCGACCGCGGCGTACGCGTACGGCAGGGCACGTACGAGGATCCGGCCGCGCTACGCGACTCCTTCGCCGGTGCAGAGCAGGTCCTTCTGGTATCCGGTAACGACCCGGACGCCGACATGGTCGGCCTGCACCGCAATGCCATCGAAGCGGCGGTCGCGGCCGGCGCCCGGCGCATCCTCTACACCAGCCAGCAGGGCGCGGTCCCCGGCAACCCCTACCGGCCGTCCGGCATCCACATCGCCACCGAGGCGCTCCTCGACGACTCGGGCGTCGCCTGGACCGCACTGCGCAACGGCGCCTACGGCCCACTTGACCAGGTGCTCGGCCCGTGGCAGCGGACCGGCGTGATCGCCCGGCCGCAGGACGGCCCCGTCCCGTATACCGACCGTGCCGACATAGCCCAGGCCACGGCGGTCATTCTCGCCGGTGACCGCTCCTTCGACGGCCCCGTCGATCTCACCGCACCGAACGCCCTCACCTTCGACGATCTCGCCGAGATCGCCTCCGACCTCACCGGTCGCCCTGTCGAGCGCATCGTCCTGGACGACGAACAGTGGGTCGCAGACCAGATCGCGATCGGTGTCCCGGAGCAGATGGCCCGGCTCATGCTCACCTGGTACGAGGCTGCCCGCGCCGGGTACTTCACCGAAGCCGGCCCCCTGCTGGCCGAACTGCTCGGCCGCGAGCCCCGCACCGCCGCTGAACGGCTCGCAGCCCACGTCGCCGCCTGAAGCAGTGGCGAGGCATCACCACCGGCTGCGAGAAAACCGTCACCATCTACACGGCCGGACTCCACATCGCTGCCGGCCCTCCGGTCCGCTGAATGATCCGAACGAATCAGCCTGGTCTCCGGAGAGCCTCCCCAGGGGCATCCAGGCGCCCAGGAACGGCGGCTGCGGGAACCCTTTCCGTAGCCGCCGTTCGGGGTGGCGATACCGAGGTGTGCGCAGCTACGGCGTGGTGATGCCCGGCCGCGGCGCGGTCGCCATCCCGCTGCCGATGGCGAAGCTGGGGTGCGGCGGCTGGTTGTAGGCGGTGTTCTGCCAGGCCAGCGCGGTCCGGTACATGGTGTCGTGGAGCAGTGTGGTGATCTTCGTGCCGGTCTCGTGCGGCGTGGAGTAGATCCGCAGCGCGGTGTTGTTGGTGGTCGGCCAGACGACTTCCTCGCGCCAGTCGCCGAAGAGGTCGCCGGAGATCGCGGGCGTCGCCTTGGTGCCGTTGCCGGAGTGGACCGACGCCCCGGTCAGCAGGCGGGTGTCGCCCGAAGTGCCGTACTTGTCGATGTGGGTGCCGTCGAGGAGTTCGCGGGTCGTGTCCCCGTCCCACCAGGACAGGAAGTTGGAGCTGGACGGCTTACGGCTGGTGACCACGTCGCCCTTCGGCCCGCGCACGCCGGAGACGGCGGAGGACCAGGACTCGGCGCCCGCGCTGCCGGACCAGATGTCACCGGAGACGCCGCGTCCGTTGTCCCCGCTCGCCGGCGTCGACCAGAGGATCTGGCCGGACTTGGCGTCCGCCATCCAGGAGGACGGCTTGGAGCTGTCCTCGTCGACCTTGAACTCCTCCAGGCCGGGCCTGGAGGGGTCGAGGTCTCCCACGTGCATGGCGTCGCCGTGGCCGTTCTTCGTGGTCCACAGCCCGCTGCCGTTGTCGTCCACGGCCATGGCGCCGTAGATGATCTCGTCCTTGCCGTCACCGTCCGCGTCGGCGACGGACAGCTGGTGGTTGCCCTGTCCGTCGTATCCCTTGCCGGCGTTGGTCGAGCTGTTCGTGTCGAACGTCCAGCGCCGGGTGAAGGCGCCGCCCCGCCAGTCCCAGGCCGCGATGACGCTGCGCGTGTAGTAGCCGCGCGCCATGATCAGGGACGGCCTGGCGCCGTCCAGATAGGCCGTGCCGGCGAGGAAACGGTCGACCCGGTTGCCGTAGGAGTCGCCCCAGGAGGACACCGTGCCCCGCGCGGGTACGTAGTCGACGGTGCCCATCGCCGCCCCGGTCCTGCCGTTGAACATCGTCAGGAATTCGGGACCGGACAGGATGTATCCGGAGGAGTTGCGGTGGTCGGCGGAGGAACTGCCGATCACCTTTCCGGCACCGTCGACGCTGCCGTCGGCGGTCTTCATGGCCACCTCGGCCCGGCCGTCACCGTCGTAGTCGTACACCTGGAACTGGGTGTAGTGCGCGCCCGAGCGGATGTTGCGCCCGAGGTCGATCCGCCAGAGCCGGGTGCCGTCGAGACGGATGCCGTCGATGATCGTGTTGCCCGTGTAGCCGGACTGGGAGTTGTCCTTGGCATTGGTGGGCTGCCACTTCAGTACGAAGTCGAGGGCACCGTCGCCGTCCAGATCACCGACGGACGCGTCGTTGGCCTCGTAGGTGTAGGCGACGCCGTCGGGTGTCGTCCCGCCGGCGGGCGGGCTGATGGGCACGTCCTTGTATCCGGCGCGGAACTGGATCGCGTGGACGGAGTCGCTCTGCTCCACGCCGTCGATGACCGCGCGGACCGTGTAGTCGGCGGTGGAGGGCGCGCCGGAGTGGAAGTAGTTCGTCGAGGCGGTGACCGGCGAGGTGTTGACCTTGGTGCCCGCCCGGTAGACGTTGAACGACACGTTGTCGGGGTCGGTACCGAGCCAGCGCCAGCTGACGAGGTTTCCGCTGTCGGTGTGCACGCTGACGACACCGCGGTCGAGTGCCTCGGCCTGGCGCGCGGTGGCGGCCTGCGAGACGGGGCCGAGTGCTACGAGTCCGCCGGCGGCGAGCAGCCCGGCCGCCAGGGCGCCGGCCAGCGCACGGGCGCGGGGGATGCGGCGTCTGCGGCGGGGACGGTGATCGGAGTGGTCGAGCAGAGGCTCCACGGGAGGCACCTTCCGGCGGGGAACGGCTTACGCCCCCTCAGTTGCTCCCGGACGCCGAAAGGTTGCCGCCGGTCTCCTTCTCCGTCATGGCGGGCCGCCCCCGCACAGCACCGGCCGCGGCGTGCAGTGAGCGCAGCGCGAGCAGCAGGAAGCCGATGTCGTCGAGGTAGACGGGGTCGGGCAGAAGGTCCACGGGCGACACGGTGTAGATCACCGCGGCCCAGACGAGCGCCTTGTTCCGCAAGGGGACGCCGGCTTCGACGAGGAGTCTTCTGGCCCGGATCACCCGTACCAGGAGGACGAGGGCGGCACCTGCCATCAGCAGCAGTACGAGCGCGCCGATGATGAGCCAGACCGAGGTGTCCATGGCTCATCGTCTCCCGGCCGGGCGGCCGGAGCGCGGAGGCGTCACCCGTGGCTCCTGGCCTGTTGACGGGCGCGACGCCGCTTCAGGGCACGGCGTTCGTTCTCGTCCATGCCTCCCCACACGCCCGAGTCCTGTGCGTTCTCCAGCGCCCAGTCCAGGCACTTTTCCCGCACGGGGCAGGTCCTGCAGACGGCCTTGGCCTCCTCGGCCTGCACGAGTGCGGGCCCGCTGCTGCCGATGGGGAAGAACAGGTCGGGGTCCTCTTCGCGGCACGCCGCGTGCATGCGCCAGTTGTCCATGTCTCTCACTCCTTCTCGCTGGGAACGGTCCGTCGGTCTCTGCTGGATTGCGCCTGTGCTTTCGGGTACCGCACTGTGCGCGTGACCGTCATACGGCGATCGAAACCCCAACCGGCCCGGCCTTCAGGGGATTACGGGTCCCGGGCCGCCTTCCGGCAGCGGCGAACCCGGGGGCGGGGCAGCCGCGCACGCGCGGTCCAGCCGGATGCGGTAGTCCATGACGACGGCCGGTTCGGCGATGAGGTCCACCCGGGTCCCCGGGGTCTCCAGGACCGCACGGTCGCCGATCTCCGGTGCCGGTACACGCAGCAGGTGCAGCGGTGGCACACCGGTCATCGGGTGCGGTGGGGCGTCGAGGGGCACCACCTGCACCGTGAGGTGCCCGCGGTGGGCCGCCTCCTCCAGCACCGCCCGCTGTCCGGCCATCACGGAGGGCCCGCCGACCGTCGTACGGAGGGCGGCGGCGGGAAACAGGGCCCAGAGGGCCGTGCCGCGCGCCTCGAGGCGGCGTTGCCGCTCCGCCAGCAGTTCGATGTGCCGGTCCCGTCGTGGCCGGGGATCTGAGGTCAGACTGCGGCACAGGGCCGCCTCGTAGGCGGGGGTGCGCAGGAGTTCGGGGACCAGGGCGGGGTGCCAGGTCCGGACGAGCGCGGCGGAGGACTCGATGCCGATGACCTCCTGCTGCCACGGGTCCATCGCGTCCCGCCACGCGTGCCACCAGCCCGGCAGGTTCGCGGCGGCGATGCCCGCCATGATCGGCTCGGCCTCCCCGGCGGACACGGCGTAACGCTCGAGGAGGATCCGGACCTGGTGGGCGTCGAGCCCGGTTTCGGCACGCTCGATGCGCCGGACGGTGGCGGGGTGGGCACCGAGTGCCGCCGAAGCCGCCTGGAGGCTGACGCCCGCCCGCTCCCGGAGCATCCGCAGGCGCGCCGCCAGGACTCGGTGTTCGACGGTGGGGCCGGACCGGGGCCTCATCCACATCCCTTCCTGGCAGGCGTCGACGGGGGCGGTCACAGCGGCCCCGGCGCCGATTCGGAACCATCCTGACATTCTGCCTCTTGCAAAGTATGCACTTTGCACGGAGAGTACGTACATGTCGGAAATAGTCACGTGCGCGCGTTCGGCCCCGGAGGGATCGGGCGGGCGGAGCGCACAGAGCTGGTGGATTCCCCGCCTCCCCCGGGCCGTCCCGGTGGCGAGGCACCGCGTGCAGGAAGCCATGCGGGGCTGGGGAGAACCCGACGAACGCGTCGAGACGGCGGCCCTTCTCGTGACCGAGCTGGTCACGAACGCGGTGGAACACACCGCGGGCCGGCGGATCCGGTGCCGTCTCCTGCGGACCCCCGGCCGGGTGCGCATCTGCGTGTGGAACCGCGGCCGGCGGGACGTGCCGAAACTGCCAGGTCCACGGGACCGGCCCTCCGGCACCACGGCGAAGGGCCCGCACGGTGCGGAGGGTCCCGGCCCCGTGGCCTTCGGGCCGGACGGCACGGATGACGGTTTCAGTCTCGCGTCGGTGTCCGAGGACGGCCGGGGCCTGATGCTCGTGGACGCGCTCGCGACGCGATGGGGCACGCGCAGCAGCGTGTCCGGGCGACTCGTCTGGGCCGACATCTGAGACTCGGCGCCGCCGCCCGTCCGGACTCACATGGCGGGGCGGGAGTGCACGCTGACGGCATAGCCACAGCCCGGTTCGTACGGATCGCCGCTCCACGTGGCGTGGCGTCTCAGCAAGGTCAGTCCGGCCCGGGTACACCAGTCGTCGTACTCCGTGAGGGTCACGGTCGGTTCCGGCAGCGGCAGGTGTGCCGCGTCCAGTCCCATGCCCGTGACCAGCAGACCACCGGGGCGCAGCGCCGCGGCCAGCTGACGGAGGACCTGTGGCTCGGTACCGGGAGCCAGCAGCGGGATGACGTTTCCGGCGGCGAGCGCCAGGTCGAAGCCCGGTTCCAGGCCGAGGGTGTCGAGGCGTGCGAGGTCCCCGAGGAGCCACTCCTGCGTGGGGGCGTCCCGGCGGGCGACGGCGAGCATCGAGGAGTCGACGTCCACGCCTGTGCAGCGGTGGCCGAGCTCGGCGAGCCGGATGGCGATCCGCCCGGTGCCGCAGCCGGCGTCGAGGACCCGGGCGGCCGGTCCAAGCAGCGCGGCGCAGAAGGCGGCCTCGCCGTGGATGTCGTGACCCGAATCGGCGAGCCGGGCGAAACGCTGAGCGTACGCCTCTCCAGCCTTTCCGCCGGTGAGCTCCGCCCAGCGGTCATCTTGTCCGGTCATGTCCTGTGTGCCTTCCCGTCAGCTCGTGGGGGCTCGCGGGCCGGGCCGGCGCGTTCTCGTGGCAGAGGTCGCTCTCGTCCAGCGGCCGGCTCATGCGCGCACCCCGCTTCATCGTCCTCGCCCGCTGGTTGTCGTACACCGCGCCGGCGGGGTCGGCCGGGTCCGCGAACCGCAGGACCTCCGCCGCGCCCGCTGCCGGCGCGGCCCGGCTCAGGCCGGCACGGTCCGGCACTCCGGGTGTCCCCAGCCGTTCGGGTTCTTGGCGATCATGTCCTTGGCCGCGTACGGCTTCCCGCAGTGGCACCGGCCCGCGAACTTCGCCCGGATCGTGGCGGCGGAGCGCGCCCGGCCCGAGGAGCCGGCGGTGGAGCCCCCCGCGGACCCGCCCCTGGCGGCACCCGCCGTCCGGCTCTTCGTCGAGCGGGCGGGCGCGGGCACCGGCATGTCCGCCGTGCCGTACGCGGTCCCCGCCGCCTGCTGCGAGACGGCCACCTCGCTCGCGGCCTGGTCGGCCAGCGCGTTGAGCGGGTCGCCGTCCACCTGGTGCGCCGGCACGTAGCGGAAGGTCACGGCGCGGCTGCTCAGCAGCTCGTCGATGCCGACCACCAGCTCCCGGTTGGCGACCGGCTTGCCCCCGGACGTCTTCCAGCCGTTGCGCTTCCACCCCGGCAGCCACTTGGTCACCGCGTTCATCGCGTACTGCGAGTCCATGCGCACCTCGACGGGCACGGCCGGATCGGTCGATCGCAGCAGTTCAAGCAGGGCGGTGAGCTCGGCGACGTTGTTGGTGGCGGTGCCGAGCGGGCCCGCTTCCCACCGCCGGGGGTTCCCCTGGCCATCGGCCACGACCCACGCCCAGGCGGCAGGTCCCGGATTGCCTTTCGATGCCCCGTCACACGCGGCGATGATGCGCTCGTCCATGCCCCTGATCATGCCAGCCCGGAAGCTCAGGGCACGATCGAGTCGATGTATCCGCCGTCCACCCGCACCGCTGCGCCCGTGGTGGCCGACGCCTGCGGGGAGCTGAGGTAGACGACGAGGTTCGCGATCTCCTCGGGTTCGATCAGGCGCTGGAGCAGGGACTGCGGGCGGTGCAGCCGCATGAACTCGCGCTGGGCCTCGTCCCACGGGAGATCGCCCACCAGCTCGCGGACGAAGTCCTCGACACCGCCGGTGTGCGTGGGCCCGGCGATCACGGAGTTCACCGTCACACCGGTGCCCGCGGCCTCCTTGGCGAAGCCCCGGGAGACGGCGAGCAGGGCGGTCTTGGACATGCCGTAGTGGATCATCTCGGCGGGGATGACGATCGCGGAGTCGCTCGCGATGTTCTGCACCCGGCCCCACCCGCGCTCGGTCATTCCGGGGAGGTAGCGGCGGATCAGACGCACCGCGCTGAGGACGTTGGTGTCGAAATAGGCGCGCCACTCCTCGTCGGTGATCTCCAGCGGCGGCCGGGAGCCGAAGATGCCGAGGTTGTTGACGAGGATGTCCGCCGCGGGCACGGCCTCGTGGAGCTCCGCCGCCCCCTGCTCCGTGGTGAGGTCGCAGGCGACTGTGAGGACGTCGGCGTCGGGCTCGGTGCGGCGCAGCGTGTCCGCCGCCGTGACGAGCCGGTCCCGGCCCCGTCCGGTCAGCACGACGCGCGCTCCGGCGGCGGCCAGCCCGGTGGCGACGGCGAGCCCGATGCCCTGCGAGGAGCCGGTCACGACAGCGGTCCTGCCGGCGAGATCGATACGCACCTTGCGGTCCTTCCGTCCCATGTCGGTGTGCGGGGTCGATGAACCTCCACCCTGTCACTCCCCGGCCCGGGACGCCTTCCGGCCGCCGTGCCCCGTCCGGACCGGACCATGGCACGGCTCGGGGCTCCCGGCCCGTGGAAACCGGCAGGGAGCCCCGTCGGGTGACTCAGAGAACGCCGGACTCGGAAACGGCGATCCTCACCTTGGTCTTGCCGGTCGAGGAGCCGTACGACTCGATCTTGCGGACGAGCTCCATGCTCGGCTCGTCGGCGACCTCGCCGAAGACGACGTGCTTGCCGTCCAGCCACGGGGTGAGGACCGTGGTGATGAAGAACTGCGAACCGTTGCTGTTCGGGCCCGCGTTGGCCATCGAGAGCAGGCCGGGCTTGTTGTGCTTCAGCGTGAAGTTCTCGTCGGCGAACTTCTCGCCGTAGATGCTCTTGCCGCCGGTGCCGTTGCCGTTGGTGAAGTCACCGCCCTGGAGCATGAAGTCCGGGATGACGCGGTGGAACGGCGAGCCCGCGTAGCCGAAGCCCTTCTCGCCGGTGGCCAGAGCGCGGAAGTTCTCCGCGGTCTTGGGGGCAACGTCGTCGAAGAGGTTGAACACAATCCGCCCAGCGGGCTGGTCGTCGATGGTGATGTCGAAAAACGCCTTGATGGTCATGAGTCCATCCTGACATCACCCGGGACCTCCCGATGCACAGGCCCCGCCCCACGGAGGCCGCGCGCCGCACGCGTACGGCGTACCACGGGGATGAACCGTGGTACGCCGTTTCAGTCAGGGAGAACGCCGCTTCCCCCTACCGGTGCCGCTCAGCGGTTGCCGCGGTGGCCACCGCCACGGTGGTGCCGGCCCCAGGACTCGGAGTCGACCTTGTGCCCGCGGTTGTCGCGGAGCGTGGCGGTGTCCCTGCTGTCCCACATGTAGTGGCGGCGGTCCTGGTACACGTCGTGCCGGGTGTCACGGCCGACACCGGTGTGGACGCGGACGGAGGACCGGCCGGCCAGCCGCAGGTCGAAGGTGTACGAACGGCGGCTCTCGTCGGTGAGCGTCCAGCCGCGGAGGTTGACGGAGTGGCGGCCGGTGTTGGTCACGGTGACCCACTCGGCGTTCAGGCTCCGGTTGGAGCCGTTGTCGCGGCCGGGACTGTCGTACTGGATCGCACCCAGGACGACGGCCGAGCGGTGCGCCGGCCGGTTGTGACCGTGGTCCCGGCCATCGGCCGTCGCAGGAAGGGCCGCCGCGGCGAGCAGGGCGCCTGAGGCGAGGACGGTGGCGGTGATCCGTCGTGCGGAACGGGACATGGAAACCCCTCATCATGCGGGCCCGGAAGGTAGCTCCGGGCGTTTTTCCGACCCCGGCGTCGTGCCGGGAACGCAAACTTTGTCCCGCTTTCGAGGTGGCCGAAAGGTGCCCTGATCCGTGTGACGAAGTACGGACATTTCTGTCACACACGACTGCATCCGGCACGGATCCCGACAGTCGTAGACCTGTCAACCGTTGATCGTTGCACCGACCCTTGGCGAGGGCCGTCCGCCTGGCCACGGCCCCCCGCTCACCTCACCCCCACTCCCCCGGCCGCCCCTGTCGGGACCCCGCCGACCCGTGTAACAGGAGCGACAGCGCTTACCCGGACGGGCATTCCATTACCGCCGGGAAAGGAGCTCACGCGTTCGAGCCTTCAGTACCCATCGCGAAGGGGCGAGCCGTACGCGCTGACCCCCACCGGTGACGAAGGCGTTCACGGGTGTCATCGGATCCAGCGCCATCGTCCTGGCCAGCAGGACACCGACGGCCAGCGGGAGCAGGGTCACGGCCAGCGCCGTGCCCGCGCTGGTCAGGTTCTGGATGCGGGGGCGCGTCGGCGCTTCGGGGAGCATGGTCCCCATTCGACCAGCGGCGGCACACGCCCGGATCGGGTCGCGTACTCAGACGCCCCCCTCCCCCGTACTCAGTCCGGCCCGTGTCCGAGCCGGCCGGAGCGGGTTTCAGCCGTCCGGTCCCCGTCGGCTCGACGCGTCGGCCCGGCCGCCGGCCCCGAGGAGGCCCGTCGCCTCGAACGAGGACGTCCGTGCCAGTCCTGGCAGCTCCCGCTTCGAGAACGCCGTGACGACCGGAGGCATCGCGGCGCGCACCAGCTGCGTGGCGCGGAGCCACGCCGGCAGGTACGCGGCGGCGCTGCGGCGCTCGACCGCCCGCGCCATGCGGCGCGCCACGGTCTCCGCCGGGTAGACCTTGCGCGCCGGCCTGGGCATGTGCGCCCTCAGCTCGCGCAGGACCGCGTACCGGTCGGCATCGCGGATCATGTCGGTGTCGGTCCAGTTCAGGTAGCCGATGCCCACCGCGACGTGCTCATGGGCGAGCTCGGCACGCAGCGAGTGCGCGAAGGACTCCACGCCGGCCTTGGAGGCGCAGTACGCGCTCATCATGGGCGCGGCGCCGATGGAGGCCAGCGACGCGATCTGGAGGTAGTAACCGCGCGTGGCGCGCAGCTGGGGCAGGAAGACCCGTGCGGTGATCGCGCTGCCGATCAGGTTGACCTCGATCACGCGCCGCCAGGTCGCAGGATCGGACTCCGCGAAGGGGCCGCCCTCGGCCACGCCGGCGTTGGCGACGACGACCGAGGCGGGGCCGAGCCCCTCCCGTACCTCGTCCGCCACCCGCGCCATTCCCGCCTCGTCGGTGATGTCCGCCTCCCAGCACCGCGCGGGGCCCGGAAGCGAGTCCCGCACCGCGGCCAGGCCGGCTTCCTCCCGGCCGACCAGGGCCAGCGTGGCGCCGCGCTCCGCCAGCTCGCGTGCGAGGGCCGCGCCCAGGCCCCGTGCGGCGCCGGTCACGACGGCGACGCGGCCTTCCAGAGGACCGGGTGTGCTCGTCATACGCCTCTCCTCGGAGTCGACCCCCGTCGGCGCCGTACCTACGGCGCGCGGCACGGTATGTCCACCCAAACACTCCTGTCGGCCGGGCGCTCGGCGAGACGGACCGGGTGCCCCTACTCCGGCGGGGCGGGCGGGCCCCAGTGGGAGAACCGGGGCAGCCACTTCACCCGGTAGTCGGGGTGCCCGGCGTGCTCGGCGGCCATCTGCCGGACGACGAAGCCCAGGCCGACGGCGCGGCCCGAGGTGAAGTCCTGGGCAGGGCGGTCGGTGTCCAGGGCCGCGATCTCCTCGTACTCGTCCAGGAGGACCCTGGTGGTCTCGACGCGGCGCAGGGTGCGTGCCGGGTCCTGGAAGGCGATGTGCCGGTCGTAGGCGCGCGACCGTACGACGAAGGCGATGCCGCTCGTGCGGTCGTGCACCTCACCGGGCGCCTCGGCCGGGGTCCGCCAGCCGTCGCCTCCCGCCTCCCGCGCGATCTGCTCCTCCTCGGCGAGGCGTGCCCGCACGAAGGCCAACAGGTCCGAGTTGTCTGCCATCTGGTTCCGCATCCTTCTCCGTCACAGACCGTGGCGGAGATCCACTCACCACCACGGGCCCGTTCTGCCCGACCAGCAGAGGATGCCTCACCCGCGTGCCAGGGGCGCAGTCGGCACGGGGACGTTCCGTATGACGGACACCTGACCGGAGGGATGCGGCGGGAGGGGTCCCGCCGGGCGGGAGGCGGGACCCCTCTCCGGGGCCGCGCCGGACTCCGGTGTGCGGCCGTACCCGGCGAGAGTCCACGCGGGCGGCGGGCCCGTCAGATACCGGCGGGGGCCGAGGGCTCCGTGCCCGCCCGTGCGCACACCGAGGCGGCGGTCTCCGAGGCGAACGACAGCATGTCCCTCACCTCCTCCGGGTACGGCGTCGCCGTGAAGGAACCCAGGGCTCCCATCCGGCTCAGCAGACCCGCGGTGAAGGCGTCCCCGGCGCCGATCGTGTTCACCACCTCGACCGGTGTGGCCGGGACGGAGACGGGCGGTGCGTCCGCCGTGTAGGCGCTACTGCCCCGGGCGCCACGGGTGAGGACCACCAGCCTTCCTCCTGCCGCCAGTTCCCGGCAGGTCTCCTCCGGATCGGCTCCGGGCCACAGCGTCCCCAGGTCCTCGTCGCTGACCTTCACGACGTGCGCGAGTGCGCACAGTTCGCGCAGCGCCGCCGAACCGTGGTCCGCGCCCAGGGTGCGGTCGCGGCGGACGTTGGGGTCCACGACGAGCAGGGAGTGCGCGGCGGCGGCCTCGGCGGTGGCCCGTACGGCAGAGGCCGCGGGCCCCACGACGGCCGCGAGCCCGCCCGCGTACACGGCCCCGAATCCGGCGGCCCGCGTGGACAGGTCAGGCAGCCGGAACGTCGCCGTGTCCTGGAGGTGGAAGTGGTAGCCGGTCCCTCCGGCACCCGGCTCGGCGACGGCCAGCGCCGTGGGCAGGCCGGAGCGTCCGCAGAGCGTGAGATCCACCCCGGCCGCCCGCAGCCGCTCCTCGATCATGCGGGCGAAGCCGTCGTCGCCCAGCCCTCCGGCGAACGCCACCGGGGTGCCGAGCGTGGCCAGCCCGACGGCGACGTTGGCCGGGGCCCCACCGAACTGGGCGGTCCGCAGGCTGCCGTCCCCGTCCATGGGTACGAGGTCGACGAGGGCCTCTCCGAGTACGAGGACGGCGCCGGGGCCGCCCGTCACGGCTCGACCACGATCTTGCGGCCGATGCCCGCCTTGAAGCGGTCGATGGCCTGCGGGTACTGGTCGAGCGGCAGCCGGTCGCTGATGAAGACGGCAGGGTCGAGGACCCCGGTGGCGAAGAGCGCGGCGGCGCGTTCGTAGCTGTGCAGGACGGCCATCGAGCCGGTGATGGTGATCTCCTGGTTGTAGATGCGGTACGGCTCGATGACGGCCGTCGTCGCGTAGTCGGCGACCCCGAACTGGAGGAAGGTCCCGCCCTTGGCGACGCGTCCGAGGCCGTCCTGGATGGCGGCGGCGTTGCCGGTGGCGTCGATGACGACGTCCCAGCCGCCGGGCCGCTCGAGCTCGTCGGCCCCGGCCGCCGACCGGGAGCAGCCGAGGAGGCCGGCCGTGGCGAGACGGTCCGGGTTGACGTCCAGGACGTCCACGCCGGCCGCACCGGTGCGCTTGGCGAGCTCCAGCATCATCAGGCCCATGGTCCCGGAGCCGTAGATCAGCACCTCGGCACCGAGGGTGCTGTTCAGCACGTCGTAGCCCCGGACGGCGCAGGACAGCGGTTCGATGAGGGCCGCGTCCTTCACGTCGATGTGGTCGGGCAGCCGGACGCAGTTGGCGACGGGGGCCACGGCGTACTCGGCGGCGCCGCCGGAGACGGTGACGCCGATGGCGGCCCAGCGTTCGCAGAGGTTGCCGCGCCCGCTGCGGCAGTAGCGGCACTCGTGGCAGTGCAGCGAGGGGTCGACGGCGACGCGGTCGCCGACGGCCAGCTCCGTGACGTCACGGCCGACGCTCACGATCTCCCCGGCGAACTCATGGCCGGGGACGAGCGGCAGGGAGGGCGCGAACTCGCCCTGCAGGATGTGCAGATCGGTGCCGCACAGCCCGCACGAGGCGACGGACACGACGACCTCGCGGGGACCGGGAGTGGGGTCGGGCACGGTGGAGACGGAGATCTTCCCGGGTGCTTCGACGATGGCTGCCCGCATTATTTCACTGCTCCGAGAGACAGGCCCTGGACGAGTTTGTCCTGGGCGGCGTAGCCGGCCGCGAGCACCGGCAGGGACACGACGACGGACGCGGCGCACAGCTGGGCCAGGAAGAGGCCCTGGCTGGTGACGAATCCGGTGAGGAAGACGGGTGCCGTCTGGGCGACGACGCCGGTGAGCACCCGTGCGAAGAGCAGTTCGTTCCAGCTGAAGATGAAGCAGATCAGCGCGGTGGCCGCGATCCCGGGTGCGGCCATCGGCGCGACGACCCGGGCCAGGACGGTCGGCAGCCTCGCTCCGTCGACCTGGGCGGCCTCGATGACCGACACCGGCACGTCCGCGAGGAAGGACTGCATCATCCAGACCGCGATCGGCAGGTTCATCGAGGTGTAGAGCAGGACGAGGAGCCAGATGTTGTCCAGCATCCCGGCGTTCTTGGCGAACAGGTAGACGGGGAGGAGGCCCGCCACGACCGGCAGCATCTTCGTGGAGAGGAAGAAGAACATCACGTCCGTCCACTTCCGGACGCGCCGGATGGAGAGGGCGTACGCCGCCGGGAGCGCCAGCAGGAGCACCAGGACCGTGGAGAAGAAGGAGGCTCCCAGGGAGTTGAGCAGGGGCGGCCACGGGGTGACGCCGGTGTCGGCGCCGAAGAAGGCGCGGTAGCCGTCGAGGGTGAGCGGCGCGAAGACGGAGGGCGGGTTGGTGGCGGCGTCGGACTCCGCGTGCAGCGAGGTCAGCAGCATCCACAGCGCGGGCAGGCAGAAGGCGAGCCCTGCCGCCCAGGCCAGCAGGCCCAGCGCGGCGGAGCGGCGTCTGGCCCGTCGCAGGATCCGTTGTGCGGACGGAGCGGGCGCGGGGACGGTGGCGGTGGTCATGCGCGGTTCGCCTCCTCACTGAAGAGGGACGAGACGGTCCGGAGCGCGAAGGTGGCGATGATGATCGTGCCGATCACCACCACGACTCCCGCGGCGGACGCCAGTCCGTATTCGTGGGCCTGGTAGAAGGTCTGGTAGATCGTGTAGGGAAGGTTGGCGGTGTCGAGTCCGCCCGCGGTGATCGTGAACACCGCGTCGAAGTTCTGCACGATGTAGACGGCCCCGAGCAGGACACCGAGTTCGAGGTACCTGCGCAGATGCGGCAGCGTCAGATAGCGGAAGGTCTGCCAGGCGCTCGCACCGTCCAGGCGGGCGGCCTCGACGACCTCCGCGGGCCGGCTCTGGAGGCCGGCGAGCAGGATCAGCATCATGAAGGGCGTCCACTGCCAGACCAGCGCCGCGATGACGGCGAGGAGCGGCATCTCCGCGATCCAGTCGGGCTGGCTCGGGCTCGTGTCGCCGAAGAGGTCGCCCACCCAGCTGAGCGCGCCGTTGAGGAGGCCGTACTCCGGGTTGTACAGCGCGTGCTTCCACAGGAGCGCGGCGGAGACGGGCACGATCAGGAACGGCGTGATGAGCAGGGTGCGGACCATGCCCCTGCCGAAGAACGTGCGGTCCAGGAGCAGGGCGAGGGCCAGTCCGATGACGACGGTGGCGAGGACGACGCCGACGGTCAGCAGGATCGTCGTGACGACGGAGTCGCGGAGCGCTGCGTCGGTGAAGACGGACGCGTAGTTGCCGAGCCCGTTGAAGGCGCGTTTGTCGGGGCTGAGGGAGTTCCAGTCGAAGAGGGAGATCACCAGGGTCGCCACGAACGGCAGCTGGGTGACGACGATCAGGAAGACCAGTGCGGGGAGCAGCGGAGCCCTGGTGGCCCACGCCTTGGCCCGGTTCGCCTTGGGCGCCGGGGCCGCGGGTGGCCGGGGTGGTGACTGAGGTGTCGTGCCGACTGCTGTGGTCATCGGTACTCCTTGGCGACCTGTTCGGCCAGCTTCTGGGAAGCGGCCAGCGCCTTGTCGACGGACTGCCGGCCGGCGATGGCCGCGCTGATCTCCTGCGCGACCCTGGTCCCGAGATCGGTGAACTCGGGGATGCCGACGAACTGGATCCCCGGCACGGGGCGCGGCTGGGTGCCCGGGTTCTTCGGGTCCGCCCCGGAGATGGCCTGCTCGGTGACGTCCGCGAAGGCGCCTGCCGCCTCGCGGTATTCGGGATTCTCGTAGGTGGAGGCGCGTTTGCCGGCCGGGGCGTTGGACCAGCCGCTGGTCTCACCGACGAGCGACTCGTACTCCTTGCTGGAAGCCCAGGAGACGAACTTCCACGCGTCGTCCGCCTTCTTCGACGCCTTCTGGATGCCCCAGGCCCAGGTGTAGAGCCACCCGGAGCTCTTGGTCTCCTCGACGGGCGCGGGTACGTAGCCGATCTTCCCCTTGACCGGGGAGCCGGCCGCCTCCAGCGAACCGGCGCCTGCCGTGGCGTCGTACCACATGGCGGTCTTGCCCTGCGTCATGTTGTTGAGGCACTCGGCGTATCCGGACTGGGAGGCGCCGCGTTCGCCGTGCTTGCGCACGAGATCGACGTAGAACTCGGTGGCCTTCTTGAACTCGGGCGAGGTGAGCCGGGGTTTCCAGTCCTCGGTGAACCAGGTGCCGCCCATGGTGTTGACGACGGTGGTGAGCGGGGCGATCAGCTCGCCCCAGCCGGGCAGTCCGCGCAGGCAGATCCCCTTCATGCCGGGCTCGGCGCCGTCCGCCCGCGCCGCGAGCTCCGCCACCTCGGTCCAGGTGGGGTGCGCGGGCATCGTCAGCCCCTTCGCGTCGAAGACGTCCTTGCGGTACATGAGGAACGACGACTCGCCGTAGAAGGGTTCGGCGTAGAGCTTGCCCTCGGCGGTGAGTGACTCCCGCAGGGGTTCGAGGATGTCGTCCTGGTCGAAGGCGGTGTCCTCGGCGGCGTAGGTGTCGAGGGGGTGCAGCCATTCGTTCTTCGCGAAGAAGGGCACTTCGAAGTTGCTGATGGTGCCGACGTCGTACTGGCCCGCCTGGTTGGAGAAGTCCTGACTGATCTTGTCGCGGACGTCGTTCTCCGGGAGCACCGTGAAGTGGACCTTGATGCCGGTCTCCTCGGTGAAGTGCTCGGCGGTAAGCTTCTGCAGCTCCAGCATCTGGGGGTTGTTCACCATCAGTACGTTCAGTGCGTCACCCCCTCCGAACGCCGTGCCGCCTGCTCCGGCGCACCCGGCGGCGAGGAAGGCCATCACTGCCGTGCCCGCGACCGCACGCACGCGGGTCCCACGGCGTCGTTGCTGGTGGGGCATAGATTCTCCTGATCGGTCGTAGCGGCTCGCGGATCGGTGCCCGTGGGCTCCGGCTCTCCTGACGTTCCGGGCATGGCGGGGCTGCCCTGCGGGTTCTGCTCGGAGAGGACGAGTACGCGAGGGCGGGAGCGGGGGACGTGGGACGGGTACGGGGACGGGGGGCCGGGACGGCGGGGCGGTCCCGCCGTCGTGTCAGACGCGGATGACGTTCGGGCCGAGCAGGGAGTAGCGCTGGGCTTCCGCCGAGGGCAGACCGGTGTCGGTGACGACGGCCTCGAAGTCACCGACACCGGCGAAGCGGCAGAAGCTCACCGCTCCGAACTTCGAGTGGACGCCGGCGAAGACGCGGCGGCGGGCGCTGCGCATGGCCTGCGCCTTGACCTCGCCGACCGCCGGGTCCGGGGTGGTCAGCCCGTACTGGCGGGAGATGCCGTTCGCACCGACGTAGGCGAGGTCGATGACGAAGTCGGCGAGCATACGGGTCGCCCAGTGGTCGACGGTCGCCATGGTGCTGCCGCGCACCCGGCCGCCGAGGAGGAGCACGGCGGTCTTCTCCGAGTCCGCCAGGACCGTGGCGACGGCCAGGGACGCCGTGACCACCGTCAGAGGCCGGTCACGGGGAAGCGCTTCGGCGATGAGCTGCGGGGTGAAGCCCTCGTCGACGAAGACCGTCTCGGCGTCACCGAGCAGCTCGGCGGCGGCCGTCGCGATCCGTGACTTCTGCGGTACGTGGTGCGTGGTGCGCATCGCCAGGGTGGTTTCGAACCCGGCGCTCTCGACCGGGTACGCACCGCCGTGCGTGCGCCGGACGAGCCCGTGTTCCTCCAGGGTGTGCAGATCGCGCCTGATGGTCTCCTTGGCCACCTCGAACCGTTCGGCCAGCCGGTTCACGTCGACCGAACCGTCCTGTCGGGCCGTCTCGAGAATTCCCCGGCGGCGTTCCTCGGTGCCCACGACACATCCCTGCGCTAGTGCGGATCAGCCGTGGGCCCGGCGTCCGTTCGGGCCCACGCATTGTTTGTACAAGCAGAAACGGCTGTACGACCAGCTTCTTCGCGCCACGGCCTCTGCCCGTTCATGCCCGTTTCCTCATGGGTCCCCATGCTGGTGACCCACGCTACGGCGGTGACGGGACGCCCGCGCGACGCCTGCTTCGCCTGTCGGCGCGCCCGTTTCGTGCCCGTCAGCGGTCACACAGGCGCCCCTGGGGGCCCTAGCACAGCCCTCCGGTGATCGTGCCGAGAACAGCAGAGAAATGTCTGGTTGCACACCTCACGACACGATTTCAGCCAACTTTCCGGGCCTCGGGAGTCCGCGGACAACCTCCGGCCGGGTGCGCCCTCTCTCATGGGCAAAGCGACTCCACCGCCCCGACGGGGCATCCGGACATCGGAGAACGATGAGCAGCAGAACCCCCCGCAACCGCCTGTGGCGTCCGGCTGTCGCCGCGGCCGCGGCGATCACCGTGACCGCCGGCGTCGTCGCCGCGGCGCCCGACAGCAAGCAGGCGGCCGCTGTCCCCCAGCTCGGCCTGGTCGCCGCCTCGAAGTCGGTGACGCTCGACTCGTGGAAGGAGGACCCGGGCGTCTACCTCGACCTCGGGACGTATCTCACCGCTTCCGGCTCCCCGCTGGAGCTGCGGGTGACCCGCAAGAGCTACAAGGACCCGGTCGTCGCCACCCAGATCGTCCACGAGGGGAGCAAGACCCGGACCAGGGCCCTGCCCAAGGGCCTGGTGAAGGACTTCTCGGGGCTGCCGGGCTTCGTCCGGATCACGGTCCGGGACGCCGCGGGCAAGGCCGTCGTGAACCGCACGGAGTCCTTCTGCCCGAACAACGCGTCGGGCCGCATCCTGCCCGAGGCCCCGGCCACGTCGAAGTATCCCGAGAGCTGTCCGACGAACCCCTTCACGCTCGGATCGGTGTGGGGCGTCGAGAAGGGCTGGGCGTCCAACACGTACGCGGGCTACTACGCGGCGCCGGTCGCCCTGCCCGCCGGGACGTACACCGCGGAGGTGGCCGTCACCAAGCGCTACCGCGATCTGTTCAAGATCGCCGACAAGCCGCAGACCGTCAAGGTGACCGTGCGCGAGCGCAGTTGGGAGGAGGAGAGCCCCGCAGGTGCCGCGGGCGCCCGTTCCGCGTCGGAGCACGCGGCCCACGGGGCCGCGCACTCGGGCCACGCCGGGCACACCGCCGCGCGCACTCCCGCCCCGGCGTCCGCGACCACCGGCGCGGGCCCCTCGTACAACGTGGGTCACGGCCCCCACCCGCCGGCGCCCGCCGCCGTGCCGTGGGCCGCCAAACGCCAGGGCCTCCGGTCGGCGCAGGGCGACGGGCCCGGGCTCACGGACGGCTCCCGGCAGGCACCCGCGGTGCGGCCGAACGCGCAGCGTCCGACGGGCAGGGCGGCCGTTCCGGACGTCCCCAAGCCCGACCTGCGCTCCCTGCCCGCCTACGGCATCACCATCGGGCAGGGCGAGGCGGACGCGCCGGGCAAGGACTATCTGGCCTTCAGCGCCAACGTGTGGAACGCGGGCCCCGCGCAGCTCGTCGTGGACGGCTTCCGCAAGCCGGGCAACGAACTGATGGACGCCTACCAGTACTTCTACGACGCCTCGGGCAAGCAGGTCGGCTACACCCCGACCGGCACCATGGAGTGGGACCCGCGCCCGGGTCATGAGCACTGGCACTTCACCGACTTCGCGAGCTACCGGCTGCTGAAGGCGGACAAGAAGGAGACCGTTCGCAGCGGCAAGGAGGCCTTCTGCCTGGCCAACACCGACGCGGTCGACTACACGGTGAAGAACGCCAACTGGCACCCGGACAACACCGATCTGTCCACGGCCTGCGGCCAGGAGAACTCCATCTCCGTACGGGAGGTGCTCGACGTGGGTTCCGGTGACACGTACACCCAGGACCTTCCGGGCCAGTCCTTCGACATCACCGGCCTGGCGAACGGCACGTACTACATCCAGGTGCTGGCCAACCCGGAGAACCGGCTCAAGGAGACCGACCTCGGCAACAACAGCGCCCTGCGGAAGGTGGTCCTGGGCGGCAAGCCCGGTGCCCGCACGGTGACCGTGCCCAAGCACGACCTGGTCGACGCCCCCTGAGACCCGGTCTGCCGCGCGGCCCCCGGGACATGATCCCGGGGGCCGCCCCCGTCAGGCACGGGAGCCCAACGGCTGCCGCCCCTTTGTGAGTTGCTGTGGCAGACTTCGCAGGCGGAGCGGTTCACCTCATCTGCGACGGAGCGCGTCATGACGACTGGGACACCCCGGCCCCCGATCGACACCAGCAGGCCCCACTCGGCTCGCGTGTACGACTCGCTGCTCGGCGGCAAGGACAACTACCCGGTGGACCAGGCGGTGGCGCGGCACCTGCCGGCCGAGGCGAAGGCCGGGGCGTTCCAGAACCGTGCCTTCATGAACCGCGCGACGGCCTGGCTGGCCGGCGAGGGGATCGGCCAGTTCCTCGACATCGGCACGGGGATCCCGACCGCGCCGAACCTGCACCAGATCGCCCAGGAGATCGATCCGCGGTCCCGGGTCGTCTACTGCGACAACGACCCGATCGTCCTGCGCCACGCGGAGGCGCTCCTGATCAGCAGCCCGGAAGGGGTCACGGACTACGTCCACGCGGACGTCCTCGAACCGGGCACGATCATCGAGGCTGCCCGCAAGGTCCTGGACTTCGAACGTCCCGTCGCCCTCTCGCTCCTGGGTCTTCTCCACTTCCTCCCGGACGACCAGAACCCGCGGGCCATCGTTCGCACACTGGCTTCCGCACTGGCGCCGGGCAGTTACGTGGTGCTGTCGCAGGGCGCCTCGGACGTGAATCCCGAGCGCGGTGAACAGGGTGCGGCCGAGTACGGCAAGGGGGGCATCCGGCTCGCTCTGCGCACCCGCGCGGAGTTCGCCGGCTTCTTCGAGGGCCTGGACATCGTCGAGCCGGGTCTGGTGACGGCTCCCGAGTGGTTCCGCGGCACACCGGCCCCCGAGCAGGAGTTCAGCGGCGTCTACGTCGCGGTCGCCCGTATCCCGTAGTCACGGTCCGGAAGGGGACGTGTCCATGGCCGAGAGCCATCAGCACACGGCGGCCGAGGCGTTCGACGCCATCGGGGCCGACTACGAGACGGCCTTCGCCGGCTCGGCCGCCCACCACGACTCGCTGGACCGGCTGCTGGGGCGGCTGGCGCCGCACAGCAGGATTCTGGACGTGGGCAGCGGTACGGGCCGGCCGACCGCCCACACCCTGGCGGCCGCCGGGCACGAGGTGCTGGGCGTCGATGTCTCGCCGGTCATGGTGGACCTGGCGTCCCGCCGGGTTCCCGGGGCGTCGTTCCGCCGGGCGGACATCCGTGAACTGCCCCTGGAGAAGGAGAGCTTCGACGCCGTCTGTGTCTACTTCTCGCTGCTGCAGATGACGCGCGCGGAGCAGCGCGCCCTCGTGCGCCGTCTGGCACAGGCGCTCAGGCCGGGCGGTCATCTGGTCCTGGCGACCGTGCCGCTGGACGTGGAGGGCGTGAGCACCGTCTTCATGGGCCAGGAGGTACGGGTGACCAGCTTCGGGCCCGACGCGCTCAGGGCGCTCGCGGCCGATGCCGGGCTGACCGTCGTGCACGAGGCCGGATCGGTGTTCACTCCGGACCGCCCCGGGGCGGTCCCCGAACCCCATCTGTTCCTGGACTGCCGTCGGTGATCCGCCGGTGTTCCGTCACCCCGGTCCGTCGATGTCCGGCTGGAGCAGCTGTTCCGTCCAGATGACCTTGCCGCCGTCGTCGGTGTAGCGGGTGCCCCAGCGTTCGGCGAGCTGGGCGACGAGGAACAGGCCCCTGCCGCCCTCGTCCATGCCGGCCGCCTGGCGCAGATGGGGCGAGGTGCTGCTGCGGTCGGACACCTCGCAGATCAGCGTCCTGTCACGGATCAGCCGTACGCCGATCGGGCCGTTGGCGTAACGGATGGCATTGGTGACCAGTTCGCTGAGGATCAGCTCGGTCGTGAACGCCTCCTCGAACAGATTCCACTCGTTCAGCTTGCGGGAGACCTCGGAGCGCACCCGTGCGACCGCGGAGGGTTCCGAGGGCACATCCCATACGGCCACGTTCTCGGGGGCGAGACAGCGGGTGCGCCCGACGAGCAGTGCGATGTCGTCGCGTGCCTTGGCGGGCACCAGGGCACGGAGGACGGCCTGGCAGGTCTCCTCCGGTGTCCGGTCGGGGTGTCCGGCCAGGCTCTCGCGCAGCATCTCCAGCCCTTCGTCGATGTCGCGGTGCCGGTCCTCGACGAGCCCGTCCGTGTAGAGCACGAGACGGCTGTTCTCCGCCAGCTCCAGGTCGAGGGTCTCGAAGGGCATGCCGCCGAGTCCCAGGGGAGGGCCGCCGGGGACGTCCGCGAACACGGCCTCGCCCTCGGGGCTGACGATCACGGGCTGGAGATGGCCCGCGCGGGCCATGGTGCAGCGTCCGGACGCCGGGTCGTAGATCGCGTAGAGGCAGGTGGCCCCGGTGACGTCGCCTCCCTCCGAGCCCTCGGCCGACTCGTCCTGGTCGATGCGGGTGACGAGCTCGTCCAGGTGCCACAGCAGTTCGTCGGGGGGCAGGTCCAGGGTGGAGAAGTTGTGGACCGCCGTGCGCAGGCGCCCCATGGTGGCGGCCGCGTGGAGTCCGTGCCCGACCACGTCCCCGACCACGAGGGCGACCCGGGCGCCCGGCAGCGGGATGATGTCGAACCAGTCGCCGCCGACACCGCCCAGTCCGCCGAGCCCCGCCTGGGCGGGGAGGTACCGGTAGGCGGCGTCGATGGCGCTCTGGTCGGGGAGTCCCTGCGGCAGCAGGCTGCGCTGCAGGGTGACCGCCACGTTGTGCTCACGGGAGTAGCGGCGCGCGTTGTCGATGCTCACGGCGGCGCGGGCGACGAGCTCCTCAGCGACGGACAGGTCCTCGTCCTCGAACGGCTCGGGGCTCCGGGCACGCCAGAACAGGGCCGCGCCGAGAAGCACGCCTCTGGCCCGCATCGGGACGGCCATCATCGAGTGGAACCCGCTCTCCAGGATGCGCTCGGCGCGTTCCTGGTTCTGCTGCTGCCAGCCGGCGCGCCGCGCCAGATCGGTGTCGAGCACGGCCTCGCCCCTGAGCAGGCCGGCGCCGAGGTCCGTGGTCTCGAGGAAGCGGATCACCGAGCCCAGCGGGTGGAGCCCCGTGTCGTCGCGTGGGCCGCTGAAGGCCGAGCGGCGCAGGCCGTCGGTGGTGGCCCGGGCGGTCGTGGGTTCCTCGCCGCGCAGCACACCCTCGGCCAGATCGACGGTGGCGTAGTCGGCGAACCGCGCCGTGGCGAACTCCGTCAGCTCCTCGCACGTGCGTACGACGTCCAAGGCGGTGCCGATCTCCGTGCCCGCGTCGTAGAGGAGCTTCAGTCTGCCGCGCGCCATGGCCGCGCTGCCCGTGAGCGCCTGCAGCTCGGTGGTGTCGCGGAGGGTCGTCACGCTCCCGGGCGGGCCGCCGTGTGTGTCCGTGGCCCGCTGGCTGATGGCCAGGACGCGGTCGCCCACGGCGTACACCTCGTCGGTCGCGCTGCGTCCGGAGGTCAGCAGTCCGGTGGTGACCGGGTCGAGCCCGAGCTCCGCGACGGGCGTGCCCTCGATGTCCGGGGGCAGGTGCAGGAGCCTCCGTGCCTCGTCGTTGGCCAGCAGCAGCCGCCCGTCGCCGCCGACGATGAGCACGCCTTCCCGCACGGCGTGCAGAACGGCGTCGTGGTGCTCGTACATCTGGGTCATCTCGGTCGGGCCGAGTCCGTGGGTCTGGCGTTTCAGGCGTCTGGTGACGAGTGCGGTGCCCCCCATGGTGAGCAGCAGGATTCCCGCGGCCGAGCCGAAGAGCAGGGGGAACTGGCCCTCGGCGGCACCGCTGACGTTCTTGATGGTGATGCCCGCGGACACCAGGCCCAGCACTTCGCCGTCCGCGCCCTTCACGGGCACGACGGCCTGGACGAGCGGTCCGATGGTCCCGTCGACCTTCTCGGTGACGACACCGCCTTCCAGGGCGGGTCCCACGGTGCCGACGAACTTCTTGCCGATCCTGTCGGGCAGCGGGTGGGTGTAGCGGATGGCGTCGAGGTTCATGACGACGATGAAGTCGACGCCGGAGCCCTTGCGCGCCGCCTCGGCCTCGGGCTGGAGCGCGGCGGTGGGATCGGGGCTCCGCAGAGCCGCGTCCACGCCGGGAGCGTTCGCGAACGTCTCGGCCACGGCGACCGAGCGATTACGGGCTTCCCGTTCGCTGTCGGCCCGCGACTGCAGCACCAGCGCGGCCACGGATGCAGCGACGAGCAGCACCACGATCGCCACCTGCAGGAGAAAGACCTGACCAGCGAGGCTTCTCATCCGGAGAAACGAACGCGGGCGGCCGTAGCGTCCGGCCATGTCCCCCTTTGTACACGGCTTCCCGCGTCCTCGCCGCCCCGCCGTACGCGCGGGCGGGTGGATGGGACGGCACGGGTGGCGGTTACTGCAGGGCGCGCACCGCGGCGGCGAAGAGTACGGGCATCCGGTGGGCGGCGGGCACGATGAGCCCGGCGGTCCAGGGGTGTGCTGCGGCACCCAGCAGCGCCCCGGTGAGCAGGCGGTGCCGACGGGTCAGCCGTGCCCACTGCGCGGGGTACGCCTCGGGGCGGCCCGCGGCGAGGCAGTCGACGGCCGCCGAGGCCGTCGCCGCGGCCAGGGCGATCCCCTCTCCGGTGAGCGCGTCGACGTAACCCGCCGCGTCGCCGGCCAGCAGGACCCGGCCGGCCCTCGGTGCGCTCGCGCTCCGGCGCAGCGGGCCGGCGCCGCGTACGGGGCCCGCCTCCCGTCCGGCGAGCCTGCGGGCCAGGGCGGGGAAGGCGGAGAGGTGCTGCTCGTGGGAGCCCCGGTGGCGGCTCAGCACGGCGACGCCCACCAGCTCCTCCCCCACCGGGGTCACATAGGCCTCGCCGTGACGCGACCAGTGGACCTCCACGAGGTCCGTCCAGGGGGCGGTCCGGTAGTGCCGGCGCAGTCCGTATCTGCGGGGCGTGCCGCAGGGGCGTTCCAGGCCGAGCGCACGGCGCAGTGGTGAGTGCAGGCCGTCGGCGGCGATCAGCCAGCGGGCGGTCAGCCCCGCCGCCGTGACGCTGTCGGGGCCCTGGCGTACCTCCGTCACCCGGCCGGCGACGACACGTACACCGAGGTCCTGGGCGCGCCGGAGCAGCGCGGTGTGGAGTTCGGTGCGCCGGACGCCGAGCCCGGGGCCGCCCCGGAAGGCGGCCTCGGCCTGCCGGGGGCCTTCGACGTACCTGATCCCCCGGAGTTCGCAGCCGTCCGGCGTGACGCCCAGGGCGCGCAGGGCCGCCACTCCACTGGGCATGATGCCCTCGCCGCACGCCTTGTCCACGGGCAGGGGGCGGGGCTCGACCACGACGGCCTCCAGGCCGGCCGAGGCGGCCCGGATCGCCGCCGCGAGGCCGGCCGGCCCGCCGCCCGCCACCAGGATGTCGATCACGCGCGCGCGTCCGCTCCGACGAGGCGGGCCAGCGCGCCGTCCTCGCACCGGATGCGTACGGTCATGAGCGCCGCGTTCAGCACGGTGAACAGGACGGCGGTCACCCAGGCGCCGTGGACGAGCGGCAGGGCGGCCCCCTCGGCGGCGACCGCCACGTAGTTCGGATGGCGCAGCCACCGGTAGGGGCCGCCGGTCACCAGGGGCAGGCCGGGGACGACGATCACCCGGGTGTTCCAGCGGCGTCCCAGGGTGTGGACGCACCACCAGCGCAGTCCCTGCGCCAGGACCACGACCGCGACCATGGCCCAGCCGGCCCAGGGCACGAACGGGCGGCCGGCCAGCCATGTCTCGGCGAGACAGGCGGCGAGGAGCCCGGTGTGCAGGGCCACCATCACCGGGTAGTGTCCACGCCCGGCTTCGGTGCCGCCCTGCGCCAGGCTCCAGCGGGCGTTGCGCAGCGCCACCGCGAGTTCGGCCAGGCGTTCGGCGGCGACGGCCAGCACGAGGGCCGTGTACCAGATCATGTGTTCCTCCCCGTTACCAGCGCAGCAGCACCAGTTCGCAGCAGAAGCCGGGGCCCATGGCCATCAGCAGACCGGGTGTTCCGGGCTCGGGCCGGCGCTGTTCCATCGTGTCCCGCAGCACGTGCAGGACCGAGGACGAGGACAGGTTGCCGACCTCGGCCAGCGAACGCCAGGTGACGTCGAGGGCGCCGTCGGGGAGGGACAGGACGTCGGCGACGGCGTCCAGGACCTTCGGGCCGCCGGGGTGGCAGACCCAGCGGGCGACGTCCTTCGGTTTCAGCCCGTGCTCCTCCAGGAAGCCGCTGACGTCCTCGGCGAGATAGCGGCGTACGACGTCGGGGACGGCAGGGTCGAGAACCACCCTGAAGCCGGAACCGCGGATGTCCCAGCCCATGACGTGGCCGGTGTCCGGATACAGGCGGCTTCGGGTGTCCACCACCTCGGGGCCGTGCGCCGGCGTCCGGTGACCGTCGCCGACGAGGACCGCCGCCGCGGCGCCGTCGCCGAACAGCGCCGTGGCCACCAGGTTGGCGGGGCTCGCGTCGTCCCGCTGGAAGGTGAGGGAGCAGAGCTCGACCGAGAGCAGCACGGCCACCTGGCCCGGCCGGCCGTGCAGGTAGTCGTGCAGCCGCGCCACCCCGGCGGCTCCGGCGACGCAGCCCAGCCCGAAGACGGGCAGCCGCTTCACGTCGGGGCGAAGGCCGATCCGTCCGACGAGCCGTGCGTCGACGGAGGGGGCGGCGATCCCGGTGACCGAGGTGAACAGCAGCAGGTCCACGTCGGCGGGGCGCAGTCCGGCCTTGCGCAGCGCGCCTCGGACGGCTTCGGCCCCGAGGTCGACGGCCGCCGCGATGAACACGTCGTTGGCGGGCCCGAAGCCGTCCAGTCGGCCGTAGCGCTCCAGGGGCAGCACCGTGTTCCGGGTGCGCACGCCCGCGTTGGCGTGGATCCGGTCCAGCACCCGGCGGTCGGCGCCCGCGGGCAGGCAGGTGCGCGCCACCATGTCGGTGACGTCGCCCTGGGTGTGGCGGTGCGGCGGCAGGACTCCGTGCACGGCCGCGATCCGGGTCACCCCGGCCACCGCTTCGGAAGGGTCATGCCGCACATACTGCCCACAGAACGGGGCAAATCGGAGCACATGCGGCGCGCGGCTGCCGTGTCCGTACGTCCCGGTGTCCTTACGATCGCCCCGTGGACACCACGGACAGGACCCCGGCGTACGCGCCCTCCCTCCGGCTGTCCGGCCCGTGGTGGGGGCTCGCGCTGTCCTGCCATCCGGGTCCGGTGGCAGCGGTGACCGTGCTCGTCACCGCGCTGGCCGTCAGCTCGGGGCCGGGGAGCGGTCGTCGGTTGCTGGTCACCGCCGCCGTGCTGACCGGGCAGCTCTCCGTGGGGTGGTGCAACGACGCGTTCGACGCCCTGCGCGACGCCGAGGCCGCGCGGCCGGGCAAGCCGGTGGCCCGGGGCGCGGTGAGCCGGAGAACCGTGTGGGGTGCGGCGTTCACCTCGCTGTTCCTGTGCGCGGTGCTGTCGTTCGCGTGCGGCGGAGCGGCCGGGGCCGCACATCTGACGGGGGTCGCCGCGGCGTGGGCGTACAACCTGAGGCTCAAGGGGACGGTGATGTCCTGGCTGCCGTACGCGACCGGCTTCGGCGCCCTTCCGTGTCTGGTCACCCTGAGCCTGCCGGGGAGCCCCTGGCCCGCGTGGTGGGCGGTGACGGCGGGTGCGCTGCTCGGTGTCGCGGCCCATCTGGGCGACGTACTGCCGGACATCGAGGAGGATCTGCGGGCCGGGATCCGCGGTCTGCCCCAGCGGCTGGGCCCGGTCCGCACGCGGTTGCTGCTGCCCCTCCCGCTGGTGGCGGCCACCGCGGTGCTGGTCCTGGGTCCCGCGGGGGCACCGGGCGGGCGGGGTGTCGCCGTCCTCTCCGGTGTGGCTCTCTGCGCCGTGGCGGCGACGACGGCCTACGCGGGTCCTCGGCCGGCCGGGGCGTGGCGCAAGGCCGCGCTCGCGGGGACGGTGGCGGTGGCCGCGGCGGATGTGGCGCTGCTGCTCGCGCGGGGCACGGAACTCGCCTGACGGCCCGTACGGACGGGAAGCCGTCCGTACGGGCCGCGAGGCGCGTCACTGGCCGGCGAGACCGGTGTGCGCGATACCGCGCACGATCTGCCGCTGGAAGAAGGCGAAGACGATCAGGAGCGGCATCCCGGCGATCACGAGGGAGGCCATGATCTGGGCGTACCGGACCCCGAAGGACGACTGGACGTTGACGAGGCCGACGGGCAGGGTCATGCCGCCCGGGTCGGTGGTCACGAGGAACGGCCAGAGGAAGTTGTTCCAGGTGGAGATGAAGGTGAAGATCGCCACGGCCGCCAGCACGGGCCGGGACAGCGGGATGACGATCGTCCAGAACACCCGCCAGCGGCCGGCGCCGTCGCAGAAGGCGGCCTCCTCCAGTTCCCGGGGTACGCCCTCGAAGAACTTCACCAGGATGAACACCATGGCGGGCACGGCGACCTGGGGCAGGATCACACCCCAGTACGTGTCGACGAGGCCGAGCTGGACCATCTCGCGGAACAGGGGCGCGATGAGCACCTGCGGGGGCACCATGATGCCGGCCAGCACCAGCCCGTAGAGCAGCCGCCGGCCGCGGAAGTCGGTGCGGGTGAACCCGTAGGCGGCCATCGCGCACGTCACGACGGTCAGCAGCGTGGTCATCACGGAGATGTACGCCGAGTTCATGAGCCAGACCATCAGGTCGCCGGATTCCCAGACCTTGGTGTACGCGTCGAAGGTGACGCGCGAACCGATCCAGGAGAGCGGTGTCTTCGTCGTGTCGCCCTCCGGCTTCAGGGAGGTGGCGACGGCCCAGGCGAGCGGCAGGAGCCAGGCGGCGGTGAGGAGCAGGGCGATGACGAGGAGGACGATCCTGCCGGGCGTCCAGCGCGGGCGGCGGCCCCCGGCGTCGGCGGACCGCGCCCTGCGTGAGGCGGTGCGGGTGGTGACGGTGGTGGAACCGCTCACTTCGCGGCCTCCTCAGCTCGGCGCCGGGACAGCAGCGGCTGCACCAGGGAGACGGTCAGGATCAGGGCGAAGAAGATGTACGAGACGGCGGAGGCGTAGCCGATGCGGTAGCCGGTGAAGCCCTGCTGGTAGACGTACTGGAGGATCGGGCGGGTGGAGTCGTCGGGGCCGCCGCCGGTCATGATGTAGACCTGGTCGAAGATCTTCAGCGAGGCCAGTACCTGGAGGACCACGACCAGCCCGGTGGTGCGGCTGAGCATCGGCAGGGTGATGTGCAGGAGCCTCTTCCCCGCGCCGGCGCCGTCCAGTTCGGCGGCCTCGTAGAGGTGCGCCGGGATGGCCTGGAGGGCGGCGAGGTACAGCAGGAAGTTGAAGCCGACGGTCCACCAGACGGTGGTCGCCACGATGCTGAGCATGGCGTACCGCTCGTCGGTCAGCCATCCGATCTCCGGCGTCAGCCCGACGGCGGCGAGCATCTGGTCGGCGAGGCCGAAGTCCGACGGCAGGATCATGTTCAGGAAGAGCAGGCAGACGACCCCGGACGGCAGCAGGAACGGCGCGAACCAGCTGAGCCGCCACAGCCACTGGACGACCCGCAACTGGTGGGCGAGCAGGGCGAGCACGAGGCCGACGACGACGAGGGGGACGGTGGACAGGACCGTGAACCAGACAGTGTTCCAGAGCGAGGACCACACCTCGGGGTCTCGCACGGCCTCGGCGTAGTTGTCGAGGCCGACGAACTCGCCTCCCGTTCCGGTGATGTTCTCGCTGGTGAGGCTCATGTGCAGGCCGGATATCAGCGGCCAGATCAGGAAGCCCGTGTACACGAGAAGGAAGGGCGCGACGAACACCAGGCCGTGTTCGGTCCACTTCCTCCGCACGGCGCGGGCCGGGCGGCCGGCCGCGCCCTCGGCGGGCTTCGCCACGGGTGCCGGCGCCGCGGCGGTGGTGGAGGTCATGACGCGGCTCCCGGGAGGGGGTTTCGGGTGTCGAGGAGTGTCCGCAGCCGGGCCTTGGCCTCGGTCAGGGCGTTGCGCGGGCTCCTGGAGCCGGTGAGGACCCCGGAGAACACGGCTCCGAGCTCGATCCACAGCCGGGAGGCGGAGCCGGCGAACCACGCGGGTTCGTCCAGCGCCACGTCGTCGATCACGGTGCGGTACTCGGACTGCGGCTTCAGGGCGAGGTAGGCCGGATCGTCGAGCACCGGCAGATAGGCGGGCACGTGGCCGCCCTCGGCCCAGGCCACGGAGTGCTTCAGCATCCAGGCGACGAGCGTGTGGGCCGCCTCGTTCGGGGCTCCCCCGCGGTCCGCCTGGTGCGGCAGGACGAAGGCGTGGCAGTCGGCCTGCGTGGCCGCGGTCCCGAAGAGGGCGGGGACGCGGGTCATGGAGAACGGGAGCCCGGTGTTCTTGAAGGTGGTGATCTCCCATTCGCCGTTGAGGTGGAAGGCGGTCTTCCCGCCGCTGAAGACGCCGACGGACCCCGCGTAGTCGACGCGGCGCACCATGAGCCCCTCCTCGACGAGCCGGGCCAGGTACTCCAGCACCCGCAGCGCCTTGGCGTCGTCGAGCGCGAGGCGCTTGCCGTCCGCGGAGAGCACCGTGCCGCCGGTCTGCGCGTAGAAGCTGGAGAAGAGGCGCCAGGGCGTGATGCAGTCGGGGCCGAGCGTCTCGGTCACCAGGCCCGCCTGGCCGGTCGTCTTCTTCGCGGCGCGCAGTGCGTCGGCGAAGTCGTCGGCGCCGCTGATCGGCTTGAGCCGGCCGCCCGACATGAGTCCGGCCTTCTCGCAGATCTCGGTCTGGTAGTAGAGGACGAAGGGGTGGGTGTCGAGCGGGACGGCGTACTGCTTGCCGCCCACCTGGCCCCGGCGCCAGATGTCCGGCGGGAAGTCCTCCTCCCGTATGCCGTGTTCGGCCAGCAGGCCGAGGTCGAACGGGTCGAGGAGCCGGCCGGGGGCGAAGCCCGCCAGCCGGGCGAGGTGCAGGGCGGCGAGCTCGGGGGCCCGTCCTCCCGCACCGGCCATGCCGAGCTTGGTGTAGTACGGGGCGCCCCACTGCAGGGTCGAGGCCTCCAGGGCGATCTCCGGGTGACCGGACCGGAAGTCGTCCAGCATTCCCTGCATGTTGACGCCGTCGCCGCCGCCGAACAGGTGCCAGTACCGCAGCAGGGTCTGTCCCGGACCCGCGGCGGTCGCCGGTGCGGCGCAGCCGGACAGGGAGCCCAGGGCTCCGGCGGCGGCCAGGGCGCCGGCACCGCCCGCGAGGGCTCGGCGCCGGCTGAGGAGGGGTGGTTGCATGGCGGCTCGTCTCGGCTCGTCTCTGAGGTGCGGGGACGTGTGAAGGGAGGCTCCACGTTCGATATTTCGACGTGTGACCGCTACTTCGGACGGGACCGTAGGCCCGGGAAAACGGCGCGTCAATGACTCGCGCTGAAATTGCGAACGATGTTCGACATCACGAACGATTTCCTCTCCCCCAGCCGTCGGACCGGCTGCCGGGAACGCCTGTGCGCAGGTGTACACGAGGAGATGTCGCGGGGATGCGCACACATTTCTTACTGGGGGGTAGGCCCACCCGGCCGCCTTGCTATACCTTCCGTCTAACAAGGAGGACGGAAGGCCGTCCGGCCGGGGCCGACGCCGGTCCCTTGCCCCCGGCTGCCGCCGTCTCCGGTCGGCGGTCCGACATATGACGGTCCGTCACCGCATCGCACATGTGACAGCACCAAGGAACATCACTGACGAACCGAGGAGCCGCACCATGGCAAGCAGCACCGTCCGGCCGGATGCCGAGGACCGGCCGCCCGAGGACCACCTCACCCGACGCCTGCTCGAATCGGCGGCCACGCTGGCGTACGACCCCGCCACGGAGGTCGACTGGGAGACACCGCTGGACAAGGACTTCCACGGCGCGAGCCCGGAGTGGAGCACGCTGTACGGCACCGCGTACTGGAGCGAGCTGACCGAGGACCAGCGCAAGGAACTGACGCGCCAGGAGGCCGCCTCGGTGGCCAGCACCGGCATCTGGTTCGAGATGATCCTCCAGCAGATGGTCCTGCGGGACGTCTACGCCAAGGACCCGACGAGCGCGGACGTGCAGTGGGCGCTGACCGAGATAGCCGAGGAGTGCCGGCACTCGATCATGTTCGCCCGCGGTGCGCAGAAGCTGGGCGCCCCGCCCTACCGGCCGCACCGGCTCGCGGTGGAGCTCGGGCGGGCGTTCAAGACCCTCGCGTTCGGTGAGGCGGCGTACGCCGCGATCCTCGTCGCCGAGGAGGTCCTCGACGTCATGCAGCGCGACTGGATGCGTGACGAGCGGGTCGTGCCCTTCGTCCGCACCATCAACAACATCCATGTCGTCGAGGAGTCCCGGCACATGAAGTTCGCCCGCGCGGAGACCCGCAAGCACCTCAGCGGCGCGGGCCCGGTGCGACGGCGGATCAACGCACTTGTCATCGCCATCGCGTCGTACGTGATCGTCACCAGCATGGTGAACAAGGACGTATACGCCAACGCCGGGCTCGACGGCAGGCGCGCCCTCGGCGAGGCGAAGGCCAACGAGCACCACAAGTCGATGATGCGATCGAGCTGTTCGGGCCTCATGGAGTTCCTGGCTTCGGCCCGGCTGCTCACCAAGCCCGCCCTGGCGTTCTATAAGCGTGCCCATCTGATCTGAGCGGACGAGATGACCTACGCCATCACCCAGACGTGCTGCGGCGACGCCACCTGTATCTCGGTGTGTCCCGTGAACTGCATCCACCCGACCCCGGAGGAACCGGACTTCGGCCGGACGGAGATGCTGTACATCGACCCGAAGTCCTGCATCGACTGCGGTGCCTGCGCCGACGCGTGCCCGGTGGAGGCCGTCTTCCCGGTGGACAGCCTCCCCTCCTCGCAGCAGGAGTACGGTCCGCTCAACGCGGCGTACTTCGCGGACCGGGAGCCCGCACCGGCTCCCGGGGGGCCGAACTTCCACGTGTGGGGGGAGCCGTCCTTCGAGCGCAGCCTGCCGTCGGACTTCGGACCGCTCAGGGTCGCGGTCGTGGGCACGGGACCGGCCGGGATGTACGCCGCCGAGGACCTGCTCCTGCACACGGGCGCCGAGGTGACGCTGATCGACCGGCTGCCGGTCGCGGGCGGGCTCATCCGCTACGGTGTGGCGCCCGACCACCTGTCCACGAAGAAGGCCGGGGACACCTTCGCCCGGTTCCACACGCATCCGAGGGTGCGCATGTGCCTCGGCCTGGAGGTGGGCAGGGACATCACCCCGGAGGAGCTCGCCGCACACCACGACGCGGTGATCTACGCCGTCGGGGCGCCGGCCGGCCGCCGGCTCGGGATACCCGGCGAGGATCTGGCCGGCAGCATCTGCGCGACGACGTTCGTCTCCTGGTACAACGCCCACCCCGAGGTCGCCCCGGACGCCGTGGACCTGTCCGCGGAGCGGGTCGTCGTGGTCGGCAACGGGAACGTGGCACTCGACGCCGCGCGGATCCTGGTCTCGGACCCCGAGGCACTGGCGGCCGGGGACATCGCCGGACACGCGCTGGAGGCCCTGCGCGCGGGCTCCGTGCGTGAGGTGGTGCTGCTCGGGCGGCGGGGGCCCGAGGACGCGGCGTACACCAGGTCGGAGCTGCTCGCGCTCAAGCACCTGCCCGGTGTGGAGCTGGTGGTCGACGGCCACGACCCGAGGACCGGTACGGCGATCGACGCGGCGGAGCCGGGTGAGCGGGCCTCGCTGCTGGCGGATGTCGCCCGCGAGGAGGTGGACTGGTCGCGCCCGCCGCCTGCGGGGCGCCGTATCGTGTTCCGCTTCCACTCCGCGCCGGTGGAGGCGGTCGGTGACGGCAAGGTCCGCGTGGTGCGGGTGAGCGGCGGCGACGACGGCCGGGAGATACCGGCCGGGCTGCTGCTGCGGGCCGTGGGTCAGCGTGGACTGCCGGTCGCCGGGCTGCCGTTCGACGAGGCGACGGGCACCGTGCCGCACGAGGGCGGCCGGGTGACGGGCCGGCCGGGGACGTACGTCGTGGGATGGATCAAGCGCGGCCCCTCGGGCGGCATCGGGGCCAACCGCACCTGCGCCGCCGAGACCGTGGGCACCCTGCTCGACGATGCCGTCGGCGGCTCCCTGCCCACGCCGACGCAGGGAGAGAAGGCGTTCCGGCGCCTCGTGCGGCGCCGTAACCGACGGATCGTGGACGCCCGCGGGCTGGCGGAGATCGAGCGCGCCGAGCGCGCCCTGGGACGACGCGACGGCCGCCCCCGGGTCAAGCTGGCAACGCTGCCGGAGCTCGTGGCGGCGGCGCGGGGCGGCCGGCGGCGGATCCCCGGCTGAACGCCCGTCCGGGCCCGCCGGCTTCACCGGCGGGCCGGGCGGACGTGGGACCGTACCCCTCAGAGGGGCGCGCCGACCCCTCCGACCGCGTCGTGGGGCCGGCCGGGCGCGTCCCTCTGCCCGCGCTCCACGACCGAGTCGAGAATCTCGCCCACCCTGATCGCGGTGTTCGACAGCAGGGACGACGTGATGCCGTGGGTGTGCTCCGTGCCGCCCTGCAGATAGACGCCGCACCGCAGTGCGGGATCGGTCGCCACGCGGTAGTCGCGCTCGACACGGACACGTCCCTGGCCGTCGAGCAGGCAGTGCTCCGCGATGTCGCCGAGCAGGCCGAGCGCGTCGGCGGGCAGATAGCCGGTGGCGTAGACGACCACATCGGCGTCCAGGGTCGTACGTTCGCCGGTGACCAGCGATTCGACCGTGGTGCGGACCGTGTCGGGGGTCTCGACGGCGTCGACGACCCGGGAGACGTTGAGGAAGCGCAGCCGTTCGGTCCCGAGGACCTTCTCCTGGTACGCGGTGCGGTAGAGGTCGTCGATGAGGTCGATGTCCACCACGGCGTAGTTGGTGTTGCCGTGGTAGCCCATCAGCCTGCGTTTGGTCTCGTCCGGGGCGGTGAAGTACTCGTCGACCGCGTCCGGGTCGAAGATCCGGTTGGCGAAGCCGCTGTCGTCGGCGGGGCTGTAGCCGTAGCGCGAGAAGACCGCGCAGACCTCGGCCTGCGGGAAACGGCGGTGCAGATAGGCCACGTTCTCGGCCGCACTCTGGCCCGCCCCGACGACGACGAAGCGGGACGGCGGTTCGGCCCCGTCCAGGCCGTCCACCCGGGCCAGCAGGTCGGAGGTGTGCCAGATGCGGTCCGTGCGCTTGATCCCGTCGGGCATCTGCGGCCGCAGGCCCGTGCCGATCACAAGGTTCCGCGCCCGGTGGACCACGGTCTCCGATCCCGACCGGGAGGTCACGTCCACGTACTCCACGACCCCGTCGTGCACGACGGGCCGGACATCGATGACCTCGTGTCCGTAGGACACCATGTCGTCCACCTGGGCGGCGGCCCATTCGAAGTAGGCGTGGAACTCGACCCGCAGCGGGAAGAGGCTCTTGCCGTTCACGAAGTCGACCAGACGCCCCTGGCTCTGCAGGTAGCAGAGGAAGCTGAACTCGCTCGACGGGTTCCGCAGCGTCACCAGGTCCTTGAGGAAGGACACCTGCATCGTGGCGTCGTCGATCAGCATCCCGCGGTGCCAGCCGAACCGCGGCTGCTTCTCGAAGAAGTGAGCGGTGACGGCCTGCTGCCTGCCGACGCGTTGGTTGCGCTCCGTGAGCGCTATCGCCATGGCCACATTGGACGGTCCGAAGCCGATTCCTATGAGGTCGTGGACCGGTGGTGCGTCGTCGGGTGAAGCCTGTGACATGTCACTCCCATCGTGCGGGGGCAGCCGCTTTGGCGGACGTGGGGAAAGCGGAACAGAGCACACCGGCTGAGCGGCAGCCGGAATGAAACTTAGGTAAAGCTAACCTCATCATCGCACGCTGTCGACAGGGCGATCCGCATGAAGTCCGGAGGGGTGGCTGTCAACTCACCCCGCGATGACAGGCATTGCATGCTTAGGTTAGGCTTGCTTTACTAAGCTTCATCGTCATTCCGAGGAGGAACCTGTGCGGGTCGTCATGTTCGGTTATCAGACCTGGGGACACCGGACCCTGCGAGCACTCCTGGACTCCGCACACGACGTGGTGCTGGTGGTGACGCACCCCAGGAGCGAGCACGCGTACGAGAAGATCTGGAGCGACTCGGTCGCCGACCTCGCGGAGGAGAACGGCGTGCCCGTCCTGATCCGCAACCGGCCCGACGACGAGGAGCTGTTCACCCGTCTCAAGGAGGCGGAGCCGGACATCATCGTGGCCAACAACTGGCGTACGTGGATCCCCCCGCACATCTACGGGCTCCCCCGGCACGGCACCCTCAACGTGCACGATTCGCTGCTGCCGAAGTACGCGGGCTTCTCGCCCCTCATCTGGGCGCTGATCAACGGTGAGCGCGAGGTGGGCGTGACCGCGCACATGATGGACCCCGAGCTCGACGCCGGCGACATCGTGGTGCAGCGCGCCGTGGAGGTCGGACCCTCCGACACGGCGACGGACCTGTTCCACAGGACCGTGGAACTCATCGCCCCCGTCACCACGGAGGCACTCGACCTCATCGCGTCCGGACGTACGGACTTCACCCCGCAGGACCGGTCCCTGGCGAGCTTCTTCCACAAGCGCGCCGAGGAGGACATCCGCATCGACTGGAACTGGCCGGCCGAGGACCTGGAGCGTCTCGTGCGCGCGCAGTCCGCGCCGTACCCCAGCGCGTTCACCCACCACAAGGGCAGGCGTCTGGAGATCGTGACGGCGGTCGTGTCCGAGGGGCGCTACGGCGGCACACCGGGCAGGATCTTCTACCGCGAGGGCGACGGAGTGGTGATCGTCGCCGGGGCGGACGCCCGGACCGGCCGCAACCGCGGTCTGGCCGTCACCCGGGTGCGTACGGAGGACGGCCAGGAGCTGCCCGCGGCCGAGTACTTCACGTCGATGGGCGGCTACCTCACCGGCCGGCCCTGACCTCCGGCCTGCCGGCCGTCACCATGTGAGGAAGAACCATGCACGAGCCGAGAGTGCCGGGGGCAGCGAACGGTCCCCGGACCGCGGGAGCGACGCCGGCGAGCGTGCTGAGCCTCAACGCCTATCTCATGTACGCGGCGGGCAAGGCCGCACGCCGCAGGCTCACCGGCACGCTGACGGCGCACGGGCTGCGGCTGTGGCATCTGACCGTCCTGGCCATGCTGGACGAGACCGGCCCGTTGTCCAAGGGCGATCTCGCTTCGCGACTGGACATGAACCAGAGCGATCTGACCAGGACCGTCACGGACCTGGAGGCGGCCGGCTACGTCGTGTGCGCCCGCGGTTCCTCGGACCGCCGCCGGATCGAGGTCGCCCTGACAGCGGCGGGCGGATGCGCGCTGGCACGGCTCGACGCCGAGGTGTCCGCCACCGAGGCGGACCTGCTCGCCCCGCTGGGCCCCGGGGAACGCGAGCTGTTCGCCTCGCTGCTGCACCGCGTCCACGCGCACCTGGAACGGGGCCGGGCGGCCGACGGCCTCACGGCCACCGGCGCCGGACCGCGGGAACCGGGGGAGGACGTCCCCCGGTGAACACCCCGCGCGACGCGTCCCTCAGGCTCCGGCCGTCGACTGTGCCTCGGCCGCCGCGCGGTAGAGGCGTCGCAGCCGTACCACGCCGAGGTCGTGCTGGTAGAGGTTCTCCTGCTGGTCGGCGTCCGTCGGCATGGCCTCCAGCATGACGCGGTCCTGTTCCAGGACGTCCCAGTGGCGCTGTTCGATCAGCGTCCGGTAGAGGAAGCGCCAGGAGGCGCGCTGCCAGTCCTCGACCCGGCGGTAGCGCCAGAAGAAGACACCGCTGCGGCGCTCGTCCACCGGGCAGACCATGCCGACGATGCCGAACGGGCCACCGGGGCCGGCGGACGGCGGGTACGGGATCGAGAGGTCGACCCAGTCCACCCCGGTCCGGCAGAGCTCCACCCAGTCGAAGTTGACGCCGCGCTGGTCGGTCTTCTCGAAGAAGTAGCCGCGGTCGGTCTCCCGGATGCGGAACTTGGCCGTCGTGTCGCCGTCGAACATGGTGTGCGAGTCGTGGTGCAGGAAAGCGCCGTGCATGGGGTCCAGCAGGTTCTCCACGTCGTAGCGCCAGGGCGAGTTCCACTCCGCATAACAGAGGAACGCGTCCACTCCGGAGTCGGTCAGCGGCTCCGGAAGGGTCAGCTCGACGGGCTCGGGGTGTTCCTCGTCCCCGAAGTAGGCGAGGATCGCGCCCGCGACCTCGCGCACCGGCAGCGAGGTCACCAGCTTCTTGCCCTCCAGGCTGCAGCCCGGCAGCCCCGGGACCGAGGAGACGGTGCCGTCGGACTCGACCTCGACTCCGTGGTACCAGCAGGCGACCCGGTCACCGAGGTGCTTGCCGAGCGAGAGCGGTGCACCACGGTGGGGGCAGCGGTCGGCGAGCATCGACAGGGCGCCGTCGGAGCGCCGGAACAGCAGCCACTGCTCGCCGAGCACGGTCACCTTGCGCATCGCCCCGGGGGCCACGAAGTGCGAGGGGACGACCGGGTGCCACTGGTTGCGCAGACCGGTGGCGTAGATGTGGTCCGCGGTGGCGGAGGACGACAGCGTCATGGTCAGGCTCCCAGTCGGTTCATCTCGGCGCGGAAGGATTCCTCGGTCCACGGGGCGCCGTCGGCGGAGTGGACCTGGCGGGCGTTGAGCCCGCGCACGACGTCGGCGAGCTCGTGGCCCTCGCGGGTGTAGACCTCTTCGAGGGTGGCGGCGAGCTTGTACTCGTACGGGGTCGGCTCGTGCGTACGGGACTGGTGGACTTCCAGGTAGGGCCAGGTGTCGGTCACGGTGTCTCCTGTGGGTGCGGGGAAGGTGTCAGAGGTCGAGGACGAGCCGGCCGGAGGCGCACCGCGAGACGCAGATCATCATCGTGGTGTTCGCGGCCCGTTCGGCCTCGCTGAGCAGGAAGTCGCGGTGGTCGGGGATCCCTTCGAGCACACGGGTCTCGCAGGAACCGCAGATGCCGTCGCGGCACGAGTTGTTCACCGTGAGTCCGGCGCTCTCGGCGGCCTCCAGGACGGAGGTCCCGGCACCGACGGTGAGCGTCGTCCCCGAGGTACGACACTCGACCTCGAAGGCCTCGTCGTCACCGGTGCGTTCCACCGTCGGCGCGGCGAACCGCTCCAGGCGCAACCGGTCCGCGGGGCAGCGCTGTTCGACGGCCGCGAGCAGGGGTTCGGGGCCGCAGGAGTACACCAGGGTGCCCTCGGGCAGTCCGGCGAGCGCGGAGTCCAGGTCGATGTGCCCCTGCTCGTCCTGCGGGACGAGCGTGACGTCGCCGCCCAGTGCGTCGAGTTCGCCGGTGAACGCCATGGAGGCCCTGCTCCTGCCGCCGTACACCATGCGCCACCGGGCTCCCCTGCGGGCGGCCTCCCGGGCCATCGCCAGCAGTGGAGTGATGCCGATCCCGCCGGCGACGAACACGTAGGAGTCAACGTCTTCCAACGCGAAGTGGTTACGCGGCTCGGAGACCGTGATCTCCTGGCCCGGCCGCAGCTGGGTGTGCACGAAACGTGAACCGCCCCGCGAGGCGGGCTCGTTGAGTACGCCGATGCGGTAGACGTCCTGGGTGTGCGGGTCGCCGCACAGGCTGTACTGGCGGACCTGGCCGCCGGCGTGGACGTCGAGGTGCGCGCCGGGGGTCCAGGCGGGCAGGGGTTTGCCGTCGGGATGGGTCAGTTCGACGGACAGGACGCCCTCGGCCTCCCAGGTCATACGACGGACGGTCAGCCGCAGCGAATCCTCGCTCATGGTCTGTTGCCTCCTTGCCGGCGGTTCGGTCGGCCGGGCTACTGGCCCGGGATCCTGACGGGCGGGGTGAACGGGTTCTTCATCGGGCCGAGGGCGTCGAGGTCGACCTCGACGAGCGTGGGGCCTTCCGAGGCGATGGCTTCACCGAGCACCGGGCCCGCGTGCTCCTCGGCGGAGATGCGGGCGTACGGCAGGCCGCAGGCGCGGGCCAGGAGCTCGAAGTCGGGGGTGGTGAGGTCGACTCCCGAGCGGCGCTCGCTGTGGTGGTCCTGCATGTTGCGCAGAACTCCGTAACCGCCGTCGTTGAAGACGATCAGCGTCAGACGGGGCCGTTCCTGGGCGAGGGTGAGGAGTTCGCCCAGGTGGACGGCGAGTCCGCCGTCGCCCGCGATCACGACGGTGGGCGTGCCGGGCCGCGCGAGCGCCGCGCCGATGCCCATGCCCAGTCCCTGGCCGATGCCTCCGCCGCGCGGGAAGACGTTGTCCTTCGGGTCGTACATCTCCAGGAGCCGGTTGCCCCAGCTGCTGGAGGGGATGGTGACGTCGCGGGCGACGACAGCCTCGCGGGGAAGCGCGGCGCGGATGGCGTCGCAGATCGCTGCCTGCGGTCCGATGGTGTCGTGCAGGATCGCGCGCACCTCGGTGCGTACTGCTCCGACGCGGTCCGTCCAGCCGGGCTCGGCGGTCACGGCGTGCGGCAGCAGGGCTGTCAGGGCGTCCGCCGCGTCCCCGTGGAGCGGGTGGGTGACCGGATGGACCCTGCCGAGGGCAGCGGCGTCGACGTCGATCTGGATGTGGGCCCCGGGGAGTTCCAGGGTGTAGTCGGCGGTCTCGTTCGACCGGAAGTGCGTGCCGACGGTCAGGAGGACGTCCGCGTCCTCGAGAAGGGCGCGCACCGCCGGTGTGGTGGCGAAGTTCCCGATGACCTGCGGGTGGTCCTCGGGGACGCTGCCCCGGCCGGAGTTCGAGGTGATCAGTCCGGCGCCGGTCGCCTCCAGCAGCCGGGCCAGCTCGCCGCGGGCCGTGTTCGCTCCGCCGCCGGTCCAGACGAGCGGGCGGCGGGCGGAGGCCAGAAGGGCTCCCGCGGCGGCGAGTTCGTCCTTCGCGGCGGCCACCGGGGCGCTCTCGGCGTGTTCGGCGGGTTCGTCGGTCTGGGCGGCGTACTGGAGGTCGATCGGCCACTCCACGCTCGCGGGGCCGCCGGGCGCGGTCAGCGCCGCGCGGGCCGCCTCGCGCAGGATCCGGCCCGCCCGCACGGCGTCCGGGACGCTCGCGGCGTACGCGGAGACGGCCTGGAGCATGCCGAGCTGGTCCTTGGTCTCATGGATGAATCCCCGCCCGCTGCCCAGGAACTCGCTCTCCACCTGACCCGTGACGTGCAGCACGGAGCTGCCCGCGCTGAGCGCCTCGATCAGCGATCCGGCGGCGTTGCCCGCGCCGGTTCCGGTGGAGGTCAGGGCGCATCCGAGGGAGCCCCGGGCCCGGCCGTAGGCGTCGGCGGCGTTGACGGCCGATGCCTCGTGCCGCACGGGCACGAAGCGCAGCTCGCGGTCGACGGCTTCGACGAGCGGCAGGTTGTGGACGCTGACGATGCCGAAGACGGTGTCGATGCCGAGTTCGCGCAGGACGGTGACGAGAAGATCGCCTCCGTTGTCGTGACGCATGGTGGTCTCCTCAGAGGATGGAGCGGCCGACGCCGCCGCAGACGTCGATGCTGGTGCCGGTGATGTAGGAGGCGCGGGGCGAGAGCAGGGCGACGACCGCGTACGCGACCTCCTCGGCCCGGCCGAGGCGGCCCAGCGCGATGCCCCGGTCCTCGGCGAGTTCCGTCTGCCATTCCTCGTAGGAGAGGCCGGAGTCAGAGGCCGTGTGGCGGCGGGTCCACTGGCCGGTGTCGACGAGCCCGAGGCAGACGGAGTTGACCCGGATGCCGTCGCGTGCGAGCTCGACGGAGAGGGACTTGGAGAGGTTGAGGATGCCGGCGCGTGCCGCGCTCGTCGTGATCAGGCGGGTCTCGGGCTGTTTGGCCAGGACCGCGTTGATGTTGACGACGCTCGCCGCGCCGGATGCGGCGAGGTGCGGGCGCGCGGCCTGCAGGGGGTTCAGCACCCCGGCGAACTTCAGCTCCAGCTCGTCGCGCCAGTCCTCGGCGGTGGAGTCGTCGAGCCCCTTCATACGGGACTGTCCGGCGTTGTTGACCAGTCCGTCGATCCCGCCGAACTCCTCGGCGGCGCGGCGGACGAAGCCGCGGACCGCGTCGGCGTCCCGTACGTCGCAGACGCCGGTCAGCAGGCGGTCCCTCCCGGCGCCCAGGCCGGCTGCCGCCTCGGCGAGCCGGCCGGCGTCGCGGCCGCAGGTGGCGACGCGGGCGCCCTCGTCGAGCAGGGCGCGGACCGTGGCCAGGCCGACGCCCGAGCTGCCGCCGGTGACCACGATGGTGCGGTCGGCGAGGCCCAGATCCATAACTCGTGTCTCCTGGGTTTCAGTTCATGGTGAAGCCGCCGTTGACGGCGATCACCTGTCCGGTCAGATAGCGGGATTCCTCGCCGAGCAGGAAGGAGACGATCCCGGTGAGGTCGTCCGGCTGCTGCGGGCGGGAGATGGCCCGGTTCATGCGGTAGAGGTCGTGCCGTTCGGCGGGCACGGTCTCGGTCGCCTCGCACTCGGTGAGGCCGGGGGCCACCGCGTTGACGGTGATCCCCTTCTCGCCCAGCTCGCGTGCCATGGCACGGGTCAGCGCGATGACGGCGCCCTTGGAGGCGATGTAGTGCGCGAGCCGCGGGGAGCCGTACAGGGCGGCGTCCGAGGCGAGGTTGACGATCCGGCCCGGCTGCGTGAACAGCGGGTACAGGGCCTTCGACACCAGCCAGGGGCTGCGGGCGTTGACCGCCATCAGCCGGTCCCACACCTCGACGTCGATGTCCTGGAACTCCTTGCCGCCCACCCCGTTGGCGAGCGCGGCGTTGTTGACCAGGCCGTAGAGCGAGCCCAGTTCGCGCACGGCGTCGGCGAGCGCCTCCACCGAGGCGGGGTCGGCGACGTCACAGCGTACGAAGTGGGCGTCGATGCCCTCCGCGCGGAGTTCCGCCGTGGCGTGCTCGCCCCGCTCGCGTTCCAGTTCGGCGAGGACGACGCGGAAGCCGTCGGTGCCCGCCCGGCGGGCCATGGCCAGTCCGAGGCCACGGCCCGCTCCGGTGACGACGACGGTGCGCCGGCCTGCCGGGGGCTGGTCAGCCACGGGTCACGCCGTGCATCGGCGAGTACTCGGGGTAGGTCGGGACCTGCGGCTTCTGTGTGCCGATGACGACGCAGAACAGCGCGTCGGTGTCGCCCTCGTTCTTCAGGGACCGGGTCACACCGGCGGGGACGACGATCATGTCGCGGTAGCCCAGGGTGCGGTACTCGGCCTCGTCGGCGCCGCGGTGGATGCCGACCTTGACCTCGCCCTCAAGGACGAAGAAGGCCTCCTCGACGTCGTGGTGGGTGTGGGCCGGTCCCTCGGCGCCGGGCGGCAGCAGCATGTTGGAGAAGGTGAAGCCGCCGGAGGGGAGGATCCGGCTGTCGCTCTCGTGGTTGCCGGTGGCGCCGGAGCCGACGTAGCGGATCTGACCGCGGCGGAACTGCGGGCCGGCCTTCTCCTGGAAGGACAGGGTGTCGAAGTCGGCGACCCGGGATGCCTTGGTGGCGATGAGGGAGTCGGTGTACGCGGAGAGGTCGTCGCCGTTGTCGTACGCGTCGGTGGTCAGGGGCATGGTGGTGGCTCCTATTCGGGGATTGCCGCGGTGATGCGGAGGTGGGAGAGCACCCAGGCGTCGAAGTGGCCCGGCTGCTCCTGGTTGGCCAGGTGACCGGCGTCCTTGACGATCACGTAGGCGGTCCTGTGGATGGCCCCGGCGACGGCCTGGCTCGCCTCCGTGCCGGTGACCCGGTCCTGTTCGCCGCAGAGCACGAGGGTGGGGGCGGCGATCGAAGGGAGCTCGGCGCGCAGGTCCGCGGAGGCCATGGATTCGGCGGCGTAGGCGTACCCCGGCAGGCGTACCGAGTCGGCCATGGTGTCGACGACGCGGCGCACCAGCTCGTCGGGCGCGCCGGACGACACGAGCCGTGGGCCACGGGCTTCGGCGAAGGCGCGGGGGCCCAGCTCGGCGAGGTCGGCGGCCCTGGCGCGCATGCCGGCGGCCTTGGCCTCGTCGGTGCCCGAACCGGGGCTCGAGTCGGCGATGATCAGTGAGGCGACGAGCTCCGGGTGGCGGGTCGCCAGGCGCAGCGCGATCACCCCGCCCCAGGAGACGCCGAGGACGTGGGCGCTGGCGGCTCGCTCCCGGATGAGGGCGGCCGCCGCGTCGGCGTAGTCGTCGAGGCCCATCGGCCCGGTGGGATCGGGTGATCTGGCGTAACCGGGGGCGTCCCAGGCCACGACCCGGACGTACGCGGAGAGTTCGGCGAGCTGGGGGGCGAAGGCGGCCGAGGACGAGCCGATGCCGTGCAGGCACAGCAGCAGCGGTCCGTGGTCGCCCGCCTCCTCGACGTGGACGTGGGCGGCGGTGGCGGCGGCGGCGCTCACAGGATCTGCCCGGTCCGGCCGGCGAGGGCGGCGAGGCTGCGGAGCACGGCGTACGGCACCACCTGGCTGGTGGCGGGGTTGACGGGGTCGGGCAGGTGCGCCACCTCGAAGCGGTAGGTGCCGTGTCCGCCGGACGCCTCGATCACATGCCGCGTGTGGGACGCCGCCGGGTCGGCGACGACCTGGACCCGCACAGCGTCCAGGTCGCCGACGGCCAGCGCGACCGAGGCGGCCACGTTCGTCGACTTGGGGAATTTCACGGGGACGTCGCGGGCGGTGCCGGACATGACCTCGACCGGGCCCGTGGCCGTCCGCATGCGTCCCAGCAGCTCCTCGTCCATCCAGGGCTGTTCGAGGGTGGACGGCAGCTTGGTGGTGGTCAGCCGCACCTCGTCGAGTGGGCCGAGGGCGCGTACCGCCTGGAGCAGGTCGAGCCCGCCGACCGCGCCACCCGTGAAGTACACCCGGCCGGGGCCGGCCGCCAGCAGCCGTTTCGCCAGCTCGTCGTCGGTGAGCGCGCCGGTGGAGGCGATCAGCAGATCGGTGCCGGATTCCAGGACCCGCTCGCCCCATTCGCGTACGACGCCCTGGCCCGCGGCCTCGACGACGAGGTCGCAGGCCTCCATGGCCTCCTCGAAGGTGGCCTGGCGCACGGGGGCGGCCTCGCCGAGCGGGCGGTTGTCGACGACGCAGACCAGCTCGGCGCCGGTCACGCGGCCTTCGGCGAGCGCGGTGCCGACGACGCGGCCGATGGCGCCCCAGCCGACGACGGCTACCTTGCGTACGGTGCTCATGCGGTGGCCTCCTGGGCGTCTACGGGCACCAGCGGGCCGGCGCCCTGGGTGCCGGGGGTGGCGAGCGGGCCGGGGTCCGGGGAGCCGGCCATGCTGCAGCGGATCTCCTTCGACGGCGCGCCGGCCGTCCCCCACAGGTCGGAGAGCTCGGGGACCCGCCGCCACACCCGGGCGATCCAGGCGTCCTCGACGATCTGGGCGACCTCGGAGGTGTATTCGCAGACCAGCCCGGAAGGGTCGGTGAAGTAGGAGAAGGTGTTGTTCCCCGGACCGTGCCGGCCGGGGCCCCACCGGGGGGTGATGCCGTGGTGGCGCAGCCGTCCGAGACCCCGCATGAAGTGGTCGACGGAGGTCATCTCGTAGGCCACGTGGTTGAGCGAGGTCCACTCCGCCTGGTTGAAGGCGATGCAGTGGTGATCGCTGTTGCAGCGGAGGAACGCCATCTGGTGCTCGGACCAGTCGGAGACGCGCAGCCCGAGCACGTCGCAGTAGAAGGCGACCGCGGCGTCGATGTCGGTGGTGTTGAGCACGGCGTGCGTCACCCCGACGGGAACGGCGCCGTCCCTGCCGCGCGGTACGACGGCGTCGACCTGGGCGCTGATCTCGATGAGCCGGCCCTCGGGGTCGGTGAAGCGCAGTCCGTAGCCGCCGCCGGCCTGGTCCAGCGGGCCGGGTCCGGTGACGGGCACCAGGGAGCGTGCTTCGAGGCGGCGCGCCGCCTCGTCGACCTCGGCGGGTGTGGCGACGGCGAAGGCGATCCTGCCGAGGCCGACCCGGTCCCGCTCGGTCAGGTGCAGGACGTGGTGCTCGTCGCTCGTGCCCCGGAGCCAGCGGGCGCCGGTGTCTGACTCGACGGTTTCGAGGCCCCAGACGTCCTCGTAGAAGTCGGCGGCCTCGGTGAAGGCCGGGGTGTGCAGCTCGACGTAGCGGAGCGAGCGGAGCCGGGCGATCGGACCGGGCGGTATGGGGTGCATGGGGTCCCTCCAGGACTGGCAGGTGTGCCGGGTCAGTTGGCCCACGGAAGCGGGTGGTCCGAGATGCCCCAGTACAGGGACTTCTGGCGCTGGTAGGCGCGGATCGCGTCGCGGCCCTTCTCCGTGCCGAGGCCGCTGTCCTTCCACCCGCTGAAGGGGGTGGAGGCGCTGAACTGTTTGTAGGTGTTGATCCAGACGGTTCCGGCCTCGATCCGGCGCGCCAGCGCCCCGGCGGCGCGCAGGTCGCGGGTCCAGATGCCGCAGGCCAGGCCGTAGACGGAGTCGTTGGCCTGGCGGACCAGGTCGTCCTCGTCGTCGTAGGGCAGGGCGACGAGGACCGGGCCGAAGATCTCCTCCTGGCAGGTGCGGGAGGTGTTCGGGAGACCGTCGAGGACGGTGGGCAGGTAGTACGCCCCGTCCTCGTACAGCTGTCCCTCGGGCGCCGATCCGCCGCACAGTACGCGGGCACCTTCGGACCTCGCGAGGTCGACGTAGGCGGCGACGGAGTCGCGGTGGCGGTGGTGCACCAGGGGGCCGACCTGGGTGGCCGGGTCGGTGCCGGGGCCGACCCGCAGTTTCCGTACGCGTTCGACGAGTTGGCCGACGAAGGAGTCGTAGATCTCGCGCGCCACGAAGAGCCGGGATCCGGCGATGCAGGACTGACCGCTGGACGAGAAGATCCCGAACAGCACGCCGGCCAGGGCCTGTTCGATGTCGGCGTCGGCGCGCACGATCGTCGGCGACTTGCCGCCCAGCTCCAGTGAGGCGGGGATCAGCTTCCGGGCGGCGGTCTCGGCGATGGACCGCCCGGTCTCCGTGCCCCCGGTGAATCCGATGCGGCCGACGAGGGGGTGGCGCACGAGGGCGTCACCGACCACCCGGCCGCTGCCGGGCAGCACGGAGAGCAGTGCGGCCGGCAGCCGGAACTCGTCGAGCGCCTGGAAGACGATCCGTCCGAGTGCCAGGGAGACCAGAGGGGTCCAGGCGGCGGGCTTGAGGATCACTGCGTTGCCGGCGGCGAGAGCGGGGGCGATCTTCTGGGCGTCGCTGGCGACCGGGGAGTTCCAGGGGTTGATCGCGCCGACGACGCCGATGGGCTCGTGCGTGCTCACCGTGACGTACGGGCCCCGGGACGGGGTCACCGACTCCTCGGCCGTCTCCAGGACGGCCGCCATGTAGCGGAACGTGCCTGCCGCGCTGAGCGCGAGTGCCCTGGTCTCGGTGAGGGTCTTGCCGGTGTCGGCGGTCTGCAGGGCGGACAGCTCGTCGGCGGCGCGCTCGGTGAGCTCGCCGATCCGGTGCAGCAGCCGGGCCCGCTCATGGGCGGGCAGGTCGCGCCAGGCCGGCTCCGCCACGGCGTGCGCCGCGGCTTCGGCCGCTTCGGCGACCTCGTCCGCCGAGGCGGAGTGGACGGTGGCGAGGACCCGGCCGGTCGCCGGGTCGACCGTGTCGACGGGCTCGCCCGCACCGCGCCGCCACTGGCCCGCGATCAGGATGTGGGTGGGGAACTGCAGCACGGCTGGACCTCCGGACGAGGCGGAAAGTGGGTGGACTCCGGGTGCGGACAGGCTCGTTGGGTTACCGCCACCGGACTGCCGAAGTGCTAGAAATCTAAGCGCTTAAGTTTCTCCGCACAAGACCCCGAGGTGAAATCGTTGCCCGAACGGTCTTGAGCACCACTTCCGCGCGATCGATGATGGTGACCGAGTCGCGGAGAACAAGGTTCCTAAGCTCTTAACTATTGACCCCTTAGGTATGGCCCCCTACTGTCTCCGCAACTCATCTGCCCGCGGAAGGACCCCCTCCATGACGACTGTGGCCGGCAAGCCCGCTCTCGGCTCGATCGCCGCGAGACTCGAACGACTGCCGCACTCGCGCTGGCACATCAAGGTCCGGTTCCTGATCGGCGCCGTCACCTTCTTCGAGGCGTTCGACCAGCTGCTGGCCGCGTCCGCGCTCCCCGTCCTGATGAAGGAGTGGAACCTGTCCACCGGCCAGGCCACCTTCGCCGTCACCTCCGCCTCCATCGGCATGCTGCTCGGCGCCCTCGCGGCGGGCTGGCTGGGCGACCGCATCGGACGTGTGCGCACCGTCGCCCTGGGAGTCGGGGTCACGGGCCTCGCCAGCCTCGCCGTGGCCTTCTCCGGCAGCATCGAGACGTTCTCGCTCTTCCGCTTCCTCCAGGGCCTCGGCATCGGCGGCGTCGTACCGGTCGCGGCGACGTACATCAACGAGATCGCCCGGTCCGACAAGCGGGGCCGCTTCGTCCTGCTGTACGAGATGATCTTCCCGGCCGGACTGGCGGCCGCCACCCTGCTCGCCGTCTGGGTGGTCCCGGCCTTCGGCTGGCGCGCGATGTTCCTCGTGGGCGCGCTCCCCGTGGTGATCGCCGCGATGCTGCCGCGCCACGTCGAGGAGTCCCCGCGCTGGCTGCTCTCCCGTGGACGTACGGCCGAGGCCGAGGCCGCGATCGCGCGGATCGAGGCGGAGGTCGCCCGCGCGACCTCCGAGGAGCTCCCCGCACCGGTTCCGTCCGTGGACACGCCGGACGAGCCCAAGGGCACCCTCATGGACCTGTTCCGTGGACGCTATCTGCGGCGTACGGCGGTCCTGTCGGGGCTGTGGTTCGTGGCGTACTACGTGAACCACGGCATCTCCACCTGGCTGCCCTCCCTCTACACGAAGGAGTTCGGCCTGGACCTCACCACGGCGCTCGTCTACACCCTGGTCAGCAACGTCACGGGCCTGCTGGGCACCTTCGTCGTGGCCATGCTGATCGACCGCATCGGCCGCAGGCCCGCCCTGGTCGGCGCCTTCGTCGGCACCGTGCTCTCCCTCGCCGTACTGGCGCTCGCCGGCGCGACCTCGGGAGGCCAGGTGGCCCTCTTCGCCTCCTGTACGACCTTCTTCCTGTACGCGATCAACGCGGGGCTCTACCTCTACTCCCCCGAGCTGTACCCCACGTCCAACCGGGCCAGGGGTGCGGCGTTCGGCGGCCTGTGGAACCGGTGCGGCGTCATCCTCGGCCCGGTGGCCGTCGGCGCGGTCATCGGCGCGGGCGGCGGCCTGGGGCTGGTCTTCGCCCAGCTCGCCGTCGTGGGCGCGGTGGGCGCCGTGATCGCCTGGTTCGCGGTCGAGACCAAGGGCAGGACGCTGGAGGAACTCAACGCCTGATCACACCGGTTCGGGGCCGGTGGCCGGGAGCAGCGCTCACTGCTCCGGGCCACCGGCCCCGAGCGTGTGCGCCAGGGTCCCCAGGAGGGCCGTGAGCCGCCGGCGTTCCGCGTGTCCCAGGCCGGCCAGCAGCGCCCGCTCCTGCTCGGACCGCACGTCCGACACCCGCCCGGTCAGTTCGAGGCCCTCGGGGGTGAGACACAGCCAGACGATCCTGCGGTCTCCGGTGTCCCGCTCCCGGCGGATCAGTCCGGCCTCCACCAGCCGGTCCGCCTGCTGCGTGAGCCCGCCCGCCCGGGCTGAGCCGGCCGCCGCCACCTCACCGGTCGTCAGCCGGTACGGGGCACCCGCCTCGCGCAGCGTGGCCAGGACGTCGTAGGCGGGCAGGCTGATGCCGTACGCGCGCACCGCCCTGCCGACGACGAGCTGGTGGCGCGCGGCGCAGTCGTTGAGCAGGGCGAACAAGGAGGCCGTGCCCGGAGTGGTCCCCGGTTCCTCCGGGGCGGCAGGGCCGGCCTCCCCCGGGCCGGGGGCTTCCCGGTCCGGGCCTTTCGTCTCCGCCCCGGCCGTCCCCGCGGCGGCCGGACCCCCGGCGTCGCCGAACGCCGTGGCGAGTACGTCCGTCAGCGCCGGGGCGAGCTCCGAGGCCGGCACAGACGCTGCCGGTTCGTGCGCGAAGACATAGCGCTCCATGATGACGCCGAAGAGCACGCTGCGGATCACCGCGGTACGCACATCGGCCTCGTCGGTCGTGCCGAGGACCTCGGCGAGCGGCTCCCCCACCTGCGTGTCGAGAATCGTACGCAGCAGTTCGGCGCTCGGCGGGTGACTGACCGCCGAGCGGATCAGCGCCGGCCAGGGGTCGTCTGCGGGCAGTCGGTCCCACCGGTCGAGATAGGCACGGGCGAGGACGCCCGGAAGGTCCCCCGCCTCACCGCCGGTCGCCGCGAGTACGTCGCGGCTGACGCCGGCCCCGCTGCCCACGGCCTCCCGGAAGAGGCCGTCCTTGGTCCCGAAGTACGCCATCACGAGGCCGGGCGTCACCCCCGCCTCGGCCGCGATGGCGCGCACCCCGACGCCTTTGAAGCCGTGCGCGCCGAAGAGACGGCGTGCCGCGTCGAGGACCGCGCGGCGATTGCCTTCCGGGTCGTGCGAACCGGGGCGGCGTGGCGGCGCCGGTTCCGGAGCGGGGGCACCCACGCCGTCGCCCGGCCGTCGTCGCGGGCTCATGCTCTTGCTCTCTGGATCCACATGGTTCAGATTAAACGGGTGTGTATAAAAACAGTCGTTCAAAAATGCTCACAGAGCGTGGACGGGCCCTGTCCCGACGGTGAGCGGAAGACCGGTGCCGCCCCGCCGTACGGCGACGATCTCCGCCAGCACCGAGAGGGCGGTCTCCTCCGGCCCCCGGCCACCCAGGTCGAGACCGATCGGCGACCGCAGACCGGCGAGCCGGTCCTCGCCCACGCCGGCCGCACGAAGACGCGCCATCCTGTCCTCGTGTGTGCGGCGGCTCCCCATCGCGCCCACGTACCCCGCGGGGCCGCGCAGTGCATGGGTGAGGGCCGGAACGTCGAAGCGCGGGTCGTGGGTCAGCACGCACACCGCGGTCGTGCCGTCGACCACGTCCCCATGGGCGCGGAACCAGCGGTCGGGCCGGTCGGCGACGACCTCCTTGGCACCCGGGAAACGCCCGGGGTCCGCGAAGGCCGGCCTGGCGTCGCAGACGGTCACACGGTGGCCCAGTGCGGCCCCGAAGGCCGCGAGCGGCCGGGCGAACTCGGTGGCCCCGAAGACCAGCAGCCGGGGCCTGGCAGCGAAGGACTGCACCAGAAGTCGCCGCTCCGGGACACACCCCGGGTGCCCTCCGTGCCTCTCCGCCCCCTCCCCCAGGGTCACCAGCCCGCTCGCACCACGGCCCAGCATGCCTTCGGCGGCCAGGGCGGCCGCCCGGTCGACGGCCGCGCCGCCCAGTGAACCGCTCACCTCCCCACGCCCCACGGCCAGGCTTCCTCCACCGTCGAGCGGAGTGACGAGCGCGACCGGGGCCCCCGCGGCCAGGTCCGCCGAGAGGCGGTCGAGCGGCACCCGAGGGCCCACTTCACGGATCAGGACCTCGATCGTCCCACCGCAGGTCAGACCCACCGCGAAGGCGTCCTCGTCGCCGACTCCCCACCGCTCCACGACCGGTGGCCCTCCGGCGAACACCTCCTCCGCGGCCGCGACCACGGCGGCCTCGACGCAGCCGCCGGAGACACTCCCGACGATTCTGCCGTCCCGGGCCACCAGCATGGAGGCGCCGGGCCCGTGCGGGGCGGAGCCCCAGGTCCGCACCACGGTCGCCATCACACAGCGGGTTCCGGAGCTCTGCCAGGCCGCCGCCTGGTCGATGACGTGTCGCATGTCGCTCACCTCGGGCCGTGAAATCCGCGGATACCTCTTGCCAACGAGAAACTTTAGTGTAAATCATTTCAGGTACTAGATACATCTGTGCGTAACGATCGGCACACCGACGCCCGAGTGCCACGGCGTGTCGACCATCCGAGAGGCCCGGTGGCAGCAGATTTGAAACCCGCACCGTTCGACTACACCGCACCCCGCTCCGTCGCCGAAGCGGTCACCCTCCTCGCGGACCCCTCGCGGGACGCCAAGATCGTGGCGGGCGGCCAGTCGCTGATCCCCATGCTGAACATGCGCCTCGCGCGGCCTGAGCTCCTCGTGGACATCACCCGCATCCCCGCGCTGGCCGAGCTGTCGGTCGACGCCGCCGGCGCCCTGCACGTAGGCGCCGCCGTCAGGCAGGCCCGGGCCGCCGCCGATCCGGCCGTCCGTCATGGATGGCCCCTGCTGGCCGCGGCCATCGGGCACATCGGCCACCCGCAGATCCGCGGTCGCGGCACCGTCTGCGGCAGCCTGGCCCACCACGACCCGGCCGCCGAACTGCCCGCGGCGGCGCGGGCACTGGACGCCCGGTTCGTGATCACCGGACCGCGCGGCAGCCGCACCGTCCCCGCCGAGGACTTCTTCGTCGCCACGTTCTCGACAGCGGTCGGCGACGACGAGCTCCTCTCGGAGGTCGTCGTCCCCCCGGCACCGGCACCGCACGGCTGGGCCTTCGAGGAACTCACCCGCAGGCACGGTGACTTCGCGACCGTCGGAGTCGCCGTCCTGCTGGGGCGCGACCCCGGCACGGGCACGGTCCGCACCGCCCGCGTCGTCTTCAGCGGTGCCGGACCCGTCCCCGTACGGCTGCCCGCCGCCGAGGAGGCGCTCGTCTCCACCCGAGTCGGTGAGGAGGCCCTGGCCGCCGCGCGGAGTGCCGCGCTCACCGGCCTCTCCCCCACCGACGACGTCCACGCGAGCGCCGCGCACCGGCGCGAGACCGCCGCCCACCTCCTCGTCCGTGCCTGTACGACCGCATGGGAGCGCTGTTCATGACCCCTTCCGTCCCCGCCCCTCCCACCGTCCGCACCCCGCCGCTCGCCGAACCGTCCGGCTGGCACCGGATCGCCCTCACCGTGAACGGTGAACAGATCACCGCCGAGGTCGAGTCACGGCTGCTGCTCAGCGACTTCCTCCGCGACCGGCTCGGGCTCACCGGCACCCATGTCGGCTGCGAGCACGGAGTGTGCGGTGCGTGCACCGTGCTCGTCGACGACGAACCGGCCCGCACCTGCCTGACGCTGGCCGTGCAGTGCGACGGCGTCGCTGTCCGCACCGTCGAGGGCCTCGCCCCCGGCGACGCCCCCCTCAGCCCGGTCCAGCGCGCCTTCCACACGTGCCACGGCATGCAGTGCGGCTTCTGCACGCCCGGGTTCGTCATGACGGCGACGGCTCTCACCGAGCAGCCCGATCGCCCGGGGCCGGAAGAGGTCGCCGACGCGCTCAGCGGGCACCTGTGCCGGTGCACCGGCTACCGCAACATCCGCCGTGCCGTGTGTCAGGCACTCGACGAGCGTTTCGGGGAGTGATCCGCATGTCCCACGCTTCCGACACGGGCCGGCAGGACGGCGGCGGCTGGATCGGCAGGGCCGTCCCGCGCGTCGAGGACGACCGGCTGCTGCGCGGCAACGGCCGTTACGTCGACGACATCGCGCTTCCGGGTGCCGTCGAGGCCGCGTTCCTGCGCAGTCCGCACGCCCATGCCCGCATCGAGTCCATCGACGTGAAGGCGGCGCTGGAAGCACCCGGTGTCGTCGCCGTGTGGACCGGCGGCGACGTCGCGGACCTGCCTCCCCTGCTCAACAAGGAGGAGCTGCGCACCCCGCCGGGCCTCGCGGAGCTCCTGGACCCCACGGTCCGGATGACGCCCATGCCCCTCCTCGCCGACGACAAGGTGCTCTACGTCGGCCAGCCCGTCGCCGTCGTCCTCGCGGAGAGCCGCTATCTCGCCGAGGACGCACTCGAACTCCTCGACGTCCGCTACACCCCGCTGCCCGTGCTCGTCGACCCCGAGGACGCCCTGTCCCCCGGGGCCCCGCTGCTGCACGAGGAGCTGCCGGACAACACCGCCGTGGCCGTCGCGACGCGCGTCGGCGAACCCGACGCGGCCTTCGCCTCCGCGCACACCGTGGTCGCGGAACGCTTCGAGGCGCACCGCTATGTGGCCTCGCCGATCGAGACCCGCGCGGTATCCGCCCAGGTGGACCCCTACAGCGGCGGGCTCACCGTCTGGGCCGGGACGCAGACGCCCCACCGTCTGCGGGACGCCATCACCCACACGCTCGCCCTCCCGGCGGGCACCGTCCATGTCATCGCGGCCGATGTGGGCGGCGGCTTCGGACAGAAGGGCATCCTCTACGTCGAGGAACTCCTCGTCCCGCACGCCGCCCGCAGGCTCGGCCGCCCCGTGCGGTGGCGCGAGGACCGCAACGAGAACCTCACCGCCTCCTCCCACGCCCGCGAGCAGATCCACCACATCGAGCTGGCCGCGGACGCGCAGGGGCACCTCATCGGCGTACGCGACCGGATCATGGTGAACTTCGGCGCTTACAACATGACCGGCCTGGTCGTGCCGTACAACTCGCTCTGTCATCTGCTCGGCCCCTATCGGGTCCCCCACGTGGCCGTCGAGGTCACCGGTGTGCTCACCAACACCACGTTCGCCACACCGTACCGAGGGGCTGGCAGGCCGGAGACGGTGTTCGCGATGGAACGCGCGATGGACCGGCTGGCCGCCGAACTGGGCATCGCCCCGAGGAGCTGAGGGCCCGCAACCTCGTCGGACCGGACGAGATGCCGTACGAGACGGGGCTGGTGGACCGCTCCGGCAGCCCTCAGTCCTACGACTCCGGGGACTTCCCCGAGCTCCTGCGCCGCGCCGTGGCGAAGGCGGATGTCGAGGGGGTGCGCGCCAGGCAGCGCGCGGGCGGCGGCGACGGCAGGCGCATAGGTATCGGTTTCGCGATGTACATCGAGGCCACCGGCCTCGGACCGTTCGAGACGGCACGGATCGACGTCGCCCCCACCGGGCGGGTCCGGCTCTCCATAGGCGCGCCGTCCCAGGGTCAGGGGCACCGTACGTCCATGGCGCAGATCGCCGCGGACGCCATCGGCGTGCCGCTCGACGTCATCGACGTGACCGGGGGCGACACCGAGGCCACACCGTTCGGCGTGGGCACCATCGCCAGCCGTGCCCTGGTCAACGCGGGCAACGCCACCCACCGGGCCGGACTGCTGGTCCGCGAGAAGATCATCGACGCGGCCGCCCGCCGGCTGGGCGTCCCGGCGGACCGGCTGGGCCTGCGTGACGGCGTGGTGGCTGCGACGGAGCCGGGCGGCCCGTCGATGGACCTGGCGGAGCTGGCCGGCCGGGCGCCGCTGCCCGGGACGCCGGAACCCTCCGACGGCCGTCACGGCACCGAACTCAGCGAGACCGTCCACTTCCGGCCGCCCGGCTTCGCCGTCGCGAGCGGAGCGCACGCGGCCGTCGTGGAGGTGGACGAGCACACCGGCGTCGTGGAGATCCTGCACTACGTCGTCGTCCACGACGCGGGCGTCATCGTCAACCCGATGATCGCCGAGGGCCAGGTCACGGGCGGCGTCGCGCAGGGCATCGGTGGCGCCCTGTACGAGGAGATGGTCTACGGCCCCGACGGGCAGCCGAGGACCGGCACCTACATGGACTACCTGGTGCCCACCTCCTCGGAGATCCCCGACCTCGACATGGACGAACTCTTCACCGCGAGCCCGATGAACGACCTCGGGGTGAAGGGACTCGGGGAGGGCGGCGCGATCGCCCCGCAGGCGGTGCTCGCCAACGCCGTCGAGGACGCGCTGCGCCCCTTCGGCGTGGTCGTACGCCGCGGCCCGCTCTCGCCCAGCCGGGTGCGCGACCTGATCCGGACCCCGGCCGCCGGCGGCTGACCTGCCCCCACGTCCGCCTTCGAACCCAAGGATGGGAAAACCATGCAGCTCGACCACACCTTCACCGTTCCCGCCGGTCCCGATGACGCGTGGAAGCTCTTCCACGACCTCGGCCGGGTCGCGCCCTGTATGCCCGGTGCGGTGCTCGACACGCTCGACGGCGATTCGTTCACCGGCCGGGTCAAGGTCAAGATCGGTGCGGTGCAGATGAGTTACCGCGGCGAGGGCACCGTCACGCGCGACGAGGCCGCTCGCTCGATGCACCTCGACCTCACCGGCAGCGAGACCCGGGGGGCGGGAACCGCGTCCGCGACGGTGACCGCCACCCTGGCCGGGGACCCCGACGGCACCCGCGTGCACGTGCGCACCGACCTCGACATCACCGGGCGTCCGGCGCAGTTCGGCCGCGGGATCATGACCGAGGTCGGGGACCGGCTGGTGCGGCAGTTCGCGGACCGTCTCGAGGAGCTCCTGCGTGCTCCCGGATCCGCGGGCCCGGCGCCGGTCATGTCCCCGGCCGAGCCGGAGGCCGTGGACCTGGGCGCGGCGGCACTTCCCGTGCTGCTCAGGAAGGCCGCCGTACCCGCGGCCGCCGTGCTGTTCGCGGTCGTGCTGCTCAGGGCGGTGAGGCGGCGCTCCCGCGGCTGAGCCTCCCATCACCTCAGCGGTAAGATTCTCAGTGCCGTGAGAAGCCGGGGGGACGCCGGCCGACGCCGTACGAGGGGATGAGATGGCATCATCAAGGCCTGGGGACCGGGACGCCGTGGCGAAGGTGGTCGAGGACTGGGCGCGGGAGCGGCCGGAGCTGGACACGAGCCCGCTCGAGGTCCTCGCCCGGCTCCACCGCTCCTTCCTGCGCTACAGCACCGGACTCACCGAGTCCATCGAGCGGCACGGCCTGTCCGTCGCGGGCTTCGACGTCCTCACCGCGCTGCGCAGGTCCGGGGATCCCTACCGGCTGACGGCCGGTCAGCTCGCCGACTCCGGGCTGGTGTCGTCGGCGGGTGTGACCCTGCGGATCGACCGCCTGGAGAAGGACGGCCTCATCGTCCGGGAGCGGGACACCCAGGACCGCAGGGTCGTCTACTCCCGGCTGACGGAGAAGGGCCTGGCGACGGTGGACACGGCGTTCACCGAGCACCTGGACAACGAGAACCGGATGCTCGCAGGGTTGTCCCCCTCCGAGCGCCGGCAGCTCGCGCGGCTGCTCCGCAAGCTGGAGATCTCGATCCTCGACGCCGACGAGGAGCGGGCCGGCGCGGCGGAATGACCGCCGGGCCGGCAAGGTTCCGCTCCCGCCCGGGTGTTCCGTGCCGGGCCGTCAGCCCTTCAGCCGCTCGCGCAGCTCGTCCTCGTCGGCGACGAACCAGGTCTGGGTCCCCCGGTTGCACTCCCGGACGAAGTCCCGGAGCGCGGCGCTCTCCCGCACGTGGTGGGAGACGTCGCCGATCACCACCAGTCCCACGCCGTACTGCACGAACTTCTGGACGATGTCTCCCGCGACGCGGGTCTCCAGCCGGAAGAAGCTCTCATCGAGGCGCCCGACGGGGATGACGGCCCACCGGGCGCCCTGGTAGCCCGCGTCGCCGATGAGATCCAGGGCCTCCCTCTCCCCGTGGACGGTCTCGCCCTGGGAGGGGCACATCAGGACGGGCACGTCATGGATGGACTGCAAGGTGCTCATGGGCGACCAGACTAGGCCGTTCCGGGACCGAGCAGGGGGCGATGCCGGAAACGTCGCCGCGGGAACGGGATCGACTGTCACTCGTCCGCGTGGGAGCACCGGCTGCCCTCGGCCTGCCTCGGCACCCGCATCCGGCGCATGAGGTCGCGCGTTCCGCGCCGATCGAGCGTGGTGCGCCAGACGACTCCCGGATACCGGGCTCGCAGGTGGGAGAGCGCCCTGGTGCCCAGCCCGCTGCGATGGAACTGCTTCTCGATGAGCACGTCGGTGATGACCGCCTCCGCGCAGGAGGCGCAGAGGCGGAAATCCACGTGGCCCACCACCTTGCGCACGTGTACCAGGAGCAGACACTGCGTGTCACCGGCCTCCTGCCCGGACGACTGCACCAGCTCGACCTCGCTGTAGGCGAGCACGCGCCGGTGCCAGTCGCCCTTTCGGTGCCTGAGCAGTCGGTGGCGGCCCCCGCCACCGTGCTTCGAGGGGTGTTCGACGTCGTCCGGCACACGGAGGGGCGCGCCGTGGAGCGGGTCCGTCCTGGCCTGTGCGTGGCTTCCCTGCATGACTGGCGCCTGCCCCGCCTGCCGCGACCGATGCGTCCCCGCGGCCGGACGGGCTTCAGGTGCCGGGGCCGGGGTCCGGCCGGACGGGCTCGGTGATACCCGCCCGTGCGGCCTCCAGTTGAGCCGCGAACGCGATCCCGAGGAACAGGACGATGCCGGTCAGGTTGGCCCACAGCAGCAGCGCCACGAACGCGGTCAGGGGTCCGTAGACGGCGCCGAACGAACCGCTCTTTCCCACGTAGAACGTGAGCAGCCAGGTGGCCGCGACCCACAGGACCAGGTGCACGGCGGAGCCGAAGACCAGCCAGGTGTAGCCGGGCTGCACCCGCCGGGGTGACCAGCGGAAGATCACGGCGGAGGCCAAGGCGGCGCAGACCGTTCCGACGGGTACCTCCAGGACGCCCCACCAGCCGAGCCAGGACCGCGACCAGCCGAGGGCCTCCACCACCGCGTCCCCGACGGCTTCGCCGGCGACCAGCACGAGGAACCCCAGCATCAGAGGCAGCCCCGCGGCGACTGCCAGCAGCAGTCCGCGACCGTACTTGGCGAGGAAGGGGCGGTCGCGCTCGATGCCGTAGATGCGGTTGCAGCCCCGCTCGATCTGGCCCATCGCCGAGGCGAGATTGAGCACGGCGAAGCCGAGGCCGAGCCACATCGCCAGCGCCCCCGCCGTGGTGGAGCCCGCACTCCGGCGGGTGTCCCGCAACGCACCTTGCACGAGTTCCGCGCTGGCGCCGGGCACGATCCTTCCGAGCGTCAGCTCGATCACGCGGCCGATGCTCTCGGTGTGCACCGTCGTGGCCACGCCCACCAGCGCGATCACGAACGGCACCATGCCCACGACCACCTGAAACCCGAGGGACCTCGCGAAGCTGAACCCGTCGGCGTACCGGAACCTCGCGAAGGCGTCCAGGAGCAGCTTGCGCCCGCCGTAATGGCGCAGCGCGCTGAGCGCCTCGTCCCCCGAGAGCTCCTCCCCGATCATGTCCCGCGTCTGCGGCACATGGACGACTGTCCCCATAAGACCTCTCCTCCGACTGCCGGTTCTGCTGTCCCGACCCGCCCGCACAGTAGTTCGTGCAGGTGACAACAGGCGGCACCGCTTGCATGATCAAAATCTGGTGCGGTTAACATATGAGCACCGCCTAGCTCGAAAGATGGACTTGTGACTGCCACCGAGGACTCGTTCACCAATTGGAAGACCCGCGAGGAGATCGCGGAGTCGATGATCCCGATCATCGGGAAGCTGCACCGGGAGCGGGACGTCACGATCCTGCTCCACAGCCGCTCCCTGGTGAACAAGTCGGTGGTCAGCATCCTCAAGACCCACCGTTTCGCCCGGCAGATAGCCGGCGAGGAGCTCTCGGTCACCGAGACGCTGCCGTTCCTGCACGCCCTCACGGCGCTCGACCTCGGTCCGTCCCAGATCGATCTGGGCATGCTCGCGGCGACGTACCGGACGGACGACCGCGGCCTGTCGGTGGGCGACTTCACCGCCGAGGCCGTGGCCGGGGCCACGGGCGTCAACAAGACGGAGCGCCGCGAGGCGCGTGACGTGGTCCTCTACGGGTTCGGCCGCATCGGCCGCCTCCTGGCCCGGCTGCTCATCGAGAAGACCGGCTCCGGCAACGGCCTGCGGCTGCGCGCCATCGTCGTACGCCAGGGCGCCGGGCAGGACCTCGTGAAGCGCGCCTCGCTGCTGCGCCGGGACTCCATCCACGGCCAGTTCCAGGGCACGATCACCGTCGACGAGGCGAACAGCCGGATCATCGCCAACGGCAACGAGATCCAGGTGATCTACTCCGACGACCCGACGGCTGTGGACTACACGGCGCACGGCATCAAGGACGCCATCCTCATCGACAACACGGGCCGCTGGCGCGACCGCGAGGGGCTCTCCAAGCACCTGCGCCCCGGCATCGCGAAGGTCGTCCTGACGGCGCCCGGCAAGGGCGACGTCCCCAACATCGTGCACGGGGTGAACCACGACACGATCAAGCCGGACGAGCAGATCATCTCCTGCGCCTCCTGCACCACCAACGCGATCGTCCCGCCGCTGAAGGCGATGGCGGACGAGTACGGCGTGCTGCGCGGCCATGTGGAGACGGTCCACTCGTTCACCAACGACCAGAACCTGCTGGACAATTACCACAACTCGGACCGCCGGGGGCGCTCGGCGCCGCTCAACATGGTCATCACCGAGACGGGCGCCGCCTCCGCCGTCACCAAGGCGCTGCCCGACCTCGACGCGAAGATCACCGGCAGCTCGATCCGGGTCCCGGTGCCGGACGTCTCGATCGCGATCCTGAACCTGCAACTCGCACGCGGTACCAGCCGGCAGGAGGTCCTCGACCACCTCCGTAACGTGTCGCTGACCTCGCCGCTCAGGCGCCAGATCGACTTCATCACCGCCCCCGACGCGGTCTCGAGCGACTTCATCGGCTCGCGCCACGCCTCGATCGTCGACGCCGGAGCCACCAAGGTCGAGGGCGACAACGCGATCCTCTACCTCTGGTACGACAACGAGTTCGGCTACTCCTCCCAGGTCGTCCGGGTCGTCCAGCACGTCTCCGGGGTCGAGTACCCGACCTACCCGGCACCGGCGGTCTGATCCGGGCGGAAGACCCTACGGTTCCCGGTGCCACGCGACGGCACCGGGAGCCTTCGCCATGGCCGGGTCAGGCCGTTCCGCCGCGGACGGCGGTGACCGCCACGGTGGCGGAGGACATCGTGAAACCGCCGCCCATCGCGTCGATCGCGGCCCCGACCTCCTCCAGCACCTTCGCCAGCCGTCCCGCCGGGAGCCGGGTGAGCGAACCCTGGGTGGGCAGCAGGTCCAGCCATTCGTCTCGGGTGTAGGCCCGCTCCCAGCCGAAGCGCCACCGCTCGGCTTCACCGAAGCCGCCTGCCTCGCCAATCCCTTCCGCGGCCCTGTCGAGGATCGCCTCGTACGGGTTCCCGGACCTCTCGGCCACCGGCCGGGCGAACGGCGAATCGGGCACCTCCCGCCGGTAGGCCCTGACGAAGGCGTCCGTCACCTCGGGCGGAGGCTCGAAGACATGCCAGAACGCCGCCAGCCGCCCGCCGGGCCGCAGCACCTGCGCGGCCCTGGCCGCACCGGCGACCGGGTCGATCCAGTGCCAGGCCTGCCCGGCCACGACCATGTCGAACCGGCGGTCGCCCGGATCCCAGGCCTCCAGCGTCGCCACCTCGACCTCGATGCCGCTGCGCCGCGCGATGCCGGCCATCCGCGCGTCGGGGTCGATGCCGAGCACGGTGCAGCCGGCTGCCCGGAACTGCCGGGCTCCGATGCCGGTGCCGCAGCCGACGTCGAGGACGCGAGTGCCGGGGCAGGCGGCGATCACGGCCTGTACGAGGGCGTCCGGGTAAGGAGGACGGGCCCGGTCGTAACGCTCGGCGTCCGAGCCGAACGACTCCGCCACCTCCCGGGCCCGATGGGGCTCGCCCCCGGGAGGCGCTGGCTGTTCCTTCGGTAGAGTGGGCATGCGCCCACCTTAGTGGGCGCATGCCCACTCACTCAATGGACCGAACAAAATGGGGAGCCCGATGCCGACAGGGGTGCACATCCGCGACGCGCGTCAGCAGTTGTTCGACGCCGCGGAGCGTGTCCTGCTCCGGGACGGGCCGAGCGCGCTGACCAGCCGGGCGGTCACCACGGAGGCGGGGTGCGCCAAGGGCGTCCTGCACCGCCATTTCACCGACTTCGACGACTTCCTCACCGCACTCGTCCTGGAACGGACCGGCGAGATGGAAACCCGGGCAGCCGCCCTCCGGGACTCCGCGGGGACGGGCACCGTCACAGGCAATCTCGCTCCCGCCCTGACGGTTCTGTTCGGCTCGGTCGCCGTCGCGATCATCCCCCTCATCACGTTCCGCGACGAGCTGCGCGCCAGGCTGCGCCGGACCTGGCCGACCGGTGTCCCGGTCCTGTCGGAAGGGGTGACGATGGTCGGCTCCTACCTCACCGCGGAGCGCGAGCTGGGCCGGATCGACGCGGACGCCGACATCGGCACGCTCGCCCCGACCCTGATCGGGGCCGGCCATCTGCTGTTCGCCGACCGGGACAACCCCTCGCCGGGAGCCGACGCGGTGCACAGAATGGTGACCACGGTCCTCGCCGGCGTCATACGCGAACCGGCATGACCGGAGCGGCACGGGTGCGCATGCATGCCGGCCGGAAGCCATCGGGGAAACCAGCTTCTCACCGCCTCAGACCAGGTCCGCCACCTCCGCGTCCGGCAGCGGCTGTTCGGCCCAGATGGTCTTGCCGTCGCTGGTGTAGCGGGTGCCCCAGCGCTCGGTGAGACTCGCGACGAGCAGGAGGCCGCGTCCGCCTTCGTCGAAGATCCGGGCGCGGCGCAGATGAGGGGCGGTGCTGCTGCCGTCGAAGACCTCGCAGATGAGCGCGGTGTCGCGGATGAGGCGGAGCCGGATCGGTTCGGCACCGTAGCGGATGGCGTTGGTGACCAGTTCGCTGACGACCAGCTCGGTGGTGAACACCGCGTCGTCCAGGCCCCACGCCGTGAGCTGGGCGGCGGCACGCTTACGGGCGTTGGAGACGACGGACGGGTCGGCGGGGAGGTCCCACGCGGCGTAGTGGCCCGCGTCGAGGCGCCGGGTACGGGCCAACAGCAGGGCGACGTCGTCGTTCGGCTGCTCGGGGACCAGCGCGTCCATGACGGTGTCGCAGGCCTCTTCGAGCGAGTCCGTGGAGCCGCCGAGCAGATCGCGGAGCTCGGCGAGGGCGTGATCGCGGTCCCGGCCCGCCGTCTCGATCAGGCCGTCCGTGTACAGGGCGAGCCGGCTGCCCTCGGGCAGCTCGAACTCGGCCCCCCGGAAGGTCAGGCCGCCCACACCGAGCGGTGGCCCGGAGGGCAGCGGCAGCTGTCTGACGGTGCCGTCCGGGCAGGCCAGCAGCGGCTCGGGGTGGCCCGCCCTGGCCATCGTGCAGAGCCCTGTCGACGGGTCGTAGACGGCGTAGAGGCAGGTGGCACCGGCGACCTGCGCGCCCTCGGAGCTGTCCGCCGGCTGTTCACGGTCGAGCGTGAGCACCAGGGCGTCGAGCTGCGTGAGGAGTTCCTCGGGCGCGAGGTCGACATCGGCGAGGGTCCGTACGGCGGTGCGGAGCCTGCCCATGGTGGCCGAGGCGTGCAGACCGTGACCGACGACGTCGCCGACCACGAGCGCGACCCGCGCGCCGGACAGCGGGATCACGTCGAACCAGTCCCCGCCGATCCCGGCCCCGTCGGTGTTCGGGAGATAGCGTGCCGTGACCTCGACCGCCTGCTGCCGGGCCGCCCGGCGCGGCAGCAGGCTGCGCTGCAGTGCGAGCGCCGTGGCCCGCTCGCGGGTGTACCGGCGGGCGTTGTCCACGCAGACGGCCGCGCGCGAGACGAGTTCGGCGGCGAGCTGCAGATCCGCGGCCCCGAACCCGCCGGGGGTCCTGTGCCGGCAGAACAAGGACGTGCCGAGAGTGATGCCACGGGCCCGCAGCGGAACCACCAGCACCGAGTGGATCTTGTTCTCGTGCAGGCTCCGCGCCCGTGCGGGATCGACCAAATTCCAGCGCCGCAGTGCCTCCTCGTCGACGGTGAAGCGCACCGGCTCCCCGCGGACCAGCGCGCGGCCCACCTCCGAGTCCCGGTCGTACGCGTGGGTCTCACCGAGCGGGACGACCGACTCGGGGCATCCTTCGAGCACCGACTGCTGGGCCACCCGGTGGAAGCTGATGGTGTCCCTGTGGAGCACCGAACGCGCCTCGCCGCCCGTCAGTACCTCGGAGAGCAGGTCGACAGCGACGAAGTCGGCGAAGTCCTCGACGGCGAGCTCCGCCAGCTCCTCAGCGGTGCGCCCCACATCGAGCGTGCTGCCGATACGCCGGCTGGCCTTGTTCAGGACGCCCAGGCGCTTCCGCGCCCAGAACTGCTCGGTCGTGTCCAGTGTCACGACGGCCACGCCCTCGACCTCGCCGGCGGCGTTCCGTACCGGCGACAGGGCGGCCTGCCAGATGTGCTCGCTGTCGCTGACCACGAGGTGCGTCTCGTACGGCTCGCCCTCGCCCGTCCTGAGCACCCGCTCGATCGCCGCCGCGAGACCTTCCCCGCCCTGCAGGACCAGGCCGGGCTCCACCTCGCCGGGCTGCAGGCCGAGCAGGGATGCCTCGGTCCTGCCGACGGAGGCGGCCGAGGCGGCGTTGGCCATGGCGAGTCTCCGGTCCCGGTCGAAGTACGCAACCAGCACCGGCAGCTGCTCCAGGATCCGGCAGCGCATCTCCTCGGACGGTACGCCGACGGACGGCCCTCGACCGGCGGCCGCACGTGCACCCCTGTCCGCGGACGCACCCGCGCGCCCGGTCTCGTCCATGCTCATGGGCTCATCACTCGTCCATCGCCTAGGCAGGTCGCCCACGAACACCTATATGCGACCTTTGTTCAAGAATGCCTTTGCGGGTTCCCGCTCTCAACCGGCGGCTTCCCCCGGCACAGCCGATTGGCTCAGCGGCCCGCGACGGCGAGCGGACCGCCCGCGTCGAAGGCCAGCTTCGCGAAGCGTGCGCCGATACGACGGTGTGTGGCCGCGTCGGGGTGCAGGGCGTCGGGGAGCGGCAGCTCCGCGGAGTCGGCCTCGCCGTAGAGCTCGCGGCCGTCGAGGTGGTGCAGATTCGGGTCCTCGGCCGTCCGCTGCTCGACGATGCGGGCGAGTTCGTCCCTGATGACGCTCAGCGTGAGCTTGCCGGCGGCCGTTTCGGCCGGGTCTCCCGCGGCGCTGAACTTCAGCTTCCCCTCACCGAGGGCGCTGCGGTCCGGTGCGCTGGGCCCGGGGGTCTTCTCGTGGATGGGGCAGAGGATGGGCGAGACGACCAGCAACGGGGTGGTGGGGTGGCCTTCGCGGATCGTGTCGAGGAAGCCGTGGACGGCCGGGGTGAAGGCGCGCAGGCGCATCGCGTCCGTGTTGACCAGGTTGATGCCGACCTTGACGCTGATCCGGTCGGCGGGTGTGTCGCGCAGGGCGCGGGCGGTGAACGGATCGAGCAGGGCGCTGCCGCCGAACCCCAGATTGACCAGCTCCACCCCGCTGTGGGCGGCGGCCAGCGCGGGCCAGGTGGTGGTGGGGCTCGCGGCGTCGGAGCCGTGGCTGATGGAGCTGCCGTGATGGAGCCAGACCGGGCGGCCCCGGTCCGGGACCGGTTCGACCGGGGCGTCGGTGCGCAGGGCGACCAGTTCGGTGGTCTCGTTGTGAGGCAGCCAGATCTCGAGGTCCTTCGGAGCGTCGGACAGACCGCTGAAGCGCAGGGTGCCCACCGGCCCCGGCCTGACCTCGGCCGACCCGGTGGCCATGTCGATGGTGAGGGTGTTGCCGCCGGTCACCGAGGCCCGGCCCGCGAGGCGGCCGTCGACCAGCAGGTCGTAGACGCCGTCCGGCCTGGGCGGTGCGCCCGTGTACACCCGCTTGGTGGGCAGGGTGTCCAGCTCCACGACGGTCGCCCGCGTGCGCATGACGAGGCGCACTCCGGAGGGCTGGGACTCCGCCATGGCCAGCTGGCCGTCGGTGTTCCGGGCGCGCGCATGCGCGGGCAGCCGGTGCGGCAGCAGACCGTGCTCGGTGCGCTCCACGTCGAGGGCGCCGCGCAGCAGGTCTTCGGTGAGGGGGGTCGTCAGCAGCTGGGGCCTGGTGCTCATTCTCGGTACCTGTTCCGTCGCGCGTCGGCCCGGCCGGGAAGGGCGGGCCGGATTCAGGGTGTGGGCCAGTTGCGCAGCAGCGCGTCGAGGGCGTCCAGGACCCGTGACCAGGTCTCCTGGGTGCCGGGGGCGCTGTGGCTGAAACTCCCGCCCGATTCCAGGCTGATGTAGCCGTGGAAGACGCTGCCCAGCAGCCGGACCGCATGGGTCTGGTCGGGCTCCGTGAGGTCGTAGCCGCGCAGGATCGCCCGCGTCATCTGGGCGTGCCGTCCACCGGCACTGGCTGCGGCCGCCTCCGGGTCGAGCCTGAGCTGCGCCGCGGCGTAGCGGCCGGGGTGCTCCCGGGCGTAGTCGCGGTAGGCGTTCGCGAACGCCTCCAGCGCGTCCTTGCCCGCTCGCCCGGCCAGAGCGGCGGCGACGCGGTCGGCGAGTTCCGCCAGGGCCAGCAGGGCGATCCTCGTCCGGAGGTCCTGGGAGTTCTTCAGATGCGAATAGAGGCTGGCGTCCTTGACGCCGAACTGCCGGGCGAGCGCCGCGACGGTCACGTTGTCGAAGCCGACCTCGTCGGCCATGTCAGCTCCGGCCCGCGTCAGGCGCTCTGCGGTCAGTCCTGCTCGTGCCATGGTCACCCTTCCTCAACCGGGTTCGATTATGCGTTTACCTAGAGGCATTAGGCAAATCATCGAGCCGACTAGGAGAGCGGGTCCGCGGAGTCCGTCGGCACCGCGCCCTCAGCCGCCGTGGACACGCGCCGCGGGGAGGCCGGCCAGGATCGCCGCAACCGTCTCGTCGGGTGTCTGCCGCGAGGTGTCCAGCCTGAGGCCGATGCCGGCCGTCTCCTCCCGGAGACTGCGGTCGAGCGCGTCGACCGTCCAGGCGCCGTAGCCGGTCTTCGAGCGCGCCGCCTCCCTGTCCCGCACGACCGCGGCGGAGGGAGCCAGCACGACGACGTACAGGGGACGTGTGCGCACCCTCGCGACATAGCGCTCCAGGTCCGCGCCGAGGACGACGTCCTGGACGATCGCGGTCCACCCGTCGCGCGCGTACTCGTCGGCCACGAGCGCGGAGAGCCTTTGGCGGAGCTCCAGTTGGGCCCTGGCCTCTGCGGTCTCCTCCGGCATCAGCTCCTCCCGGCCCGAGACGGCCATACGGCGGAACACGTCGCCTCGCACATGCGCCGCGCGGGGCAGACGCCCGGCCAGGAGCTGGGCCACGGTCGACTTCCCCGACGCCATCACACCGGTGATCAGAACGACGGCCGGGCCGGGGTCGATATCCATTCGGTTCCTCCCGCTCGCACACACCACACGCTGACGCGAGAGCGTACCCGTCCGGGAAGCGGGGCGCGGCCCGGAATTTCCGCCCGGAATGACGCCTCCCTCCGCGTACGGACCGCGTCAAGAATCCGGCCCCGCCCGTATGGAGCCCGTCAAAGGCGCTCAACACCCGGCGGGCCACGCGGTTTGCTTTTCTTCGGCCGCACCGGCCGACTCCATTCCTTTCACTTCACACAGGAGCTCACGATGGCCGATCTGGCCTTCGTCGCCACCACGATCGCGGTTTTCGCACTGGTGGCTCTCATCGCAAGGGGGGTGACGAAGCTGTGACCGCCGAGAACATCGCCGGCCTGGTCGTGGCCGTCTCCCTGCTGGTGTACCTCGTCCTTGCGCTCGTGTACCCGGAGAGGTTCTGAAGCTCGCTATGAGCCCTGTAACAGCTGGTGTGCTTCAGCTGCTCGCGCTGATTTCGGCGCTTGCCCTCGCATACCGTCCGCTCGGTGACTACATGGCCCGGGTCTACTCCTCGGAAAAGCATTACCGGCCGGAGAAGTGGCTTTATCGTGCCGTCGGAGCCGATCCGTCGGCGTCGATGCGCTGGCCCGCCTATCTGCGCGGCGTACTCGCCTTCTCCGCGGTGAGTGTCCTCTTTCTCTACGCGCTTCAGCGTCTGCAGGGAGTCCTGCCCGGATCGCTCGGCTTCGTGTCGATCGACCCGGACCAGGCGTTCAACACCGCGGCGTCCTTCGTGGCGAACACCAACTGGCAGTCGTACTACGGCGAACAGGCCATGGGCCACGTCGTGCAGACCGGCGGCCTCGCGGTGCAGAACTTCGTCTCGGCCGCTGTCGGCATGGCCGTGGCCGTGGCCCTCGTACGCGGGTTCTCGCGCTCCCGCACCGGCGAGCTCGGCAACTTCTGGACGGACCTGGTCCGTGGCACCGTGCGCATCCTCCTGCCGATCGCCGTGACCGGCGCGGTCGTACTGGTGGCGTGCGGTGTCATCCAGAACTTCTCCGGCATCCACGAGGTCGGGCAGTTCACGGGCGGTACCCAGCAGTGGAACGGGGGCGCGGTCGCCTCGCAGGAGGTCATCAAGGAGCTGGGCACGAACGGTGGCGGCTACTTCAACGCCAACTCCGCCCACCCCTTCGAGAATCCGAGCCCCTTCTCCAACCTGTTCGAGATCTTCCTGATCCTCCTGATCCCGTTCGCGCTGACCCGCACCTTCGGCCGCATGGTCGGCAACCTGCGGCAGGGCTATGCGATCCTCGCCACGATGGCCACCGTCTGGATCGGTTTCACGGCGCTGATGATGTGGACCGAGTTCGCCCACCACGGCCCGGCCCTCGACCTCGCCGGCGGTTCGATGGAGGGCAAGGAGACACGGTTCGGCATCGGCGGATCGTCGATCTTCGCCGTGGCGACCACCCTCACGTCGACCGGTGCGGTGAACTCCTTCCACTCCTCGTACACGGGGCTGGGCGGCGGCATCACCATGCTCGGCATGCAGTTGGGGGAGATCGCGCCCGGCGGTGTCGGATCCGGCCTCTACGGCATGCTGGTGATGGCGGTCATCGCCGTGTTCATCGCCGGCCTCATGGTCGGCCGCACACCCGAGTACCTCGGCAAGAAGATTGGCACCCGTCAGATCAAGCTCGCGGCGTGCTACATCCTGATCACGCCGGCGCTGGTGCTCTGCTTCACCGCGGTGGCGATGGCCCTGCCGACCCCGGCCGACTCGATGACCAACAGCGGCGCGCACGGGTTCTCCGAGATCCTGTACGCCTACACCTCCGGCGCCAACAACAACGGCTCCGCCTTCGCCGGGCTCAACGCCGACACCCAGTGGTTCAACACGACCATCGGGATCGCGATGCTGCTCGGCCGCTTCCTCCCGATGGTGTTCGTCCTTGCGCTGGCCGGCTCGCTCGCCGAACAGCACCCGGCCCCCGCCACGGCGGGAACCCTGCGGACCGACAAGCCCCTCTACGCGGGCCTGCTCGTCGGCACGATCCTCATCCTCACCGGTCTGACCTACTTCCCGGCCCTGGCGCTGGGGCCGCTCGCCGAAGGACTCGCCTCATGAGTACCGTCACCCCCACCCGAGCCCCGCACGAAGACCTGCCCGGCGAGGGCGCAGCCGCGGCCGGACGTGTCGGCGGGGGTCTCTTCGACCCGAAGCAGTTGCTGAGGTCCTTGCCCGACGCGGTGAGGAAACTCGACCCACGCGTCATGATCAAGTCCCCGGTCATGTTCGTGGTGCTGGTCGGCTCGGTGGTCACCACCCTGCTGGCGCTCCAGGATCCGGGTGACTGGTTCGGCTGGGCCATCACGGCCTGGCTGTGGCTGACCACCCTCTTCGCCAACCTCGCCGAGGCCGTCGCCGAGGGGCGTGGCAAGGCCCAGGCCGACACCCTGCGCAAGGCGAAGACCGACACGGTCGCCCGCCGGCTGGACGGCCGTGACGAGGTGGAGGTGCCCGGCACCGAGCTGCGCGTCGGTGACCTGGTCGTCTGCGAGGCCGGCGACGTCATTCCCGGCGACGGTGACGTCGTCGAGGGCGTGGCGTCCGTCGACGAGTCGGCCGTCACCGGCGAGTCCGCCCCGGTGATCCGGGAGTCGGGCGGCGACCGCAGTGCCGTCACCGGCGGTACGAAGGTGCTCTCCGACCGGATCGTCGTCCGGATCACCACCGAGCCGGGGAAGACCTTCATCGACCGGATGATCGCCCTGGTCGAGGGCGCCGCCCGGCAGAAGACCCCCAACGAGATCGCGCTGAACATCCTGCTCGCCTCGCTGACCATCGTCTTCCTGCTCGCCGTCGTCACCCTCCAGCCGTTCGCGGTGTACGCCGGTGCCAGGCAGTCCATGATCGTGCTGACCGCGCTGCTGGTCTGCCTGATCCCGACGACCATCGGGGCCCTCCTCTCCGCGATCGGCATCGCGGGCATGGACCGTCTCGTCCAGCGCAATGTGCTGGCCATGTCGGGGCGCGCGGTGGAGGCGGCGGGTGACGTCTCCACCCTGCTGCTCGACAAGACCGGCACGATCACGCTCGGGAATCGCCAGGCAGCGGAGTTCGTACCGGTGAGGGGGGCGACCGAGGCGGAGCTGGCCGATGCGGCGCAGCTGTCCTCGCTGGCCGACGAGACCCCCGAAGGCCGGTCGGTCGTGGTCCTCGCGAAGGAGAAGTACGGTCTGCGCGAACGCCACCAGGGCGAGCTCTCCCACGCCACATGGGTCGCCTTCACGGCGCAGACCCGTATGTCGGGGGTGGACGTGGACGGCCGCAAGGCCCGTAAGGGAGCGGCGGGTTCGGTTGTGGCGTGGGTGCGGGAGCGGGGCGGTCACGTCGCCGACGACGCCGGCTCGCTCGCCGGCCGGATCTCGGAGGCGGGCGGCACCCCGCTGCTCGTCGCCGTGGAGGACGCGAAGGGTGCGCGGATCCTGGGCGTCATCCATCTGAAGGACGTCGTCAAGGACGGCATGCGGGAGCGCTTCGACGAACTCCGGCGGATGGGCATCCGGACCGTCATGATCACGGGCGACAACCCGCTGACCGCCAAGGCGATCGCCGACGAGGCGGGAGTCGACGACTTCCTCGCCGAGGCGACCCCCGAGGACAAGATGGCCCTCATCAAGCGGGAACAGGCGGGAGGCAAACTCGTCGCGATGACGGGGGACGGCACCAACGACGCCCCGGCGCTGGCCCAGGCGGATGTCGGCGTGGCGATGAACACCGGCACCTCGGCCGCCAAGGAGGCCGGGAACATGGTCGATCTGGACTCCGACCCCACCAAACTCATCGAGATCGTCGCGATCGGCAAGCAGCTCCTCATCACGCGGGGCGCACTGACGACCTTCTCCATCGCCAACGACGTCGCGAAGTACTTCGCGATCATCCCGGCCATGTTCGCGGTGGTGTACCCGGGCCTGGACAAGCTGAACATCATGGGGCTCGCGTCACCCGAGTCCGCGATCCTGTCCGCCGTCATCTTCAACGCACTGATCATCATCGCCCTCGTACCGCTGGCCCTCAAGGGGGTCAGGTACCGGCCGGCAGGCGCCGACAGGATGCTGCGGCGCAACCTCGGGATCTACGGACTCGGCGGCCTGGTCGCCCCGTTCATCGGCATCAAGATCATCGACCTGCTCCTCTCCCTCGTTCCCGGGCTCTCCTGAACCATGAACCAGAAACGGCTGATCAGCCATGAACACCTCTCTCAAGAACACCGCCCGCCTCGTCGGAGCGGGGCTGCGTGCCCTGCTCGTCCTCAGCGTCATCTGCGGCGTCCTCTACCCGCTCGCCGTCACGGGCGTCGCCCAGGCGCTCTTCAGCGAAAAGGCCAATGGTTCCGAGATCAGTGACGGGGACGGCCGGACCGTCGGTTCGTCCCTGATCGGGCAGACGTACAACCTGCCGAAGCAGAACCCCGACGACCCGGGCGAGGTGGCGAAGCCGGATCTGAAGTGGTTCCAGCCCCGCCCGTCGAACGGTCTGGGCAGCAACAGCGTGAACCTTCAGTACTCGCTGATCCTCTCGGGTGCCACCAACCGCTCGGCGGACAACGAAGACCTGGTCGCGTGGGTCAAGGAGGCGAAGGCCGCGGTCGTGGCGGACAACTCCACTCCGTCCCACACGGTGCGGCCCCAGGACGTGCCGGCCGACGCGGTCACCTCCTCCGGCTCGGGGCTCGACCCGGACATCTCCCCGGTGTACGCGAGGCTCCAGGTCCACCGGGTCGCCGAGAAGAACGACCTCCCCGTCGAGCAGGTCGCGAAGCTGGTGGCCGAGCACACCGAGGGCCGCACGCTCGGGTTCATGGGCGAGCCCCGGGTCAACGTCCTGGAGCTCAACACCGCGCTCAGGGACGTGAACAAGGGCTGACACGGCCCGGCGGTCAGCGGCGGCGGTTCCGGAGGGAACCGCCGCCGTTCTCGTTCCCCCTCTCTGCCCGCCTCTCACGCCACCGAAACTTTCGAAAGCTTCGGACGTGAATTCCAACCCTTTTCCCACGGAGCACGACAACCCACTCCATGCCGAGCAAACGCAAGCACGGCTGAACTGGCGAAATGGCCTTCGAAGAGCTCAATCCCCCGATCGATGGTTTCGTAATCCTCGCCGAAACTATTGACACCCGGCGGGGCCGGTTCAACACTGTTCGCCGTCGACAGACCTCAATCACTGTCGATCCGGGTCACCCCGACCCGGCACACCAGGCCGGTCACCGAGCACGACGGCCGGCCCAGTCCGGCCGGGAAGCGCGACACCCACACGTCATCGCGTGATCGCCCGTGCACCGACTCCCCCCACAGAGGGCGTCTCGCGCTGCCCGGAACCCCCACCCGGCCTCATGAGGACGAGGAGGAAAGCACGCACATGAACGACGCACCCGCACAGTCGACGAGCCGCACACGCGGCCGGCTCAGACGGTCCATCCGCAATGTCCTCGCCATGGCGATGGCCGCCGTGGCCGTGCTGGCCCTGCCTGGCAGCGCGAGCGCCGACACGGTCGTCAACTCGAACCGGACCGGCACCGACAACGGTTACTACTACTCCTTCTGGACCGACAGCCCCGGCACCGTCTCGATGAACCTGTCGTCCGGCGGTGGTTACAGCACGTCGTGGAGCAACACCGGCAACTTCGTCGCAGGCAAGGGATGGAGCACCGGAGGCCGCAGGAGCGTGACGTACTCGGGCTCCTTCAACCCGTCCGGCAACGCCTACCTCACCCTCTACGGGTGGTCGACGAACCCGCTCGTGGAGTACTACATCGTCGACAACTGGGGCACCTACCGCCCGACAGGCACCTTCAAGGGCACCGTCACCAGCGACGGCGGGACGTACGACATCTACGAGACGACGCGCGTCAACGCCCCGTCGATCGAGGGCACTCGCACGTTCAAGCAGTTCTGGAGCGTCCGGCAGTCGAAGCGGACCGGCGGAACCATCACCACCGGCAACCACTTCGACGCGTGGGCCCGGCAGGGGATGAATCTGGGCACCTTCAACTACATGATCATGGCGACGGAGGGCTACCAGAGCAGCGGGAGCTCCAACATCACCGTGGGCGGCACATCCGGCGGTGGCGGAGGCGGAGGCGGAGGCGGAGGCGGAGGCTGCACCGCCACCGTGACCGCGGGCGAGAAGTGGAGCGACCGCTACAACCTCAACGTCTCGGTCTCCGGATCGAACAACTGGACCGTCACGATGAACGTCCCCTCCCCCGCCAAGGTCCTCTCCACCTGGAACACCAGCGCCAGCTACCCCAGCGCCCAGGTACTGAGTGCCAAGTCCAACGGCAGCGGCAACAACTGGGGCGCCACCATCCAGGCCAACGGCAACTGGACCTGGCCCAGCGTCACCTGCACCACCGGCTGACACCCGCGCAGCCGGTACGTCCCCGGCCGTGGGGCGGCGGGGAACGCCGCCCCACGGTCAGCCGTCTCTCCCCCTTTGTCCCTGTCCGTCATGACGAGAAAGGACTCACCCGTATGCGCATCACGCCACGCCTGTCCCTGCGGCCGGTGGTCACGGCACTGGCCGTCGCCGCGACGGCCGCGACCGCCACGGTCGCCGTGGACACCGCTCCCTCCCATGCCGCGGCCGGCGCCGCCTGCAACGGGTACGTCGGGCTCACCTTCGACGACGGCCCGTCGGGCAGCACTCCGGCCCTGCTCAGCGCCCTCGAGCAGAACGGGCTGCGGGCCACGATGTTCAACCAGGGCCAGTACGCCGCGGCCGATCCGGCCAAGGTGCGGGCACAGGTGGACGCCGGCATGTGGGTCGGCAACCACAGTTACACGCACCCGCACCTGACCCAGCAGAGTCAGGCGCAGGTCGACTCGGAGCTCTCCCGGACACAGCAGGCCATCGCCGCCGGGGGCGGGGGCACGCCGAAGCTGTTCCGTCCTCCGTACGGTGAGACCCACGCGACGGTGCGGGCGGCCGCGGACAAGTACGGCCTGACCCAGATCATCTGGGACGTCGACTCGCAGGACTGGAACAACGCGAGCACCGACGCGATCGTGCAGGCCAGCGCCCGGCTGACCGACGGCCAGATCATCCTGATGCACGACTGGCCGGCCAACACCCTCGCGGCCATCCCGCGCATCGCCCAGGGCCTGGCGAGCCGAGGGCTCTGCACCGGCATGATCTCGCCGCAGACCGGCCGCGCCGTCGCTCCTGACAGCGGCAGCGGCGGTGGGGGTGGGGGTGGCGGCAACGGCGGTTGCACCGCGACCGTCACGGCGGGTGCGAAGTGGAGCGACCGCTACAACCTCAACGTCTCGGTCTCCGGATCGAACAACTGGACCGTCACGATGAACGTCCCCTCCCCCGCCAAGGTCCTCTCCACCTGGAACACCAGCGCCAGCTACCCCAGCGCCCAGGTACTGAGTGCCAAGTCCAACGGCAGCGGCAACAACTGGGGCGCCACCATCCAGGCCAACGGCAACTGGACCTGGCCCAGCGTCACCTGCACCACCGGCTGACACCCGCGCACGTCCTGTGCCGGTGGGACGGTGGCCCTGCCCGCCGCTTCCACCGGCATGTCCGCGCACGGCCCTGCTGGAGGGACTCGCACGGTACGTAGGCGACATCACCGGCTAAGTCGCCATGTAGATCAGAGGAGTTGAGCGCCCGTCGGCCTTTCAGGCGCTTCCGTTGCCTATTCTGGTCGCAAGCTGATCATCCCGCTGCCGCGCACACCCAGGAGTTCGTCATGTCCCGACCGGAGAACGATGCCCCCGCCCTGCGCATCGACACCAGCAGACCTCATCCCGCCCGGATGTACGACTGGTTCCTCGGCGGCAAGGACAACTATCCGGTGGACGAGGCCATGGGACGGCAGATGCTTGCCGTCGAACCCTCGGTGCCGGTCATGGCGAAGGTGAACCGCGCCTTCATGCACCGCGCCACCCGGTGGCTCACCGAACAGGGGATCCGGCAGTTCCTCGACATCGGCACGGGGATACCCACGGAGCCGAATCTGCACCAAGTGGCCCAACAGGCGGCGCCGGCCGCACGGGTCGTCTACTGCGACAACGATCCCATCGTCCTGGCGCACGCCGAGGCCCTGCTGAAGGGCACTCCGGAGGGCGCCATCGACTACGTGCAGGCGGATGCCCGCGAGGTGGACGCCATTCTCGGACACGCGGGCAAGACCCTGGACTTCAGCCGGCCGGTCGCCCTCTCGCTGATCTCGTTGCTGCACTTCGTGAGCGACGAGGACGGTGCCTACGAGCTGGTGGAACGGCTGACCGAGGTGCTGGCGCCCGGCAGTCATCTGGTGATCTCGCATCTCACCGCCGACTTCCACCCGGCGGAGGCGGGCAAGGTCAACGAGATGTACAAGGCCAACACCCTCACCCTGGCACCTCGCACGCGTGCCCAGTTCGCCCGCTTCTTCGACGGACTCGACATCGTCGAACCGGGCATCGTGGCGGCGGAGGCATGGCACCCCGGACTCGGTGAGCCCGTCCCCGGCCAGGACGACATCGTCAGCGCCGGCTATGTGGCGGTCGGACGGAAGCCGTAACCCCTCCCGCGCAGCCGGGCCGTCGCTCCGTGGTGGCGACGGCCCGGGATGGCCGACAAGGCGCTGTTGACCTCTCCGGCGGCGCCGCCTGATTCTCGGATGGTCCGCTCATCCGCCGAGAGCCAGGGAGACGACACCATGACGGCCACAGCCGGAGAGACACCGGTTCCCTATCCCTTCAACGAACCGGACGGGCTCGGTCTGGCTGACGCGTACCGGGAAGCTCTGGAGCGGCCCGGCCTCGTGCGCGTACGCATGACGTACGGGGACCCCGCGTGGCTCGCGACCCGCTACGCCGACGCGCGCCTGGTCCTCGGCGACCGCCGCTTCAGCCGGGCCGAGGCCCTCCGCCACGACGAGCCGCGCCAGTCGGAGGGAAGCCGGGACAGCGGCATCCTGAGCATGGACCCGCCGGGCCACACCCGGCTGCGCACCCTGGTGGCGAAGGCGTTCACCGTGCATCAGGTGGAGAAGTTACGCCCCTGGGTACGGGAGCTGGCCCACGGCCTGCTCGACGAGCTGGAGGCCCAGGGTCAGCCGGCCGACCTGGTGGAGCACTACGCGCTGCCGGTTCCCGTCGCGGTCATCTGCCGCATGCTCGGCGTGCCGGAGGAGGACCGCCCGAGGTTCCGGGCCTGGAGCGATGCCGCCCTCTCCACCAGCTCCCTGACCGCCGAGGAGTTCCTTCGCAGCCGCGAGGAGCTGCGCGCGTACATGGGTTCGCTGATCGACGAGCACCGGCGCAGCCCGCGGCAGGACCTGATGACGGGGCTGATCGAGGCCCGGGACACCGGGGACCGGCTCACCGAACTGGAACTGGTCGACCTCTGCGTCGGCATCCTCGTCGCCGGCCACGAGACCACCGCGACCCAGATCCCGAACTTCGTGTACGCGCTGCTCGAGCACCCTGATCAGCTGAAGCTGCTGCGGGAGCGCCCCGAGCTGATCCGCGGCGCGGTCGAGGAGCTGATGCGGTTCGTCCCGCTCGGCAGCGGCGCCGGCTTCCCCCGGTACGCGACGGAGGACGTGGAGGTCGGCGGGACGCTCGTCCGGGCCGGCGAGCCCGTGCTCGTCGCGGTCGGTGCCGCCAATCGCGACGCCCTGAAGTTCGAGGGCCCGGGGCGCCTCGACGTGGCCCGGACCGGTGTCCAGCATCTGGGGTTCGGGCACGGGGTCCACCACTGTCTGGGCGCACCGCTCGCCAGGCTGGAGCTTCAGGAGGCGCTGGAGGCGCTGCTCGTGCGCTTCCCCGCACTGCATGTGGCGGGGGACGTGAAGTGGAAGAACCAGATGCTCGTGCGCGGTCCGCGTGAGATGCCGGTGGGGTGGTGACCGGCATGGTCTGGACGACCGAGGTGGACCGCGAACTGTGCATGGGTTCGGGTATGTGCGCGGGAATGGCGTCCGATCTGTACGCCCTGGACGACGAGGACCGGGCCAGGCCCGTGCGGGAGCGGATAGCTCCTGACGAACGCGCGCTGGACGCGGCGGACTCGTGCCCCGCGGCGGCGATCCTGGTCCGCGACGGGGACCGGGCGATCGGGCCGCGTCCGTGAGGGAGGGGCCGGGCCGCCCGCGTCAGCCGTCGGCCCGGCCCCCTGCCCCGAACCTGTCGTCCCGGGTCCTGAAGCAGGACAGGACCACGACGAGAGGCCAGAACGACTGCGCGAACGTGAGGACGCGCTCGGCCGCGCCCGCGGTGTCGAGGACGAAGAGTGCGAGCAGGAACCAGGCACCGCCGAGCCATATCAGCGCGGCTGCCATGGCGGAGGGCCCTGGCCGCAGCCCCCAGGGCGGGGCCGCACGCGGTACGCGGGCCGCACCTGGCCCGGACGGGTTCCGGGGGTCGGCGGTGGAGCGTCGCACGGCCAGGACCGGCCACACCGCGAGCAGCGAGAAGCCCACGGCCACGACGACGCCGTGGGAGAACGAGCCACCACTGCTCGGGGCCGGGAACAGGGCCAGCAGCATCGCCGAGACCCCACCGCCGGCCAGGGCCACCCGTCCGAACGGCGCGGCGGGTCGCAGTCCGCACGCGGTCACCACGTGGCAGGCTCCGAGGGCGAGCAGAGCTGACGTCATCACCCAGTAACCGGCGGCGCCGTCGGCGGCCAGGATGCTGATCGTCGCCGACGCGGGATCGTAGCCGGGCCCCTGGAGCTCCGCGGAGACCGCCCAGCCGCCGACGAGGAGGACCGGGGCACACACCGAGGAGAACAGGACCCACCAGGAAACAGACCGCATCGGTGCACGGTAGAACGCCGGGACCGGCGACGGACGGCGCACACGCAGGAGAGGGGCGTACTCCGCTCGCAAGCGGGTACACGCCTGACGGCGGGTCACACGACGGCGTGTGCCACCGCACCGCACGGGCGGCCGGAGGACGGCCCCCGGCGTCCCGGAGCCCGCACCGGAAGTGGATCCGACCGGAACAGAGGAGAACCTGCTGTGCTGACACCCAGTCCTCAGGACCTGAGAGTCGCTCTGGCCCGCTACGCCGACGCACGGATCGAGGACTCGCGCCGCTCGACGGACGCGACCGCCCGTGCCGCGGAGGACGCCGCCTACACCCTGTGCGTGATGACCGGCACCCAGACGGTTCCGCAGGCCCTCCATGTCGCCGACACCATGCTCGGCATGCGGACAGCGGTCTCCCCCGCGCTCCGCCGGACCGTCGGGACGCAGCGGGACGACCGCCTCCAGGCCGTCTGACCCGCGCCCGCGCTCCGGCTCGCCCCCTCGACGCCGGTCGGACGGACGACAGCCGAGCGGGGAGGGGCGAGGTGAGCAACGCGGAACGGCTGACCGTCCTGTCCGACGAGATCTTCGTCACCGCCGTGCCCCTGCTGGTACCGGATGCCCGGGTGCAGCCGGGACCGGCGGCGGAGGGGCTCCGGGACGCCGTCCACGAGGTACTGCCGCCCTCGGCCGCCATGTGGTCCTGGCCGGCGCCGCTGCCACTGCCGCTGCCGCCCCGCCGCTCAGAGTGACACTCGGCCGCCGGTACCCCCGCGCCAGGTCTTCCTGACGCGGGGGCCGGACAGCGGTTCGGCCCCGCCGCCGGACGTCGACGGTCCCGCTCACCCGTGGGAGGCCGTCAGCGATTCGTAGTACGCACCGAGCCGGCGCAGATAGAAGAGGTCCCCGGTGTCCTGATCACGCTCGAAGCGCGGGGCGTCCTTGATCTGGTCCTTGGTGCACCCCACCTTGATCACACGTTCTTCGTCGTCGACACCTGTCACCATGCCGGCGGGCACGACGACGCTTCTCCCGAACTTCCAGACACCCGCGTCGATCACGAGATGGTCGAACCCCGGTACCGGCGAGAGCCTGATGACGGTGCCCACGCTTCCGTCCGGTGCTTCCACGTCGTATCCGATGACGCCGTCACCCAGTGCGCCGTCCGTCTGTGCCCGCCCCGCCCAGACCCTTTCCATGGTCGCCTCCTCCTTCCGGCAACCGGCCCTTCCGGCCGCCGGACCTTTCATATGCCCCTGCGGGCGCGGGCGATGCGGGCCGGAGCGGCCTGAGTCACCCAGCCATCTCGTACGCCCCCGAAAGCGCCTCGACCCGGTCCCAGACCCGTGCCGAGCGGGCTTCGTCCGCGACGGGACGCCGCACCGCGGCGATGGCCCAGCGCTGCTGTCCCTCGGTCGCCGAGTCCTTTCCGTGCAGCTCGACCGCGTTCGCGGAGAAGTCGCGGACGAGCACGGAGAACAGCTCGTCGAGCACGTCCTCGTCCAGTCGGGTCAGCCCCGCCTGCTCCAGGATCAGCTGCCCGTGCACCACGAGCGCGAAGAGCCGGCCGACGGACAACAGGAAGTCCAGGTCGCGGCTCTGTTCGTCGTCGGGCGCGGAGTCGGACACGAAGTCGCACAGCGCGTCCGCCTGTTCCCGGAAGCGGGCGACGTTGGGGAGTGCGGCGTAGGCGTCGTAGGCGGGCCGCCAGTCGTGGAAGCGTACGGAGCCGAGGCCGCGGGCCGGTCCCTGCCGGAAGAGGAAGGCGTCGTCCGCGGTGTCCAGGCGCGTCGTCACGGGGGCGTACCCGGCGGGGTCCAGCAGGTGGTTGCGCATGAACTTCAGGATGAGGGCGAGGTTGACGTGGACCGTGCCCTCCAGCTTGGGCAGGCTGCGGATCTCCACGGCCGCCTGGGCGAAGTACGTGTCCTTCTCGAAGCCCTTGGCGGCGATGACGTCCCACATCAGGTCGATGACCTTCTCGCCCTCCGTGGTCACCTTCATCTTCGTCATCGGGTTGAACAGCAGGTAGCGGCGGTCGTCGGGGCCGGCCGAGCGGAAGTAGTCGACGGCGCGGTCGCTGAACAGCTTCATGCCGACGAGCCGGACGTAGGCGTCAGCCAGCTCACGGCGGACGTGCGGGAAGGCGGTGACGGGACGGCCGTAGAGGATGCGGTTCTGCGCATGGGTGACGGCCTCGTACATCGCGTGCTCGCAGATGCCGATCGAGGCGGTGCAGAGGTTGAACTTGCCCACGTTGACGGTGTTGAGGGCGGCGTCGAAGGCGGCGCGGCCGGTGTGCAGGACGTCGTCGGGGCCGACGGGGTAGCCGTCGAGGCGGAACTCGCTGACGTACTTGGAGGAGTCGACGACGTTCTTCACGAGGTGGTAGGAGGGGTGGCGGCTGTCGGCCGCGAAGAAGACGTAGCCGTCCGGGCCCTCGACGTCGGTGCGCCTGCCGAAGACGGAGACGAGGCCGGCGGCGTTGCCGTTGCCTATGTAGTACTTGGAACCGGTGGCCAGGAAGCCGCCGTCGCCGTCCGGCTCCAGGAGCATGTCGGTGGAGTAGATGTCGGCGCCGTGCGCCTTCTCCGAGAGGCCGAAGGCGAACACCTCACCCTGGGCGAGGAGTTGTGCCGCGCGGCTGCGGGCGGCGGCGTTGTCGCTCTGCCAGACCGGGCCGAGACCGAGGATGGTCACCTGCCAGGCGTACCAGTAGTCGAGTCCGTAGAACCCGAAGATCTCGTTGAGCGCGGCGATCCGCGCCGTGTCCCAGCGCTGGTCGTCCCGCTCCGCGGCGGAGGCGGGGGTGAGGAAGGTGGCGAAGAGGCTCTCCTTCGCGGCGAATTCGAGGAAGTCGCCCAGCCAGGCACGCGTCCGGTAGTCCTCGATCAGCCGGCGCTTGCCGCGTGCCTCGAACCAGTCGACGGTGGCGCGCAGCAGCCTGCGGGTCTCCGGGTCGAAGTGCGCCGGGTCGTAGGTGCGCGGGTTGAACAGCAGCGGGTCGGCCATGGTGGCACGCCTTCCGGGAGGTGGTGGGCGGAGGATGCGGGACGGTTTCAGCTGCGCGGGTGGTCCGCGGCGAGCCGGTGGAGAGTGGCGATCACGTCGTCGAGCCAGGCGACCGTCATGCGCTCGTAGGCGATGCCGCCGCGCAGCACGACGTGCTGCAGCTCCTGCCCCGCGTCCAGTGGTGCGGGGGCGCCGGGGCCGGTGAAGTCACGCAGTTCCCCGGCGAGGTAGTGCGCGAGCCGGTCGCCGTGCACCCGGTGGTGCCGCTCGACCTCGTGGAGCAGCGCGGCCGGGTCGTCGAAGGCCGCACCACGGATCTTCACGGCGAGGTCGTGGCGGAGGCTCTCGGGTTCGATCGGTTCGTGCAGCCAGCCGGAGAGTGCGGCGCGGCCGGGGTCGGCGACGGAGTACTCCTTCTTGTCCGGCCGGCGTTCCTGCGGGACGTCGCGGACGTCGAGCAGGCCGTCGCTCTCCATGCGCTTGAGGACGCGGTAGATCTGCTGGTGTGTGGCGGTCCAGAAGTATCCAATGGACCGCTCGAACCGCCGGGCGAGCTCATAGCCCGAGCCCGGCTGTTCCAGCAGGGAGACGAGGATCGCGTGTTCGAGCGCCATGCCCCGATCGTTCTATGCAACTGGTTGCATAGCAAGCGGCGGCGGGCAGGTGAGACGCTCCTCACCCGCCCGCCGCCGCGTGGACGACCTCAGTGCTCGGCCCACGGCGGGCCGTACTTGTCGCCGAGCCCGCCCGCCTCTTTGGGCGTCAGCAGCCGCGGGGACCGGTCTCCCAGGGCGAGGAGCAGGGCGGACACCTCCTCCAGTTCCACCGCCGCGTCGACGGCGCGGGCCATCGAGGGTCCGGCGAGTACGGGTCCGTGGTTCTGGAGGAGCGCCGCGCGGAACGGGAAGGGCAGTCGGGCCGGCCCCTCGGCCCGGTCCGCGTCGCCGGGCGGGGCGTACGGGACGTTCGGCAAGTTCCGGGTGGCACCGCTCAGCGCGTTCGACACCATCGTCACCGACGACTCGCCGGCCGAGGCCGCCGCCGAAGGGCTGCGGGCCGGCGGCGCGGACCTGCGGCCGGCGGCCCTCTGAGCCTCCCTCCCGGAGGGAAGGGGTTCAGAGGCCGTCGGCTCTCCGTCCGCCCCGCCCCGGCTGTGCGGAAGGCTCCGTCGCTGAGTCCCCGGTCACCCGTGTCCCGGGGTGCCGGAGTGCGCACAGGTACCCGATACCGAGCGCGATGGCCATCCCGTAGAACACCCACTGGTTCGCCTCCGCGAAGTCCAGTCTGACCGCGTCCATCGAGTCCCTCATGAGGGTGGCGACACGGCCTCCGCCGGACGGCTCCTGAGCGTCCGGGTTTCCGGTGACGGCCTCCGCGACCGATCGGGCGGCGTCGTTCGCCGCACCTGCCGGCACTCCCCCGGACGTCAGGGTCTCCACGACCCTGTCGGTGGTGACGTGGGTGAGGACCGTCCCGAAGACGGCGATCCCGATGCTCGCCGCGTAGTTGCGCACGGTCTGGGTGACGCCGGTGACCTCGCCGTACGAGGCTCCGATCGACCGGTTGACCGCGTCGGTGGACGCGGGAGCGAGAAGGAAGCCGATGCCCGCTCCGGCGAGCGCGGCGTACGGCCACTGGTCGTGCATCGACAGGTCCGTCAGTTTGTTCGCCCACAGGGCGAACCCGACGGCGCCGAGCGCCGTCCCGATCTTCATCGCCGGACGGGCTCCGTGCCGGTCCAGGATGCGGCCGCCCCACTGGGACGCGATCCCGAAGCCGATGAAGAAGTAGAGCAGGTACAGGGCGGCCTGGTTCGGCGAGGCACTCAGCGAGACCTGTGCGTAGACGGAGGCGAAGAAGAAGACCGGGACGAAGGCCAGCATCGCGAAGAAGAGGACGAGCATGTCGACGGTGAACGCCCGGTCGCGGAAGACACGCAGGTTGATGAGCGGTTGCGCCACCCCTAGTTCGTAGCGGCAGAACACCGCGAGGACGACGAGCCCGCCCACGACGCACGCCCAGGTGGCGACGCTGCTCCAGCCCCACGCGGACGCCTGCTGGAACCCGAGCACACTCAGCCCCATGCCCACGGCGACCAGGACGGCACCGGGCACGTCCAGCTTCTCGCGCCGGCGGGTCTCCGGAATGTGGGCCATGACGGCCAGGACCAGGGCGATGACGGCGATCGGCACGTTCACCCAGAAGATCGCCCGCCAGGTCCATGCCGTCAGCCAGCCGCCGAGCAGCGGCCCGACCGCGGTGAGCGCACCCGACAGACCGAAGAACAGCGCGAGCGCGCGGCCGCGCTTCTCCACGGGGAAGACCGCGATGACCACGGCGAGCGCGGCGGGGAACATGAGTGCCGCGCCGAGCCCCTGGGTGGCGCGGAAGATGATCAGCCAGGTCTGCGCGAAACCACCCGTCGGAACGCACCCGCAGAGCACGGAGGAGACGACGAACAGGAGGGTACCGATCAGCATCACCCGGCGGTGGCCGATGATGTCGGACAGCCGTCCGCCGAGCGCGAAGAACGCGGCGAGCGCGAGCAGGTACGCGTTGACGACCCACTGCATCCCGGAGGACGAGAGGCCGAGTTCGTCGATGATGCTCGGAGCGGCGACGGCCACGATCGTCTGGTCGATGAACGTCATCGACACGGCGAAGAGCATCGCCGCGAGGGCCAGCGGCTGGTTCGCCGCTCCCCCTCCGGCAGGGGGGCCGGCCACGCCTGATCCGGGGGTGTCGGTGCGCATGATCCGAGTGTGAACCGGACGGGAAGAGCTCGCACATCCAGGATTCCGTCGTCGTACGGCGGATGGCGGTCTCTCAGCTCCTACGCCTCCTCCGCTCTTTCGCGGCCGGACCGGCCGTCAGCCCGGAGGGCCGGCCCCGGCACGCGGAGCGGGTCCGTCCCCGGCGCGTGAGCGGTGCAGGGCCAGCATGGCCTGATCGTCCTGCGGCCGGCCGCCGACATGACGCCGGACGTCCTGGATCAGGGTGTCCAGGATCTGCCCAGGAGTGAGGCGCCCGCCGGAGCGCGCCCGTCCGCCGAGGACGAGCGGCAGGCGTGCGACCGGGTCGTAGAAGCGTCCGGCGGCATCGCGGGACTCGGTGACGCCGTCGGTGAAGCAGAGAAGGGTGGAGCCGGCGGGGAAGGGGAAGCTGTCGACCGGGGAGGACCACGCCCCCAGATCGCTCATCCCCAGCGGGGGCGCCTCCTCGGAAGCTTCGAGGAGGGTGGTGCGGCCCCGCGCGTCCAGAATCACCGGGGGCGGATGGCCCCGGTTGACCAGGCGTACGGTCTCCAGGTCCTCGGAGAACTCGGCGATGAGCGCCGTCGTGAAGCCCTCCGACTGCTGCTGGCCGCCGCGCCGGCCGCCCTCGCGCAGGAGGGCCCGCTCCAGCCGGGCCACGAGCTGAGGGAGGTCCTCGGCCTCGTCCGCCGCGTACCGGAAGGCGCCGAGGTCGGCGCTGACGGCGCTGACCGCCCCGAGCCCTTTGCCCCGTACGTCCCCGACCATGACCCGGATCCCGTACGGGGTGCTCTGCACCACGTACAGGTCACCACCGATGAGAGCCTCGCTCTCGGCGGGCACGTACCGCGCGTCGATGTGCAGGTCCCCCAGGCGCGACGGGGGCCTGGGCAGCACGGCCCGCTGGGCGACGGCCGCGACGTGCTGGGCGCGCCGGGCGCGGGCGTCCTGTCTGCGGAGCGCGCGGTGGATCAGGACGGCGAGCGCGGTGACGGCCGCCAACGTGATCTGGTTGGCGATGCCGGCGCGCCAGCCGAAGGTTCCGTCGAGCCGTGCGAGGAGCGCGTGGACGACCATCGCCGTGAGTCCGACGCCGATGATCGCGCGGATGCCGCAGAGCGGCGCGGCCGCGACGGGGGCCGCCATGAGCAGCGGCGCGGACGTCACGTCGTGCGGGGTGACCAGGTCGACCACCACGGCCAGCACGATGAGGCCTACGGGGATCCACTGGGTTCTCAGCAGCTGCGGCACTCCCCCACGCTGCCCGCAAGCACGGCCCGCCGCATCCTCTGCGGCAGCGGCCCGGCGTACATGGCGGGGCTTCTGACGGGCATGAGCCTCTTGTGGTCGCGGGGCGGGCCGGTGTTCTTCCCGACGTGATGATCTTCGGTCCGGCACGCACCCGTTCGCGGGACGGTCGCGTGCATCGCCCACGTAAGTGCTCCTGCGGAGCAGCCGGTGCCTCATCACAGGGGAACTCATGCGCCTTCGGAAGATGTCCGCCGTCATCGCCGCCGCAGTGGCGGCCGCCCTCTCCCTCACCGCGTGCGACGGTGAGGACGACAGCGACGCGGGCGCGGCGGCGTCCGCGCCGGCGGAAACGTCCGCCGGGCCCGTCAGCCCGAGCGGTGCCGGCGCCACGGAGGGTTCACCCGGAGGGGACGGCCAGGCCTCGGCATCCGCCTCGGCCCCGGGCTCAGGCGCCCCGTCGGCATCCTCGGCCGGAGACATGTGCCGGACCGCGGACCTCTCCTTCAGCAGTTCCGGCGGTATGGCGGAGGGCGAGGTGCTGATCAACCTGGAGAACACCGGCTCCGCGTCCTGCTCGATGCACGGATTCCCGGGCCTGGACCTCAAGGGCGAGGACGGCACGGTGAGCGCCGTGCGCACCAGCGGCCGGTCGGTACCGACGGTCACGCTGGCCCCCGGGGAGCGCACCAACTTCTCCCTCCACTTCCCGCCGAACACCACAGGCGGCTCGGGGGTCACTTTCACCTCGGCGATCGTGACGCCGCCGGACGAGACGCACTCGCACAGCATGCCCCTCTCCGTGAACATCCCCGTGGGCTCGGGCTCCACGCCCCGTATCACGGTGAACCCGGTCGGCTCGGGCAAGTAGGCATGACGGCGCCTCAGGATCGGCGGCCGGCCGGCTGCTAGGCTCGTCGTGGACATCGCTCTCTCGGTGAGGAGACCGGACATGGTGGGAGACGACGACATCTCCGGGTGACACCCGGATGTGATCGCCCGTGGGCAGGTGCGCGACAGCGCCGCCGCGAGGCACTTCGTCGTACCCGTTCCCCCTGCCCGCCCTGGGCGGAAGCCAGTCCGCCCGCATGCCTCATGAGGTCATCCCCCGTGTCCGACACCTCCGCAGCCCTGCTCGCACGCGACATCGTCCGTTCCTTCGGCCACGGGCGCGTGGTCGACGGCTTCTCCCTCACGGCGCCCCCCGGCCACCGCATCGGGCTGATCGGCGAGAACGGCGTCGGCAAGTCGACGCTGCTCCGTCTGCTCGCCGGGGCCGACGAACCCGACGCGGGAAGCATCACCCGCCCGGCCGATCTGGGCTTCCTGCACCAGGAGATGCCGTTCGCCGCCGCCGCCACGATCGCCGACGTTCTGGACGAGGCGCTGAGCGGGGTTCGCGACGATCTCGCCGAGGTCGAACGCCTCTCCGGAGAACTCGCCCGCGCCGACGAAGGCTCCCCCGGTTATGCCGCACTGCTCGATGCCTACGGCCGGCGGCTGGAGCGCGCCCAGGAGCAGGAGGCATGGGACGCCGACCGGCGCGCCACGATGGTGCTGGAAGGACTGGGCCTCGGCGGGATCCGGCGCGACAGGACACTCGGCTCCCTGTCCGGTGGACAGCGCGGGCGTCTGGCCCTGGCCTCCCTGCTCGTCCGGAGGCCTTCGGCGCTGTTGCTGGACGAGCCGACCAACCACCTCGACGACGGTGCCGCCGAGTTCCTGGAGGAGCAGGTCCGCGGCCTGCCGGGCGCAGTCGTCGTGGCGAGCCACGACCGGGCCTTCCTCGACGCCGTGTGCACGGACCTGGTCGACCTCGACCCCGCCATGGAGGGGCCGGTTCGGTACGGCGGCAACTACACCGCCTACCAGGCCGAGAAGCGGGCCGAACGGGAGCGCTGGGAACGGCGTTACGCGGAGGAGCAGGAGGAGCTGGAGGCACTGCACCGGTCGATGGGCACGACCACGCATCGCGTGGCCCCGGACCGCGGACCGCGCGACAGCGAGAAGATGGGTTACGGCGTCCGGGCCAACCGGGTGCAGAGCCAGATCTCGCGACGGGCGCGCAACGCCGCCCGCAGGCTGGACGACCTCGAACGGCACCGGATCGCCGAGCCGCCGCAGCCGCTGCGGTTCCGGCGTACCGCCCTCGCCGGGCCTTCGGCGGACGGGCTCCTCGTCTCCCTCCGGGACGTGCGGGTGCGAGGCCGCCTCGCCGTCGACCGCCTCGACGTGTCGGCGACCGATCGGCTGCTCGTGACGGGTGACAACGGGGCGGGCAAGTCGACGCTCCTGGCCGTGCTCGCCGGCCGTCTCACGGCGGACGGCGACGTACGGCGCAAGGCCGGCGTCTCGGTGGGGATGCTGGCCCAGGACACCGTGTTCGAACGCGCGGACCGCACCGTCCGCGACACCTACGCGCACGCCCTCGGGAGCGAGCGCGCGGAGGCCGTACCGCTGAGTTCACTGGGGCTGATGAGCGAGGCGGACCTGGGCAAGCAGGTCGGGCGCCTCTCCGTCGGCCAGCGCCGCAGGCTCGCGCTGGCCCTCCTGGTGGCGCATCCGCCCGAGCTGCTGCTGCTCGACGAACCCACGAACCACCTCTCCCCCCGGCTCTGTGACGAGCTCGAGGCCGCGATGGGGGCGGGCCCGGGAGCGATCGTCCTGGCCGGTCACGACCGCTGGCTGCGCAGGCGCTGGCAGGGGCGCGAACTTCGCCTCCGCCCCTGGTAGGCGGATACTTCGAGGGGACGCATCCTGGACATTGCGTCCGAATGGCGAGACGCGCTTGCGGAGGCCCACGCTTGCGGCGTCTCATCGCGCCTGTGCAAACCGAACAGATAACCCCTGATCAACCGGCCTCCGACGACAAGGCGGCGAGGCGCGCCGTCACGGTGTTCCCCGTCCTCGTGCTCGTGGCGGGCGTAGCCGGTCTCGTCACCCCGGGCACGTTCGACGGCTGGACGGAGTCGGTCCCGTACCTGCTGGGGATCGTCATGTTCTGCATGGGCCTGACGATGACTCCGCTCGACTTCAGGGGCGTGGCGAAGCGCCCGTGGGCCGTGGCCATCGGCCTGGTCGCGCACTACGTGATCATGCCGGGGCTGGGCTGGGCCATCGCCCATCTGCTCGGGCTGCCGCCGCAGCTGGCGGCCGGACTGATCCTGGTCGGCTGCGCGCCGAGCGGCACGGCGTCGAACGTGGTGACCTTCCTGGCCCGCGGCGACGTGGCGCTGTCGGTCTCCGTCGCCACCGTCTCCACCCTGGTCGCCCCTCTGGTCACACCCCCGCTCACACTGCTGCTCGCGGGCGCGTACCTGCCGGTGGACGCCGGTTCGATGATCACGGACATCCTCAAGACGGTGCTGCTTCCGGTCATCGGCGGCCTGGTGGTGCGGCTCGTCGCGGGGAAGCTGGTCGACCGGGTGCTGGGCCTCATGCCCTGGCTGTCGTCGCTGGCCATCGCCGCGATCGTCTGCGCCGTCGTGGCGGGCAGCGCCGGCACGATCAAGTCGGCCGCCATGACCGTGCTGATCGCCGTCGTGCTGCACAACGGCCTCGGACTCGCGCTCGGCTACGGCGCGGGCAAGATCTCCGGACTCGGGCGGCCCGCGAGCCGTGCCATGGCCTTCGAGGTCGGCATGCAGAACTCCGGGCTCGCCGCCTCACTGGCGACCGCTCACTTCAGTCCACTGGCAGCCCTGCCGGCCGCGGTGTTCTCCGTGTGGCACAACATCTCGGGCGCGCTGGTCGCCGCCTGGATGGCCCACCGGTCACGGCGTGACGAGTCGGCACCGGCGGCCGCCGGTGCGGCACCGATGACAGCGACCGCCGAGGAATCCTGACCCGCCACTCCGGCCAGGCGGTTCCACCACGCGAAGGCGTTCGTCCGGGTTCCGGACGAACGCCTTCGTGCGTCACGCGGCCGGGCACCGCCCGGAGGAACTCACGCAGGATCGGCCGCCATGTTCCGTATCAGGCTCTTGGGCCGCAGGTCCGTCCAGTTCTGCTCCACGTAGTCGAGGCAGGCCTGCCGGGTGTCCTCCTGGTGGGCCACGGTCCAGCCACCGGGCACCTCGGCGAAGGCAGGCCACAGCGAGTGCTGTCCCTCGTCGTTGACGAGCACCAGGTAGGTGCCGTTCTCGTCCTCGAAGGGGTTGGTCACCGGAACTCCTTGAACTTAGGTAAGGCTTCCTTCACTTAGTTTCTGTCACCTTACCCGGCCCGGTCCCGGTTGACGCCCCACAGGTCACGAACGCCGGCTACCCGGACGGTTCGGCTGTGAGAGCACCCAGAAGACGCAGGCCGTCGTGGGAGGGCGTGCCGTGCGCGGCTGTCAGCGCGATGAGGTGCTGGTCCGGGTCGGACGCGTCGGTCAGTGCGGACCAGTCGAGAGCGAGTTCGCCCACGACCGGGTGGCACAGGGCCTTGGTGCCCGCTGTTCGCACGGCCACGCGGTGGTCGCCCCACCATGCCCGGAAGTCCGGGTCCCGCACCGAAAGTTCGCCTACCAGCGTCGTCAGGCGCGGATCCTCCGGGTCCCGTGCCGCCTCCATCCGCAACTGCTCCACGCAGGCCCGCGCCATGTACTCCCAGTCGGTGTACAGGGCCCGTACCGTCGGGTCGCAGAACACCAGGCGTACGAAGTTGCGCCGGTCCCGGGGAAGGAGCGAGAAGTCGGTGAACAGCGCGGCGGCCTGCGGATTCCACGCCAGGATGTCGGTGAACCGGCCGAGGACGAGGGCCGGGGTGTCCGTGAGGTCGTCGAGCAGGCGCTGCAGCTGTGGCCGGACCCGCTGGGCGGGCCGTCGGCGCGGTCGCCGGCCGTCCTTCCCGGAGAGCTCGAAGAGGTAGGCGCGCTCGTCCTCGCTGAGCCGCAGCGCCCGTGCGAGGGAGTTCAGCACCGGCTCGGAGGCCCGGCGGCGCCCCTGCTCAAGGCGGGTGTAGTAGTCGGGGCTGATCGATGCCAGCAGGGCGATCTCCTCCCGGCGCAGGCCCGGGACCCGCCGTCGGCCGTCGTCGGGGAGCCCGGCCGTCGCGGGGCTCAGCTCCCTGCGCCGGGCTTTGAGGAAGTCACCCAGTTCGCTGCTCATGCGCGCAAGTCTCGCACCGGGACCCCGAACCGTGAGGGGGCCGGTTCTGTCCCCTTATCCCCGCGTGGGGCACCTGCCAGGGTCGGGATCATGAAGACGGACGTCACCTTTCTCAGCGGCAACCTCAGGCTTTCCGGCATTCTCTTCCGGCCGGAAGCGCCCACCGCCTCTCGGCTCCCGGCCGTGGTCGTCGGCCATCCGAGCGGTGGCGTGAAGGAGCAGACGGCGAGCGTCTACGCCGGGCGCCTGGCCCGCGAGGGTTTCGCGGCGCTGGTGTTCGACGCCGCCCACCAGGGCGCGAGCGAGGGCGAGCCGCGTGGTCTGGAGGACCCTTTCCAGCGCGCCGAGGACATCAAGTCCGCCGTGAGCTTCCTGACCACCCGCGACGAGATCGATCCGGACCGGATCGGGGCCCTGGGCATCTGCGCCTCCGGCGGCTACGTCCCCTACGCGGCCCAGACCGACCTGCGTATCAAAGCCGTCGCCACCGTCAGCGCGGTTGATCTGGGGTCGGTGATGCGCGACGGTCTCGGCCGCAGCCAGGGCCCTCCGGCCCTGCGCTCGATGCTCGAACTCGCCGCGGCCGCCCGCACCGCGGAGGCCCGCGGCGAGGCCGTCCACCACCAGGAGTGGATCACCGAGGCCGTGGACGCGGAGACCTACGAGTACTACCGCACCCCACGCGGTCACCACCCGCGCGCGGTCCGGCCCTGGCCGGTCCGCAGCCTCGACCGGATCATCCAGTACGACTCGTACGCGTTGGTCCGCCTCATCTCGCCGCGCCCCCTGTTGATGATCATCGGATCCGACGCGAATACGGCGTACATGAGCCGCGAAGCCGTCGACAGGGCCTCGGAGCCCAAGGAACTGTTCGTCATCGACGGAGGCACCCACGTCTCCCTCTACGACAGGGACGAGCACGTCACCCCCGCGGTGGCAAGGCTCAGCGCCTTCTACGCCACCCATCTCACCGCCGGCCAGGGTCCGGCAGATCCATCGACGCGAGCTTGACCGGGTCGGTCACGGCCGTGATGGCGGTGATCCGGCCGTCGACGTCGGTGAACGCGAGGGGTATGACGAGCCCGGAGGGGCGCAGGTAACCGATGAGGGAAGTCCGGTGATCCGGATGAGCGGCTGCACAACGTCGTTGTGAGCAGGCCGGCAGGACATGGTGATCCGGGCAGGCTCCGTCTTCCCGGAGGCCGTGCCTTCCTGAGGCGGGGGGCAACGCCCGCCCGGACCGCAACGCGGGCTCTGGCGGGCGTCGGAGCGTGCGGCCCGCGGGGCCGAGGAGGTCAGGTCACCGCACCGAGGGGCGCCGGTGCGTGGCCCAGTGTTCGGTGGCGGTGATGCCGAGCAGCACCACGTCGTGGTGAGCGCCGGCGAAGAACTCATGCTGTCGGAGCCGGCCCTCCTCGACGAAACCCAGCCTGCGGTAGAGCGCGAGTGAGCTGTCGTTGAAGGCGTAGACCTCCACCTCGCACTTGTTGTAGCGCTGCTCGGCGAACATGTAGGTGAGGACGAGTTCTGTCGCCTCGGCCGCGTACCCCTTGCGGCGGTGGTCGCGGCTGATCTCGATGCCGGTCCTGAACCGTCCCGCACGGCTGTCGGTCTCCCCGACCGTCACGGACCCCGCGAACGCCCGGTCCGCCAGCCCCTCGACGACCAGGCGGAAGGCTTCGCCTCCCGGCGGGCGGCCGGCACGCTCGGCGGTCCAGGACCGGAAGCTCTCGGCGGAGCGCGGAGGTTCGACCGAGTCGGCGTTGCGGGCGTCGAGGGTGTTCCGGGCCAGGTCGCGGAAGCCCCTCCAGTCATCGGGCTCCACACCCCGCAGGCGTACCTTCTCCCCGGTCCACATGTCGCTCATCGCGCCCGCCAGTCCTGAGTCGGTCGCAGGGCGCTCACGGCCCTGTCTGTCGGACGGGACACTAGCGGCGGCGCGCGGCGGCCGGCCCGGCGGGTCCGGCTATCCCAGGAGCGCGGCGACGGTGATCAGTACGGGGATCGAGGCGACGGTGGACAACAGGATGGACTCCCGGGCGATCTGTTCGCCGACCCGGTACTGCGAGGCGTACGTGTAGAGGTTCTGCGCCGCGGGCAGCGCCGAGGTCACGACGACGTCGAGGAGGGCGGCGCCCTGGAGATGGAAGACGCCCGCGCCGATGCTCCAGGCGACGAGCGGCTGGACGGTCGTCTTGAGGGTGGCGGACAGGATGACGGCGGGCCGGCTGTCCCCCCGGGCGGGCATGCCGCTGCCGCGCAGGGAGATCCCGAAGGCGAGCAGGACCGCGGGGACGGACATGTTGCCGATGAGGGTGAGCGGTTCGAGGGCCGGCGACGGGACGGTCCATCCGGTGGCGGCCACGACGACGCCCGAGAGCGAGCCGACGGCCATCGGATTGCGGAGCGGTGTGGTCAGACGCTGCCACAGAGGGCGGGGCTCGCCGGGCCGGTTGAGGTCGAGGACGGTCAGGGCCAGCGGTGTGACGACGATCTGCTGGAAGAGCAGGACGGGCGCGACGAGGGAGGCGTCTCCCAGCACATAGACGGCGATCGGGATGCCGAGGTTGCCGGCGTTGACGTAGCTGGAGCACAGTGCGCCGATGGTGATCCGTCCCGTGCCCCAGCGGCGGAGGAGTCCTACGGTGATGAAGAGGGCGGCCGCGGAGGCCGTTCCCGCCGCGGTGACGAGGAGCCGTCGGGAGAAGACGACCGACAGGTCCGCGCCCGCCAGGGTCGTGAAGAGCAGGGCCGGGGTCGCCACGTTGAAGGCGAGCCTGGTCAGGACCGTCCGGCCCTCGTCCCCCAGGTGTCCGCGGCGCCCGAGGACGTAACCGATGCCGATGACGACGGCGATCACCGCGAAACCGGTGAGAACTCCCTGCATGGACTTCCTTGCTGATGGATCGTGTGCGTCCGGCCGGCGGGCGGGGAGACGGCCGGTTGGAGGGACCCGCAGGCACCGGGTTCCCGCGCGGGAACCCCCCGCCGAGGCGTTGACCAGGGCTTAGCCTACGGTCACCGTGGCGCAGTACTCAGCGACCGGTCGCCCGGAGCGGGCCTCCGCACCCGGCCCCCGCGGCCGCGAGGCGGGACGGCCACATGCCGAAGGCACGCGAGAAAGCCGCGGTGCAGGCGGCTGCCGACCTCCCTGACCGACACGGTGCGCACAGCCGCGAGCAGACGAGCGGGACCGCCGGGCGGCCGGGCTTTCACCGGTCTCCAGGCGGTAGCGCCGGGTGAAGGCGCGTTCGCTCATGTTCGTTCCGGTGGCCCAGCCGGCGTCGGTGACGCCGGCGTCCGGGGCGGCCAGGTACGCACGGCCGAGCCGGGTTCGCCACAGCCGTCACACCGCGGCGCGTACTCCTCGCCCACCGAGCAGCCGTCCGCCGCCGCTCCTGCTCGGCCGGCGCCGTGGCCGGCCGCTGTCAGCGGGGCTCAGGGCCCTCCGTGCTCTCACGCAGGACGAGTCGGTGGGCCACCACACGGTCCTGAGGCGCCTGGATCCCGGGGCCCCCGGGGTCGACCGGCCGCGGGGTCAGTGCGGCCGCTTCCTCGATGCGGTGGTGCAGGAGCTGCACGGCGACCCTGGCCACCGCCGCCTTGTCGGGCGCCACGGTGCTCAGTGTCGGGACGCTGAAGCGGCCTCCCTCCACATCGTCGAAACCGATCACCGCCACGTCCTCGGGCACGCGCAGGCCGTGTTCGTGGAGGGCGCGCAACGCCCCCAGGGCGAGCTGGTCGTTGAGGCAGAGCAGTCCGTCCGGCCGCAGACCCGCGTCGAGTGCCCGCGTCACCGCCCGGGCGCCGTCGGGCATCCTGAAGTCGTCCACCGCCAGCAGCGCGTCCGGGTGGCGGGCGAGCCCCTCCTCGGCCAGGGCGGCGAGGTAGCCACGCGTGCGGGCCTCAGCGGTCCCGAGGCCGGGGGCCTCGTGTCCACCGACCGCGAGGATGTTCCGGCGCCCGAGGGCGATCAGGTGCTCGGTGGCCTGGCGCGCGGCCTTCTCGTTGTCGATGGCGACGTGGTCGGCCCCTTCCTCCAGCAGTTCTCCGAGCAGCACGGTCGGCGGGACACCCGCCCGCTGGCGCAGGTCGTCGGCGGTGAGGGCGAGCGGGCTGAGGATGATCCCGTCGACGAAGTCGGAGCCGAAGCCGGCGAGTGCGGCCAGCTCGTGCTCGCGGTCCGCCCCGCTCTGATGGATCAGCACCGTGAGGGAGAGCTGCTCCGCCTCGCGGATCACGTGCCGGGCGAGCTCCGCGAAGTACGGGACGTCCAGCTCCGGAACCACGAGGGCGATGATGCCGGTGCGCCCCTTCCGCAGGTGGCGGCCCGCCAGGTTCACGCGGTAGCCGAGGTGCTCGATGGACTCGCGGACCACGCGCCGGGTCCGCTCGGAGACGTGGACGTAGTCGTTGATCACGTTGGAGACCGTCTTCTCCGACACCCCCGCGTGCCGTGCGACGTCCTTGATCCTGGGCCGTGCCACGGCCGACCTCCCTGCCATCGAACGCTGCCGATTCTATGTCCCGGCGTTCCGGGGGCCGACGGAGGTGTCGGGCACGGTACGAGGCGCGCCCCGCAGGTCCCTGACACCCGTACCGCTCGAACTCTTTACAGCCAATGTACATCGATGTAAAAACATGTGACCGCACCGTTTCAGCCAGTGCGGCCACCCACCTGCCGTGTGCGGTGGACCCCGCCTCACGTGCGGGTCCACCGCCGATCCGGCATGAGCGTCCGGCCGTCGAAAGGTCCGCGATGAGTTTTTCGTCCTCCGCCCACGAGGCACCGGCCGTGCCCGGCTCCGGCCCGGCGCCCGGGATCGGCCGTCGCCGGTTCCTGCGTCACGGAACAGCCGGGGCGGGCGCGCTGCTCGCCATGGGCCCACTGGCCGGGTGCTCCTCACCGGCCTCCGCCTCCGATGCCTCGGCGCTCAGCGTCTGGGACCTGTTCCAGGGCGGTGACGGCATGCTGATGAACGACATGATCAAGGCCGTCTCCCAGGGTCCCGAGGGCTTCGAGATCGACCGCACGATCCTGGACTGGGGGCCGTCGTACTACACCAAGCTCGCCATGTCGGCCGCGGGAGGACGCGCCTCCGACGTGGCGGTCCTGCACCTGTCCCGGCTGGCGGGCTACGCACCCGGCGGACTGCTGGACCCCTTCGACCTCGACCTGCTGGCCGAGTTCGGCGTCACCGAGAAGGAATTCACACCGGCGGTCTGGTCCCGTACGAAGCATCAGGGGCGCGTCTACGCCATCCCCCTGGACGTGCACCCGTTCATCGTCTTCTACGACCGTGAGGCCGCGGGTGAGGCCGGCCTCCTCGACCCGAAGGGCGAGCTCGCCCCCATGGGTTCCCCGAAGGCGCTCCTGGAGGCGGGCAAGGCCCTGGCGGACGTCACGGGGAAATCCGGCATCCTCTTCGGCCATGTCACCGACACCGCTCAGAACTGGCGGCAGTTCGCCGCGCTCTACGCGCAGACCGGCGCGGCCTTCACCCTGCCGGACGGCGGCCCGGCCGAGATCGACACCGACGCGGCGGTACAGGTCGTGTCGTTCATGCAGCAGCTCTTCGACGGCAGGACCAACCCCAACAACCTGGACTACAACAGCGCGCTGGCCGGCTTCCTCGGCGGCCGCGGAGGCATGGCCATGCTCGGGGAGTGGGAGCTGCCGACGCTCCAGAAGTCCGGGATCCCGCTCGGAGCCGCGCCCTTCCCGCAGGTGTTCGGCCGGCCCGCCGTCTACACCGACTCCCACAGCTTCGTCCTGCCGCACCAGAACAGCCCGGACCCGGCCCGCCGCAGGGAAGCGCACCGCTACGTCGCCCGGATACTCAAGCAGAGCCTGACCTGGGCGAGCGCGGGCCACATCCCGGCGTACCAGCCGGTACTCGCCGAACCGGAGTACGCGAAGCTGAAGCCGCAGTCCTCGTACGCCGACGCCGGCGAGGTGGCGGTCCTCGATCCGCCGAACTGGTTCGCCGGGGCGGCATCGAACTTCCAGAACCGCATGTGCCAGCCCCTCCAGTCGGCGCTGCTCGGCAACACCTCCGCCGAGAAGGCGGTGCGGCAGATGGTCCAAGAGGCGAACACGCTGCTGCGGCAGCCCAATCCGGTGGCCTGACCGAGCAGAAGGAGTTACCGACGTGACCACCACCACGCCCGTCGCCGCCCCCGCGCCCACCGGCGAACCGCCCCTCGCCCCGCCGCCCCGGCGCGGCTCCCGCCGGCGCGGCCCGGGCCTGCTCTTCGTCCTGCCCTTCGCGGTCCCCTTCGTGCTCTTCCTGGTGTGGCCCGTGATCCAGGGCATCTGGATGAGTCTCACCGACAGTTCCCTCGCGCTGCGCGACACCTCGTTCGTCGGGTTCGACAACTACGCCGAGGCATTCGGCGACCCGGACGTCTGGAGCAGTCTCGGCAACACCGTTCTCTTCACCGCTCTCTCCAGCATCCCCCTGGTGCTGGTCGCCCTGGTCATGGCGCTCCTGGTGCACAGCGGACTGGCCGGCCAGTGGGTGTGGCGGCTGTCCTTCTTCGTGCCGTACCTGCTGCCGGTGACCGTCGTGACCCTCATCTGGACGTGGCTCTACCAGCCGGACATCGGCCTCGGCAACGAGCTGCTCAGGACGCTCGGCTTCGAACCGGTCGGCTGGCTGTCCGACGAGGCCGTCGCGATGTGGTCGGTGGCCGCCCTCACCGTGTGGTGGACGGTCGGCTTCAACTTCCTGCTCTACCTCGCCGCTCTGCAGTCCCTGCCGACGACGTACGACGAGGCCGCCGCCCTCGACGGCGCCGGCGCATGGCGGCGTCTGTGGTCCGTCACCCTCCCGCAGCTGCGCAGGACCACCGTCCTGGTCTCGATGCTCCAGATCCTCGCCTCGCTGAAGGTGTTCGACCAGATCTACATCCTCACCAAGGGCGGCCCCAACGGCTCGACCCGCCCGATCCTCGAGTACGTCTACGACGTCGGCTTCACCGGTTACCGGCTGGGTTACGCCTCCGCCGTCTCCTACGTCTTCTTCGCGCTCGTGATCGTCGTCTCGCTCGCGCAGCTCCGTCTCTTCCGCCAGGAGGACTGACCGATGTCCACCACCGCTACCACCGTGCGGACCCGGCGCCGCCCGACCGGGGACCCGTCCGGATCCCCTCTGCTCCTCGGCCACGGCCGGCTGCCGCGCGTCCTGGCCGGCACCGCGCTCACCGTGCTGGCGGCCGTCTGGCTGCTGCCGTTCCTCTGGGCGGTGGCCACCTCTCTCCAGAGTGAGCAGGACGTGTCCAAGCCGGGGCTGTCCCCCTTCAAGGGCGCCTTCACCCTGTCCGCGTACGAGCAGATCCTCGAACGCGGCAACGTGGTCCTCTGGGCGGCGAACAGCTTCCTGGTGGCCGGGCTGGTCACACTGATCACCGTCGCAATCTCCACGCTGGCCGCCTACGGCTTCTCGCGCGGGACCTTCCGCGGCCGCCGTGGACTGATGGCCGTGACCGTCGCGGCCGTCATGGTCCCACCGCAGCTGCTCGTCGTGCCCCTGTTCGAGCAGATGCTGATGTTCGACCTGGTGGACACCTACGCGGCGATGATCCTGCCCCAGGTCGTGGCGCCCATGATGGTCTTCATCCTGAAGCGGTTCTTCGACGGCATACCCCGGGAGCTGGAGGACGCGGCCCGGCTCGACGGCGCGTCCGAGGTGCGAGTCTTCCGGTCGGTCGTGCTGCCGCTCTCCCGGCCGATCGTCGCGGCCGTCTCGATCTTCGTGTTCATCGGCGCGTGGAACAACTTCCTGTGGCCGTTCATCGTCATCAACGATCCCGATCTGATGACGCTCCCGGTGGGGCTGGCCACCGTCAAGGACGCCTTCGGGATCCAGTACGCCCAGGCCATGGCATCGGCCCTGCTGGCGGCGCTGCCGCTGGTCGTGGTGTTCCTGCTCTTCCAGCGCCGCATCGTCAGCTCGGTCGCCACGACCGGGCTCGGCGGGTCCTGATCCGCACCCCGCACTCCCCTTCCTCCGTACCACCCCGGGGCCGGCCGTCCGCCGGTCCGACGACTCACTGGAGCATGCGTGCCCACTCACTCCGTACCCCGCCCGGAGTACCCGCGACCGCAGTTCGTCCGTCGCGACTGGCTCAACCTGAACGGACTCTGGCAGTTCGAGACCGACCGAGGCGACAGCGGTCTCGAACGTGGTCTCCTCACCCGTGAACTGGGCGGGGAGATCCTCGTCCCCTTCCCGCCGGAGTCCGAGCTGTCAGGGATCGGCGACACCGACTTCCTGGAGGCCGTCTGGTACCGACGGGTCATCCCGCTGCCGGCCGCGTGGGCGGGGCGCCGGGTCCTGCTGCACTTCGGGGCCGTCGACCACGACACGACCGTCTGGGCGAACGGCACCGAGGTCGCACGTCATCGCGGCGGCTTCACCCCGTTCTCCGCCGACCTCGGTGACATCGCCGGTTCCGGGGAGGAGGTGGTCGTGACCGTCCGCGCCCGCGACCCACGCTCGGGCCCGCAGGCCCGTGGCAAGCAAGCGGTCAAGTACGCCAACCACGACTGCAACTACACGCGCGTGACCGGTATCTGGCAGACCGTCTGGCTGGAGCCCGTACACGAGGTGCACCTGAGGCGGCCACGCATCACCCCGGACCTGGCCGGTTCCGCCTTCCACCTGGAACTCCCGCTGTCCGGCAACCTGCCGGGCCACCGGGTGCGGGCCGTCCTGAGCGACGGGGACGGCGAGGTGTGCCGCGCCGAGGCACGCGCCGACCTCGACCTCGCGCCCCGCCTCCCCCTGCCGGTCCCGGAGGAGCGGCGGCGCGAGTGGGGTCCGGGCGATCCGCACCTGTACGATCTCCGGCTCGAACTCATCGACGAGCGGGGCGAGGTGATCGACTCGGTGGAGAGTTACGCCGGGCTGCGCGCCGTCGGAGTGCGGGGCAAGGCGGTCACTCTCAACGGAAGCCCGCTCTTCCAGCGGCTCGTCCTCGACCAGGGCTGGTATCCGGACGGGCTGATGACCGCGCCGACCGACGAGGCGCTGGTCCGCGACATCGAGCTCGCGATGGAAGCGGGCTTCAACGGGGCGCGGCTCCACCAGAAGGTCTTCGAGGAGCGCTTCCTGTACCACGCGGACCGCCTCGGCTATCTGGTCTGGGGCGAGTTCGGCGACTGGGGCTGCGAGACGGGCGGTTCGTCGGGGAACAACCAGCAGCCCGACGCCTCCTACGTCAGCCAGTGGCTCGAAGCCGTGGAGCGCGACTACTCCCACCCCTCGATCGTCGGCTGGTGCCCGCTCAACGAGACGTACCAGAAGCTGCACGACCGCATCACCGGGCTCGACGACGTCACCCGGGCCATGTTCCTCGCCACCAAGGCGCTGGACACCACCCGCCCCGTGATCGACGCGTCCGGCTACGCCCACCGGGTCGCGGAGACCGATGTCTACGACGCCCACAACTACGAGCAGGACCCGGAGACCTTCCGGCAGCTGATGGCCGGCCTTGCCAAGGGTGAGCCGTTCGTCAACGCCTACGAGAACGGGGCCGCCTACTCCCAGCCCTACCGGGGGCAGCCGTACTTCGTCAGCGAGTTCGGCGGCATCTGGTGGAACCCGGAGGCCGCGGCCGAGCTGTCCGGCGAGGACCGCACCGTCTCCTGGGGTTACGGCGAGCGGGTGCGCAACGAGGAGGAGTTCCACGAGCGCTTCAGCGGCCTCACCGGCGTGCTGCTGCGGGACCCCGCGATGTTCGGCTACTGCTACACGCAGCTGACCGACGTCTTCCAGGAGGAGAACGGGGTCTACCGCTTCGACCGCTCCGCCAAACTCGATGTGGAGCGCATCCGGGAGGCCCAGTCACGCCCCGCCGCCATCGAGGAGCAGGGCGGCCGCTGACGCCGGCCTTCGCCCTCGCGGAGGGGTTCACCGCGAGGGCGAAGGAGGGGCCGGCCCACGGCCGTGACCCGGGTCAGGAGTCCCGTCCTCCGAACTGCCAGTTGTGCACCTCGACGCCCGCGTACCCTTCCGGGGTCAGGACGCCGCGTGCCGTGTCCGGATCCGGTGCCCGGACGAGCGCCGCCGTGCCCAGCCAGGTGTCACCGTCGTCGGACAGCAGCGGCCCGTAGGCGATCAGCTCGTCCCGGCCGGACGGCACGGCGAGGTCCACGGCCTGCCCGGCGCCGAGCCCGAGCACCAGGTACCGGTTGCCGCCGTCCGGTCCGCCGGGGTAGTCCCACATCGTGCGTCCCAGCGCGTTGCGCCAGCGTCGCAGCAGCACGTCCCGGTAGACGCCGGCCTGGTAGTTCGGTTCGTCGAAGGCGAACGCACGGGCAGCGGCGGGACCGGGCAGGTCGAGTATGTGCACGCTGCCCGTGGGTGTGTCGCCGTCGTCGGCGAGTGTCGGGCCCCGGGCGATCATCTCCTTGGCGTACCGGTCCATGTACGACCAGTGCTCTTCCAGCAGGTCTTCGCGCAGCGCCGAGGAGCCGGGCCGGTCGCGGTGGTAGCAGAGGAACTCCATGCCCCGATGATCTCCTGCAGGAGGTGCCCGGGTCGAGGCTGCGCCACAAGGAGCAGGCACCGTCGTCGGTGCGGCGACGCCGCAGCGGCACACCGCACACTCGAACTATGGTGAAGCACCGGACCACGGACGACGAGGGGGACGCCATCGACACCGCCGAGACGGGCCGGCACCCGCTGGACCCCGCCAGCGTCCTGAACGCGAAGAACACCCTCTTCGAGCTCCTCGGCCGTGCGGGTGTGTTCCGGGGCGAGGCCGAAGAGCTGATCGCGCTCGTGGAGGCCGGTGCGGTCGCGGACGCGCACAGCGAGGCCGGCAAGGCAGCGGGGGCCCCGGCCGCGCACGGGGAGCTGTACGCCACCGGCTGGCACGACGGCGCCCGGGCCGTCGGCGAGGAACTCGCCCGCGTCGCCGAGCGCGCCCTCGAGCGTGCCATCGGTCCGGCTGTGTCCGGCTCGGCGGACGGCGCCGTGCGGGGCCACCACCCCGTGGGGAGGGTGGACGTGGAGCGTGCGAGAGTCGCCGTGACGCCGCTCTACCTCGCGTTCAGCACCACCTCGGACCTCGACCCCGAGGTGTCGGACGAGGTCCTCACCGCGGTGCTCGGCACCATGAGCGTCGTGGGACGGGTCGGGTACGCCGGACAGCTGGAGCGGTTCACCGGGACCCACCGGCAGCGGCTGGAACGGTTGTACGCACGGTACGGGCCGGGCAGCCACATCGCCGTCCACGGCCGCTACTCCCTCCTCCACTCCCCCACGAGCATCGCCGTACTCGAACGCCTCACCGGTTCACCGGTGGCGCTCCGGGCGGAATGGGAGCACGCGGAACTCCCGCCGGCGTGGCTCGAAGGACTCGCGACCGCCTGGGGCGCGTCGGAGGCCCCGGCCGACTGAGACGGGGCACCCGCGTGGTCCGCAGGTGCCCCGCTGTTCCGTCCGGACGAAAGCCGCTAGCTCAGCGGTTCGATGCGGATGTCACGGAACCGCACCTTGTTCCCGTGGTCCTGGAGACGGATCGCCCCGGCCGAGGGGCCCTCCGGCGCACCCGCACCGGTCGGTCCGTCGATCGCGACGTCGTCGTGGACCTTCTTGCCGTTCCACACCACCGTGACGCGCGCGTCGACGGTCTTGCGGCCGCTGTCGTCGAAGCGCGCCGCGCGGAAGGTGATGTCGTACTTCTGCCAGGTCTCCGGGGCGGTGGCCGCGTTGACGTCGGGCGCCCGCTTCTCGTAGATCGCCCCGGCCTCGTTCGTGGCGGGGGTGGTGTCGCCGTACGAGTCGAGGATCTGCAGCTCGTACCGGTCCTGGAGGTAGATCCCGCTGTTGCCCCGGTCCTGGCCCGTCACGTCGTCCGGCAGCAGCGGCACCCGGAACTCCAGGCTCAGTCTGAAGTCCTGGTAGGCGTCCTTGGTGCGGATGTCACCGCAGCACACCTCCATGGACCGCTCGGCGGCCTGGGGCCATTCGACGGTCCTGCCGTCCGTGTGCTGCCACTGCGCCTGGGAGGCAGTCGTCCCGTCGAAGAGGTCGACGGGGGCTCCGTGGGGGCGGACGGTGATCAGGTCCAGGTTGACATGACCGGTGTCACCTGGGTCGAAGCGGTACGAGACGGTGTTCGGCCCCGCGTGCAGGCGGACCCGCTCGGTCCGCGTCGACCAGGCGTCCCAGGTGCCGGTGGAGGGGAGTTCCGTCTGTCTCAGCTTCTTCCCGTTGACGTAGAGGGAGAGGGACTTGGTGCCCTGGAAGGGGTTGGGGCCGTTGGAGTAGCGCAGGTTCACGTCGTAGTCGCCGACCTTGGGGGCTGTCACGTCGAAGGTCGTGGCGGCCTGGCCCTCGGTGGCGTAGCGGTCGACGAACCCGCTGCCCGAGTAGCCGGTGTGGTCGGTGTGGATGCCTGCCGTGCCGGTGAGCCGCGCCTCCTCGGCCTCGTACAGCGTGGCCGGCGGGGGCTGCTTCCCCGGCATGGCGTTGAGCGTGTACCAGGCCTCCGTGCTCCACAGGGTCTCACCGGACTCGGAGGCGAAGGGGCGCGGGGAGCGGAGGTGTACGACGCGGTCGGGCTTGAGCCCGTCGAGGCGGAGCCGCACGGTGCGGCTGTCCTCGGAGAGGGTCGCCGAGCTCACGGCGAGCTCCTCCTCGGCGATCTTCGGGCCGCCGTAGTCGGATGTGGGCGTGTAGCGCCACTGTTCCGCCTGGTAGCGGGACGTCAGCTCCGCCGCGGTGGCCTCGGACAGGGGCTGGGTGTACTCCAGGTCGAAGCCGCCGGGTACGGCACGCATCTCCTTGATGTCGAAGGTGTTGCCCCCGTTCGGTGTGAGTTTCTGCAGACCGAACTTGAGCTTCCCTTCCTGGCCCCAGTTGCCGTCGGCTCCGAGCCCGCCCGCGTATACGGCGCCGTCGGGCCCCATCGTGATGCGGTTGACGCCGGCTTCGAGCCCCTGCGTGTAGCGGAAGACGGCACCCTGGTACTGGCCCTTCACCTTCTCCAGGTAGCCGCGCTGCAGCCCGCCGTAGGTGACGTCGCCGAACAGCATCTGACCGGCGAAGCGGCCCTTCGTGAGATACAGCGGGGTGCTGGGAGAGTTGGCGATCTCGTTCTGCGGCAGCCAGAGGACCGGCGCGGTGACGGGCTTGTTGTCGAACGTGCCCGTCGGCTGGGTGTAGTGGTTGAAGAAGCGGTCCTGCTTGATCTGGACGAGCTTCGACGCGGGCAGCCAGCCGCCCTGGTTGTCCATGGCGAAGAGGGACTTGCCGGGGCCCCAGCCGATGCCGTTCGGGGTCCGCAGACCGCCGGCGATCGCGTGGATCTTCCCCGTCTTCTTGCTGATCTTGTACGTCGTGCCGCGGCCCTTCGCCGGCTGCGGGGTGGTGGTCGCGCCGCCGTAGTTGATGGCGACGGACAGGTTCACGTAGAAGTAGCCGTCACGGTAGAGCAGTCCGAACGCGAACTCGTGGAAGTTCCCGCCGTACGGCCAGGTGGCGACCGTGCGGTACTCGTCGGTGACGAAGTCCTTGTCGGTGTCGACGAGTTGCGTCAGCTCGTGCTTCTGCGAGACGTACAGGGAACCGTCGACGTACTTGATGCCCATCGGCTCGCGCAGTCCCTCGGCGACCTTCTTCACCGTCACCTTGTCGCGACTGGTGTCACCGGTGACGTTGTCGAGGAGGTACACCTCGCCGGTCACGTTCTCGGAGCCGCCCCAGGTGGAGAGCGCCAGACGGCCGTCGGGCAGCCAGTCCATCCCGGTGACCTGCGGTTCGAAGCCGTCCGGGCGCAGATCGGTGAGGTCGAGGTCGGGGCGCACATCGGTGAGCGGCAGGCCGTCACCGGGGCTGTCCGCACCCGATTCGCACTCCTTGCGGCCCGGCGCGGTGACCCGGACGACTCCGGCGTCGGTGCTCAGGGACTCGCTCGGGATCACGCCGAAGTCGTCCGCGCCCGGCGGCTTCCACGCGAGGGTCAGCTGCTGCTCGCCGCCGCGCTCGAAGTAGTCGACACGGAACGGGTGCGAACCGGCGGTGAGCTGGGCGGCTCCGTCCTTGGGCTCGGCGCCGTGCAGACCGTCGTGGTCGATGATCTCCCGGTCGTCGATGGTCAGCCGGGAGCCGTCGTCGCTGTTGAGCCGGAAGGAGTACGTCCCGTCGGCCGGGACGACCAGGTAGCCGGACGCCTCCGCCACGAAGTTGTCGGTGAAGCCGCCGAAGTGGTCGGTCGTGGACCAGTCCACGGTGGGCATCAGTTTGTCGTGGTTGGGCGTCTGGCCCGGTTTGAGCGTGCACAGCTTGCTGAGCGGCACCTGGGTGTCGAAGACGCGCAGGGTGACACCGGGTTCCTGGGGCGGGATGTCGTCGGGCGCGGCGGCGGCCGGGTGGCCGGCCCAGACACCTCCCGCGAGGAAGGCGCCGACGAGCAGGGTGGTGAGCCGTCTTCGGGCACGTGACAACAGCCGTGGATGCATCGGTCCTCCAGCAGGGGGTGGCACTCCGGTCGGGCTGTACTGATCCGGGCATTAGCACTACGCCTACGGTGGCGCCGCCACGCTAGGGGACTTCTGCCGGGGAAGTCCATACTTTGTCATCTACGAGTTCAAAGTCCGGCCGCTGCCTCCGGGGCCGCTGCTGATGCCACCTCAGATGCTTTCTGCGGAAGGGGTCATGGCTTGCCGGCCTGCGTACGCGGCAGCCTCGTGGCCCCTGCCGCGGCGAGCAGGCAGAAGCCGAGCACCCACCAGAAGGTGTCGGCGAACGCCGAGGAGATGTCCGGGCCACGGGCGGAGAGCCGGCTCTGCAGGACCACGGCGAGAGCGGCGGTGCCCACCGAACCTCCCACGGTGTTCAGCAGGTTGAGCGCGCCGGACGCCCGGGGCAGCTGCTCCGGCTCGATCCGGCTGTAGACGATGTTCATGACCGGCGCTCCGACCATCGCCATCCCGAGTCCGCGTACGGCGAGCGCGGTGGCGATCACGGCGTCCGGGATGCCGTGGCCGAGCTGGGTGAACGGAACGGTGCCCACGAGGATCAGTACGATGCCGGTCACCACCAGGGTCCGCGGCGCGACCTTGTCGATGGTGCGGTTGACCAGGACCGAACCTGCGGCCGCGCCCAGTCCCTGGGGGGCCAGGAGCAGCCCGGCCTCCCATGCCGAGAGGCCGCGGCCGGTCTGGAAGTAGAGCGGCAGCAGGAACATCGTGCCGAAGACCGAAGCGCCCAGCACCACCAGCGCGAGGGCGGCCGCGCCGAAGGGCGGCCGGGCGAAGAGCCGGGGGTCGACCAGCGGTGTGGCGCGGGTGCGCAGCCCGTGCACGGTGAAGCCGGCCAGCATCGCGAGCCCGGCGGTCACTCCGACCGTGGCCGGGAGGGTGTGGCCGTTGGCCACCTCGGTGAGCCCGTACACCAGCACGGCCAGGCCGGGCGAGAGCAGCGCGGCGCCCCGGAGGTCGAACGGCGTCCGCTGTGGCGACGGGGGCACCGTGGGCACGTGACGGCGGGCGAGCAGGGCGGCGACCACACCGATCGGCAGGTTGACCAGGAACAGCCACGGCCAGGGCGCCACACTGAGGATGGAACCGCCGGCGAGGGGGCCGAAGACCGGGGAGAGCAGCGGGACGACCGCGACGACGCTGATCACCCGGCCGGTGCGGTTCGGTCCCGCGACGCGGGCCAGCAGCGCCTGCCCGGTCGCGGGCAGCAGCCCGCCGCCCAAACCCTGGATCACCCGGAAGACAATCAGGCTGGTCGCCGACCAGGCCAGCGCGCACAGGAGCGAGCCGAGCAGGAAGACGCCCACGGCGGCGAGCCAGGTCCGCTTGCCCCCGAACCGGCCGGCCAGCCATCCGGAGGCGGGCACGGCGGCCACCACCGCCAGGAGGTAGGCCGTGCTGACCCACTGGATCTCCGCCACCGACGCGCCGAACTCCTCGGTCAGGGCGTCGATTCCGACACTGACGATCGTGGCGTCCAGCGTGGCCATGAAGGTGCCCAGCACGAGGATGAACGCGACCCGCAGCAGCTGCCGGTCCACCCGCTCGGCCGGAGGCGCGACGTCCTTGCTCATCGGTCCTCCAGGAGATCGAGCACATCGGCGTCGAGGTGCTTCTCCAGGTTGCGGAGCAGGTCGAGCAGCTCCTCCGCCAGCCCGTCGACGTCCACCCCCGACCGGTGGGCGAGCACGCCGGTCCAGCCGTCGCCGTCCGGCATGACCGTCAGGGTCGCCGGGTGGTGAGTGGCCTCGCGGAAGCGGGTCCCGACGACCGTGAGCCCCGGGGCGGGCTCGCGGAGGCGTTCCGGGTCGACGGGGTAGTTCTCGAACACCACCATGCTGTCGAACAGCCGGTTCCGTCCGGTCAGCCGTTCCAGGTCGGAGAGGGCGACGTGCTGGTGCTCCACCAGGGCCCGCTGCCGGTTCTGGAGATCGGACAGCGTATCGGCGAGTGTTCCGGCGAGCCGTGCCCGTACGGGGACGGTGTTGGCCAGCAGCCCGATGATCTCCTCGACACCGTCCAGCTCCGGGGGACGGCAGGCGACCATGGCCCCGAAGCAGACGTCCGTCCGGCCGGAGCGCCTGGCGAGCAGGACCGACCACGCGCCCTGGACCAGCGTGTTGCGTGTCAGACCGCGCCCTGCGGCGAGGCGGCTGAGATCCGCCACCAGGGCGGCGTCGAAGTCGATGACCTCGGGTGCCTGCCATGCCGGGCCAGGCACGCCGCCGCCCAGGTGGTCGCCCTCGGGCAGGCCGTCCAGCTCGGCCTCCCAGGCCGCGAGGTCGGGCTCGTGGTCGGCGCACCAGCTCAGGTAGTCGGCGAACGGTACGGGAGCGGGCAGCTCCGGGGCCACGCCTCGGACGCGCGTCGTGTAGAGGGCGAACAGCTCCATGAGGATGCGGGGTGCCGACCAGCCGTCGGAGAGGACGTGGTGGGTGGTCAGGACCAGGTCGGAGCGGTCGGGGCCGCGCCTGATCACGGTCAGGCGCACCAGCGGGCCCGCCGTGAGGTCGAAGGGCTCGGCGAGGTCCGAGGCCAGTACCTCCTCGGCCGGCTCGTCGGTCACCCGGAAGTCCGGCCTGGGGGACAGAGGGATCACCGCCAGGGCGGCGGGGAACACGGCGCCGAGGTTCGGGTGGCGGGCCAGCAGTTCGTCACCCGCGGCGCGCAGGGCATCGGTGTCGAGCGGGCCGGCGAGGGAGAACGCCGACTGCACGGTGTACGGGTCGGGGCGCTCGGTGCGCGAGTGCCGCAGCATCACCTCCTGCAGAGGGGTGAGCGGCTGTATGCCGGCGACCGTACGACCGGGGCCGAGCGCCTTGATCTCCGGCGCGGCCGCGGTGCTCAGGAGCGCGCTCCGCAGGTGTTCTCCCAGGTCCTCGATCTCGGCGGCGGTGAACAGCGCGGCCGGCCAGGTGATCCGTACGCCCAGAGCGTCGTCGCGTACGAGGGCGTTGACCATCAGGCTGTGCGGAAGGGGCATGGCGTCGGAGCCGCCCGAGCCGAGCGGATCGGCGTCCGGGGGTGCCTGCCACGGCGTCTCGTCCGCCGGGGCGCCGGGGTACCGGCCGAGGTAGGTCCAGGCGACCTCCGGTTCCACGGGGTCCAGCAGGCCCGCCGCGGTGAGAATGCCGTGGCCGAGGCCGTCGCCCTGTGCGCGCAGCCGCTCCCTGACGGCCTTGATGTCGTCGTCCGCGTCGAGCAGCACGGGGTGGACGGCGGTGAACCAGCCGACGGTCTGGGACAGGTCGGCCTCACGGGGGCGGCCGTGGCTCTCCAGCGCGACCAGGAGCCTGCCCGTCCCGCGCCAGTCCCGTACGGCCCGGGCGAGCGCCGTCAGCAGCACGGCGTCCGGGGTGGTGCGGTAGGCGGCGGGCAGGGTCGTGACCAGGGCGCGCGTCGCTTCGGCGTCGAGCCGGATCTCGTGGTGCGTCGCCGTGGCCACGGTGTCCCGGGCGGGGACGAGCGGTCCGGTGAGTGCCTGGGTGGCGCTCATCCGCCGCCAGTGCGGCAGTTCGGCGCGCCGGTCGGCGTCGTGCAGTGCACGCGCCCAGCCGAGGAAGGACTCGCCGTGCCGTGCCGGGGTTCCACCGGAGTAGGCGTGTTCCACGTCGTCCAGCAGGACGCGCCAGGACACACCGTCGACGACCAGGTGGTGGGCGATCAGGACGAGCCGGCCGGGCCTGGCCGGCCCGGCGTCCACCCACACCGCGCGCAGCAGCGGACCGGTGCGCGGGTCCATCGCGCCCCGTGCCGCCTCGGTCCCTGAGTCGGAGGCGGCGCGCAGGTCGTCCCCCGCCGTCACTCGGGTCAGCACGTCGGCTCCGGTGACCGTGCCGACGGGCGGGATGCGCAGCACGTCCCCGGCCAGGCGGGCGCGCAGCACGTCGTGCCGGGCCAGGATCGTGTCCAGCACGCCCTGCCAGGCCGTCTCGTCGCCGCCGGGCGGGACGCAGATCTCCACCCACTGGCAGAAGCCGTCCGCGGCGGCCCCCGCACGGCGCAGGAGGTCACGCATGACCGGGGTCAGCGGGGCGTCGCCGACCGCGGGTGCGTCGCCGGCGTCGAGGTCGCGGGCCCGCGCCGCGATGCCGGCGACGGTCTCCCCCTCGAACACGTCGCGCGCGGCGAGTCCGAGCCCTTGGCGCCGGGCGCGGGAGACCACTTGCAGGGCGACGATGCTGTCTCCGCCGACGGCGAAAAAGTCGTCGTCGAGGCCGACCTCGTCGGTGTCCAGGACGTCCCGGAACACGGCGAGGAGCAGTGCCTCGGCCTCGGTGGCGGGTTCACGCCTGGCGGCGGACGTGATCTCGGGGGCCGGCAGCGCCGAGGTGTCGAGCTTGCCGCTGGGGCTCAGCGGCAGCCGGCTGATCGGCACGAGCGCCGTGGGCACCATGTGGTCGGGCAGCTCCCCGGCCAGGTACTCGCGCAGCCGCGCGGTGTCGAGGTCGGCGTCGTCGGTGGGGATGACGTAGCCGACGAGCCTGCCCTCCCGCACGATCACAGCACAGGCGCGGACATCGGGATGACCGGTGAGGGTGGTCTCGATCTCGCCCAGTTCGACGCGGAAGCCGCGGATCTTGACCTGGTGGTCGGCGCGACCGAGGAAGACCAGCTGGCCGTCCGGCCGCCACCGCACCAGGTCGCCCGTGCGGTAGATCCGCTCCCCGGGCGGGCCGAACGGGGAGGCCACGAACGTCGCGGCGGTCAGGCCGGGACGGCCGAGGTAGCCGCGCGCCAGGCTCGGCCCGCCGAGGTACAGCTCGCCCGTCACGCCGACGCCGACCGGCTGGAGCCCGCCGTCGAGGACGTAGGCGCGGACGTCGGGGTCCGGGCGCCCGATCGGCAGCGGCCCGGTGTCCTGCGGGTCGTACCGCCACGTCGTGGAGTTGATCGTGACCTCGGTCGGCCCGTAGGCGTTGAAGAGGGCCCTGCGGCCCTCGCCCCAGCGCCGCGCGAGCTCGGGGTCGAGGCGTTCGGCGCCGACGACGAAGAACACGTCGGGATCGACGGTGCGGTCGTCGGGCATCGCGGCGAGGAACGACGGGAGGAGGTTCACCCCCGTGACCCGGTGCTCCACGATGTAGTCGAGGAGTTCGTCGCCGGGGACGCGCACCTCCTCGGGCGCGATCACGGACGTGCCGCCCGAGAGCAGGGGCACCATGGTCTGCCAGAACGCGACGTCGAAGCTGGTCGACGCGAAGTGCAGGTACCGGTCGTGCTCGGTGACGCCGACGACCTCCTCCTGGAGCGCGATCAGGTCGGGCACACCCCGGTGGGTCACACCTACGCCCTTGGGGCGCCCGGTGGTGCCGGAGGTGTAGATGACGTAGGCGAGCGCGTCGTCGGTGAGCGCGGCGCGTGCCCCGGCCGGGTCGGTCTCCGGCGCCGTCGCGAGCGTGGCCGGGTCGTCGAGCCGCAGCACCGGGATCTCGCGGGCGACGGGCAGTTCGGCGCCGGTCGTCACGACGGCGGCCGGTGTGATGTCGTCGAACATGTAGGCCAGCCGCTCGCGCGGGTAGCTCGCGTCCATCGGTACGTACACGGCGCCGGCCTTGGCCACGCCGAACAGCGCCACGGTCATCTCGATGTCGCGTCCGAGCAGGACCGCCACCGGGTCCTGGGGCCGTACGCCGCTCGCGATCAGCGCGTGGGCGAGCCTGTTGGCCCGCGCGTCCAGTTCCGCGTAGCTGAGGCTGCGGTCGCGGCAGACCAGTGCCTCGGCGTCCGGCTTGCGGTCCACCCAGGCGGCGAACTCGTCCAGCCAGTGGCCGCGGGCCCTGGCGGCGGTGACCTCGGTTCCGGTGCGGAGCATCCGCGCCCGCTCGTCGGTGTCGAGCGCGGGCAGCCGGATCGCGGGCCGCGCCGGGTCGTCGACGATCTCCCGCAGGAGGTTGCGCAGCCAGCGGCCGTAGTCGCGTACGGCCGACGCCTCGAAGGCGCGTGGCTGGTAACCGAGGCCGATGCTGATCTCGTCGTCGGGGATCACGATGACGGTCAGCGCGTAGTGCGTGGCGTCGGTGATGTCCACCCCGGCGAGGTCGAGGCCGGGGGCGAGGGGGGTGCGCTTCCGGCTGGACAGCGGGAAGTTCTCCATCACGAGCATCGTGTCGAACAGTTCGCCGATGCCGGTGGCCCGCTGGATCTCGGGCAGACCGATGTGGTGGTGCTCGGCCAGGGCGACGCTCTCGGTGTGCACCTGAGCCATGAGCTGACGTGCCGTCATGTCCCGGCTGTGCCGGACGCGTACGGGGATCGTGGTGCCGAGCTGGCCGATCATCGACTCGATTCCGTCGACCTCGGCCGGCCGTCCGGAGACCGGGCAGCCGAACACGACGTCGAGCCGTCCGGTGAGCCTGCCCAGCAGCAGTCCCCACGCGGTCTGGAGGACGGTGGTCAGGGTCACGCCCTCGTCGCGGGCGAACGCGCGCAGCCGGTCGCTGAACTCGCGGCCCAGCCCGACGGTCTCGCGGCCCGGCCGCTCGATGGCGGTCCCGGTGCGCGCGGGTGCCAGCCTGGTCGCGTCGTCGACGCCGGCCAGGGCGTCCCGCCATGCGGCGAGCGACGCGTCCCGGTCCCGGCCCGCCAGCCACCGGAAGTACTCCGACAGCGGCTGGCCGGCGGGAGCGGCGGGCCCGCCGCCGAGCTCGGCGTAGATGGCGAGGAGGCTCCGGCCGACGAGCGGCATCGACCAGCCGTCGAGCAGGGAGTGGTGGTTGGTGATCACCAGCTTGTGCTCGGCGGGTCCGACACGGGACAGCAGGAAGCGGATCAGCGGCGGCCTGCCCGGGTCGAACGGGCGCTCCAGATCGGCGCGCGCGGCCTCGGGGAAGCGGTCGTCCTGCCGCCAGTCCAGGGTGACGTCGGCGGGGATAACCTGCACCACGTCGTCGCCGGCCGTGCCCAGGTACACGCGCAGTGCGGGGTGCCGGCGCAGCAGTTCGCGCGCGGCCTCGGCCATCCGGTCCGGGATCAGGTCGCCGGCCAGGGTGGTCACGGCCTGGACGACGTAGACGTCGGTGTCGTCCTCGTCGCGGACCAGGGTGTGGAAGGACAGCCCGACCTGGAGCGGTGTGGCGGGCAGTACGTCGGCGATGCGGCCGGTGCGTTCGAGGGCGTCGATGGCCGCCTGGTCGAGGTGGACCAGGGGGAGGTCGGACGGGGTGAGACCGCCCCGGGTGTGGAGCGCGTGCTCGGTCAGTGTGTCCAGGGCCGCGGCCCAGGCCGTCTGCAGGGCCGCCACGGCGTCGGTGCCGAGCACTTCGGTCGCCGCGGTCCACTCGACGGCGAGCCGGGGCGCGTCTCCCTCGTGGACGAAGCAGTTGAGGGCCAGGACCTGTTCCAGGGCCTTGGCGCCGGGCTCGATCACGGAGAAGGCGTCGTGTTCCGGCAGACGCCATCCGGCCGCGGACAGCGGGGCGAACCGGCCGAGATAGTTCAGCAGGACGTCCGGGGGCGGGGTGGCCGAGAGCTCGGGCCCGGCCACCGGGTCGAGGTGGCGCAGGACGCCGTATCCGATGCCGGCGTCGGGGACGTGGCGCCTGGCCTCCTTGGCGGCGCGCAGGGCACGGCCGGCGTCGTCGGAGGCGGGCACGCGCACCGGGTACTCGCTGGTGAACCAGCCGACCGTGCGGGAGAGGTCGAGGTGTTCGCGGCCGTGGCCCTCCATGGAGACCGTGATGTCGTCGCCGGACAGGCCCCAGCGTCGCAGGGCGAGCACGAGGGCCGCCAGCAGCACCTCGTCCACTCCGGCACGGTAGGCCGCGGGCAGCGTCGTCAGCAGTGCCTCGGTGGCCTCGGGTGAGGCCACGGTGACCGAGCGGTGGGCGGTCGACACCGTGTCGCGCGCCGGGTCCAGCGGCCGGGCGCCCAGCCGGGACGCGGTCGCGAGCGCCTGTCGCCAGTGGTCGAGTTCGCCCCGTCGCGCGCCGGCCGCGCCCTGTTCGGCGAGGAGCAGGGAGTGCCGCCGCCATGACGCACCGACCGGGTCGAGGGCGCCGCCCGTGCACGCCGTGTGCAGGTCGGGCAGGAGGACGCGCCAGGAGACGCCGTCCATGGCGAGGTGGTGCACGACGACGACGAGGCGGTCCGCGTTGTCGTCGCCGGTGCGGAGCAGGGCCGCGCGCAGGAGATCGCCCGTCCTGGGGTCGAGTTCGCCCGCCAGCCGCCGGGCCAGGGCGGCCGTGTCCTCGCCGCGCACCTCGTCCACGACGGCCCGTACGGTGCCCCGGGGCAGCACCTCCAGGCCGTCGGCCACCCGGAGCCGCAGGGCGTCGTGGTGGTCGAGCACGGTCTGTACGCCGGTGACCAGGGCGACGCGGTCCAGCTCGTCGACGCTCAGGGCGGTCCACTGGGCGTAACCGGCGACGACGTCCACATCGGGATGCGGGTCGAGCAGGCCCCGTACGATCGGCGGCGCGGGCACGGCTCCGGCCGGGTCGTCCACCGGCTCGGGGACGTCCTGCAGCAGCTCGGCGGAGGCGGCCAGGGCGGCGAAGCTGCGGCGCGCCAGCAGGTCGCGCGGACGCAGCCCGAGGCCCACGGCCCGCAGCCTGCTGCTGACGGTGATCGCGGTGATGCTGTCGCCACCGAGGGCGAAGAAGTCGTCGTCCACACCGACCCGTTCGACGTCGAGCGCGTCGGCGAGCACGGCGCAGAGCAGGCGCTCCTGCTCGGTGCCCGGTTCCCGTCCGCCTCCTGCGGCTGCGGGCGCGGGCAGGGCGGCGCGGTCGAGTTTGCCGTTGGGCGTAACGGGCAGTCCGGCGAGGACCACCACGGCCGCGGGCACCATGTGGTCGGGCAGCCGCCCGGCGAGGTGCGCACGCACCTCGTCCCCGGTGACCGAGGCCGAGACCACGTAACCGACCAGCCGGGACGAGAGCACCCTGGCGGCGGCAGCCGTGACCCCGGGCACCGCCGCGAGGGCCGCTTCGACCTCACCGGTCTCCACCCGGTGTCCGCGGATCTTGACCTGTCCGTCGCCCCTGCCCCCGTAGGCGAGCCCCCGGCCGGGCACCCATCGGGCCAGGTCGCCGGTGCGGTACATCCGCTCCCCCGGCGCGCCGTACGGATCGGCGACGAAGCGGTCGGCGGTGGCTCCCGGCCGGCCGAGATAGCCGCGGGCCAGGTGCGGTCCTGCCAGGTACAGCTCGCCCGTCGTGCCGTAGGGGACGGGTTGCAGCGCACTGTCCAGCACATAGGTCCGGGTGCCGGCGAGCGGGTGGCCGATCGTCGGCTCCCCGTCGTCGATCCTGGCGGTGGTGCTGTCGACGGTGGCCTCGGTCGGGCCGTAGATGTTGCGCGCGTTCGTCCCCGATCCGGCGATCCTCCGCCAGAGCGCGGGCGGGGTGGCTTCCCCGCCGAGGACGAGCAGCGTCGGCCGCAGCTCCAGCAGACCGCCCTCGATCAGCGGCGCGGCCATCGACGGCGTGGTGTCGACGATGTCGATGCCGTCGCGGGTGTACGCGGCGAGCAGGGCGTCGGCGTCGCGGATCGTCTCGGCGTCGTAGACGTGCAGTTCGTGGCCGCACAGCAGCCACACCAGGTGGTCGAACGCGGAGTCGAAGGCGAACGAGTAGGTGTGGGCGACGCGCAGCCGCCTGCCCGCGGCCCGCTCGGCCTCCGCGACGACGGTGGACCGCTGGTGGTGCAGCAGCGCGGCCAGACCGCCGACGCGGCCGAGCACGCCCTTGGGACGTCCGGTGGACCCGGAGGTGTGGATCACGTAGGCGAGGTGCTCGGGGTGGCGGGGCGCGGCCAGTTCGCCGGCCGCCAGGGGCGCGCCCGACAGGCCGGCGGCCTCGGTGAGCAGCGTGTCCCATGCAAGCCCCTCGGTCGCGCCGGAGGTCACCACGAGTGCGGGGCGGGTGTCGTCGATCAGATCCCGCAGTCGTTCGGGCGGGTACGCGGCGTCCAGAGGCAGGAACGCGGCGCCGGCGTCCAGCACGGCCAGCAGCGCGACGACCGAGTCGGCGGAGCGTGGCAGCGCGAGCGCCACGACGTCGTCGGCCCCGATCCCGCGGGCCCGCAGCGCGCGGGCCAGCCGGTGCACCCGGTCCGCGAGGTCCGCCGCGGACAGCCGCTCCTCACCGCAGACCAGGGCTGTGAGCCCTGGGCCGGCGGCGGCCATCGCGTCGAACGCGGTGGGTACGTCGAGGGGGGTGCCGGGCAGCGGGGGCGGGCACCAGGCCTCCATCAGCCCGTCCAGGTCGCCGGTCATGGCGATCCGCCCGACGGGCCTGCGGTCGACGAGCCCGGTCAGCAGGGTGCGCAGACCGGCCAGCAGACTGTCCACGGCTGCCTGGTCGTTGGTCCGTGCGTCGACCTCGAAGCCGAGCAGCAGCCCGCCGTCCCGGGTCGGCAGGACGCTGAGGCCCATATCCTCCGGCGGGCCTCCCGCGACGTTGCGCATCACACCGCCGGCCCCGGCGAAGTCGATCGCCAGGTCGAACGCCTTGAGGTTGATCCCGCGTCCGTGCAGCAGGGCGCCGGCGCCGGGCACTCCGAGGTCCTGCGGAAGGTCCTCGCCCCGGTACCGCTGGTGGTCGCGCATCTCGCGCATCGCGGAGGCCACCCGCCGGCTCAGGTCGCCGAGTCCGTCGCCGCCGCGCACGGTGACCCGCAGCGGCAGCACGTTGACGGCCATGGCGGGCGTACGCAGTTCGACGGAGCCGGCCCGGCACATCAGCGGCAGCGCGAACACGACGTCCGTGCGCGCCAGCATGCGGTGCAGGAAGGCGGCGTACCCGGCGATCAGCGCCTCGCCCCAGGTGACGCCCTCGGCATCGGCGAACGCCCGCAGCCGGGCCGTCTCCTCGGAGGTGAGGACGGTACGGGCGGTGAGGGTACGGCCGGGTGCGCCGACGGCGGCGTCGGGGCCGTCGAGGGAGCCGAGTTCGGGCAGCGGGGTGAACCGCTCGACCCAGTACGCCCGGTCCTCGGCGAACCGGTCGCTCTCCCGGTAGGCCTGGTCGGCGGCGACGAGCGCGGCGAAGCTGCCGAAGGTGCACCTGGCCGGCTCACTCCCCCGCACCAGGGCGGTGTAGCGGGCGCCGGTGCGGCGGGCGAGCATCGCGGCGGTGTAGCCGTCGAAGACCAGGTGGTGGCCGAGCTGGGTGTACCAGACCTCCCGGTCGGAGAGCCGGATGACGGTACGTGAGTACAGCGGCCGGTCCACCATCCCCCGGCACTGCTCCGCCGTCCGCGCCCGCTCGGCGTCGACCAGCGCCTGGGCGGCGGCCACGGGATCGGCCGCTCCCCTGACGTCGATCACCTCGGGGGGATCGACCGGCTCCTCGCTGACCGCCTGGCGGGGCCCCTGGGGGGTGTCGTACACCCGGAGCCGCAGCGTCTCGGCCTCTTCGGTGGTCGCCCGGACCGCCTCTGCCAGCGCCTGGACGTCGACCGGCTCGCCGCCGGATATCTCCACGACGTCACCGACCACGTAGTACGGCGAGTCCGGCTCCAGACGCTGCGCGTTCCAGATGCCCAACTGAGCGCGGGTCAGGGGGAGGAGGCCGCCGGAGGAGACGCTTGCGGTGCTCAACTTACTCTCCTTGAAGTGTGGGGACGACCATCGGTGTGCCGGTCACGGGGTCGGGGACGATGACACTCGGCAGGTCGAATACGTCCTTCATGAGGGCGGCGTCCACGATGTCTCCGGGGACGCCCTCGGCGACGACCCTGCCGTCCCTCATCGCGACCAGGTGGTCGGCGAAGCGGCACGCCTGGTTGATGTCGTGCAGGACGGCGATGACGGTGCGGCCCTCGTCGCGCAGCCGGGCCAGCAGGCCGAGCAGCTGGTACTGGTGGGTGATGTCGAGGAACGACGTCGGTTCGTCGAGCAGCAGGTACGGCGTCCGCTGGGCCAGCACCATGGCGATCCACACCCGCTGCCGCTGCCCCCCGGACAGTTCCTGCACCGGCCGGCCGGCGAGGTCCTCGACCCCGGCGGCGGCCATCGCCCCGGTGACGGCCTCCTCGTCGTCCGGCGACCACAGGGCCAGCAGCGACTGGTGCGGGAACCGTCCCCGGCTGACGAGCTGCCGGACCTTGATGTCGTCGGGGGCGAGCGGGTCCTGCGGCAGGAAGCCGAGTTGTTTGGCCAGTGCCTTGGGCGCGTACCCGCCGACCTCGCGGCCGTCGAGTTCCACGTGCCCGGCCTCCGGGCGCAGCAGCCGCACCAGGGCGCGCAGCAGGGTCGATTTGCCACAGGCGTTGGGGCCCACGACGGCGGTGAACGCGCCGTCCGGGACGTCGAGGCTCAGCCGTGTGGACACGACCCGGTCTCCGTAGCGCAGGGTGATGTCCCGCGCGGTCAGGCGTGCGGTCACGCGCGCCTCACCTCCTTGGTCAGCAGCCAGATCAGATAGCAACCGCCGATCGCGGTGCTCACCACTCCCACGGGCAGCGCGACGGGCGCCAGCAGCATCTGGGCGAGCAGATCGGCGCCTTGGAGCAGAACCGCCCCGGTCAGCGCGGCCGGGAGCAGTGGCACACCGGCCGCACCGGCGAGCCTGCGGCCGATCTGCGGGGCGGCCAGGGCGATGAACGCGATGGGTCCGGCCACCGCGGTCACCGTGGCCGTGCAGCCGACGCCGACCAGCACCATCAGCAGCCGCAGCCGGTTGAGTCCGACCCCGGTGGTCGCCGCGACCGCGTCGCCGAGGGATGCCTGGTGCATGGCGTGCGCCCGCGTGGTCATCAGGATCAGCAGTACGGCGATCACCGCGAACGGGATCTGTACGTCGCCCCATCCGACGCCGTTGAGCGAGCCCGCGCTCCAGCCGACGGCGGCGATCGCCACCTCCAGCTCGGCACGCAGCACGATCCACGAGTTGACCGCGGTCACCATCGCGTTGACCGCGATGCCGATCACCACCAACCGGAGTCCGGAGAAACCGCGTTGGTAGGCCAGCAGGTAGATCGCCGCAGCGACGAGCAGTCCGCCGAGCACGGATCCCGAGGCCAGTTGCACGGACGTGCCCGAGAGCACGGTGATGGCGACGAGGGCGCCGGTGTAGGCCCCGGCGTCGAGGCCGATGACGTCCGGGCTGCCCATCGGGTTGCGGGTGAGGTTCTGGAAGAGCGCTCCGGCCACACCGAGTGCGGCGCCGAAGACGAGCCCGGCCAGCACCCGTGGGAGCCGCCAGTCCGAGATCACCACGGAGTGCTCCGCGCCGGTCAGCACGGCGAACACCTTGGCCGGGGAGGCCCAGGAGGCGCCGTAGCAGAGCCCGAGCAGCCCGAGGCCCAGCATCAGGGCGGCCATGACCAGCACAAGTACGGTCGTACGCCGTTCGATTCTCAGTCCGAGTGTCTTCACAGCGACCCCGCCCCGTAGCGCCGGACGGCCCAGATCAGCATGGGGCCGCCGAGGAACGCGGTCACGATGCCCACCGGCACCTCGCCGGTCGGGAGCAGCAGCCGGGAGCCGATGTCGGCGACCAGCAGCAGGACGGGGCCCACCACCATCGAGTAGAGGATCAGCCAGGGCACCGAGCCGGCGGCCGGCTTGCGTACCAGGTGCGGCACGATCAGTCCGACGAACAGGATCGGTCCTGCCACCGCGGTCGCCGCCGCGCAGAGCACGGTGATCAGGACCAGCGCGGTGGCCCGCAGCCGCCCGACGCCCGCGCCCAGGGTGTGTGCCACGTTCTCGCCCAGCGCCAGCGCGTTGAGCGCCCTGCTCAGCAGCAGCGCACCGCACAGACACACCACGATCGCGGTCGAGGGGAGTGCCAGCGGGGCCTGTTCGCGGGCCGCCAGCGATCCGACCGACCAGAACCTGTACAGGTCGAAGACGTCGGGGAGCATCAGCCGCAGGCCGAGCGCGACACCGCTCAGCACGGCCGTCAGGGCGACTCCGGTGAGTACCAGACGGAGCGGGGAGCGGCGCCCCACGGCGGCCACCAGCAGCGCGGCGAGCACGGATCCGGTGACGGCGAAGCCGAGCTGGCCCGCCTGCCCGGCGGCCAGCCCGAGCGCCGAGCCGACGGTGATGGCGAACCCGGCACCCGCGGTGACCCCGAGGATGCCGGGCTCGGCCAGCGGATTGCGGGCCAGCGTCTGGATCAGCGCGCCCGACACCGCGAGGGCGGCGCCCACCGCGACGGCGAGCAGCGCGCGGGGGGCCCGGACGTCACGCACGATCACGTGGTCGTCGGTGCCCTGGTAGTCCAGCAGCGCGCGGACGACCTCGGCCGGCGGGACCGGGCGGGCTCCGATGCCCATGCTGAGTACGGCGACCACCGCCAGCAGCACCAGTCCCCCGACGAGCAGGCCGGTCTGCGGCAGGGCGGCCCTCGTCCTCACCGCCGGTCCCGACGCGCGACCCGCGGCGGTCACGACTTCAGCAGCGGAGCGAACGACGTGTCGATCGCGTCCAGGGTGTTCATGGCCGACCCGTACGTCGCGGCCTCGGTGTAGCGGAGCGGGAAGGTCTTGCCGGCCTTGACGGCGGGCAGGTTCTTCCACAGCTTGGAGTCGAGGACGTACTGGACCGCTTCGGAGACGGTGCCGTCGGCGTTGACGGAGTACGTGATGGCGTCGGCCTCGGCGAGCGACGCCGGAAGCTCCTCGAGGGAGGGGTACTCGCTGACCGCGCTCGATCCCTTGCCGGGCTTCTTGACCTTGCCGTAGTACGTCGCGCCGATGTCCTGGGCGACGTTCGTCCCCCATGAACCGCCGAACTCCCGGTGGAAGTTGCCCTTGGCCACCTCGCCGTACGCTCCGACGTGGCCCAGCTTGAGCTGGGGCAGCACGTCCTTGTACTTCGTCGCCAGCTCTGCGGCCTTGGCCTCGTACGCCTTCTGTCCGGCGTCGAACTTCTCCAGGGCGCCGGCCGCGTCGGCCTGCTTGCGGGACAGGTCACGCCAGGCGGACGGCAGGGTCGGGCCGATGGCCACGACGGGAGCGATGGTCTCCAGCCGCTTGACGTCGATGTCGCCGAGCACGGGGGCGGGCACACCGATGACGATCAGGTCGGGCTCGGCCTCGGCGATGGCCTCGTAGTTGGTCTCGGCCGCCTGCTCACCCGCCACCTTGGTGAGCTTCTTGTACTCGGCGAGGTCCTCCTTGCTCATCATCGGCTCGCCGCGCTTCCACGACGAGATCCCGACGAGCGGCGCGTCGGCCTCGATCAGGGCGGGCACGGCGTAACCGGTGGCCACCACACGCTTCGGGTCCGCCGGGATGGTGATCTTCCCGTTGTCCGCGGCGAACACCCGGGTCCTGGCCTCCCCCGACGCGTCCGACCCGCCCTCGCCGTCGGACCCGCACCCGGCCAGGATCAGGGCCAGCGACACGGCGCCGACGAGGCCGGAGGTTCTGCGTATGGACATGCGATGCTCCTCGAAAATTAGGTAAGGCTTACCTTAGTTCAAAAATTCTCATCAAGACACCCGGGAGCGGCATCAGATCCGCCTCCTGACCTGCCCGTCGGTCAGTGGTCGTCCTCGTCGAAGTCCGCGACCCCGCGCTTCCAGTAACCGGTGATGTCGTGGTCGGCCCTGTCCAGACCCAACTCGTCGCGGACCCAGCGGCGCAGGGGTTTGATCTGCCCGGCCTCGCCCGCGACCCACACGTACACCCGCTCACCCTCGGGTACGGTCACCGAGGTCACCGCCCGCACGAACGCCTCGTCGGCTTCCGCCGGCCCGCCGTCGCGGTGCAGCCAGGTCACCTCGACACCATCGGGCGAGGAGAGCTCGATCTCCTGTGCGGCGTCGTGGACTTCGACGAAGGCCCAGCCCCTCGCACTCCCGGGCAGCTCCTCCAGCCGGCGCGCGATCGCCGGCAGGGCCGTGATGTCGCCCGCGAGCAGGTAACGGTCGTAGGAGTTCGGGACGATCAGCCCGCCGGGCGGGCCCGCGAGATGCATGACGGCGCCGGGCCGGGCCTCACGCGCCCAGTCGGAGGCGAGGCCACCCTCGTGGAGCGCGATGTCGATGTCGATCTCGCCGGAGACCGGGTCGTAACGCCGCACCGTGTACTGACGCGAGCGGAGCGCCGACCCCGCCCAGCGCAGCATCGTCCCGTTCCGCTCCGGCAGTCGCAGGGTTCCGTCCTCATCCGGGAAGAGCATCTTCACGTGCTCGTCCGGCGCGTGGGCCTCGAACCCCTCGGTGCCCTGCCCGCCGAGGGTCACCCGCAGCAGGCCGGCCCCGACCATGGCGGTCCGTACGACCTCGGTCTCCCGGACACCGATCGGGTAACCCACCTTCTCGGCATGGAGACCCGCACGGACTTCGGCGATCCGGTCCAGGTGACGGCTCCGGTGGTCGGCCAGGCTCATGCGGCGCCACCCGTCAGGAGCTCCGTCCAGTGCCCCAGTTCGGGCTGCTCGGCCAGGTCGGGGTACTCCAGCGCATCCGCACCCGCTCCGCGCCAGCGCTCGATCAGGACCATGGTCCGCACCGAGTCGAGCCCCAGGTCGTTCAGGTTGTCGTCGAGCTCGATCTCGGCGGGGTCGCAGCCGATCAGTTCCGCGACGTCGGCGCGAACGCGCTCGGGCGTCAAGGTGTGCTGGTTCATGGGATGACTCCTGAGGGGATGGACACCGGCCGCGGGGTCCGGCGCCGGCGATGGTGGTCACGACGCCCCCTCCCGGGGACGGCAAACACGCGCGCCCGGCCGGGACGGTCGCCCCGCCCGAACCTAGGCGAGGCTAACCTAACTTAGCGTTCCTCGGGCAGAATACACAGTGCCGATCAGTGTGACGCGGCCCTCCCACCCTGAGGCTCCGTGCCGCATGACCTGGCATCAGAGACCGGCGCGGTCACAGCCATCGGTCCTGAGCGGCCGGCAGCCGGTGCGAGTCGCGTGGCCGGCGGCCCCGTCGAAGCCGTTTTCCCCCGGAACCCTCTTGTCGATCATGATTGGTAGCCTCGAAGGATGACTGCGATCTTCGACGAAGCCGTCCGTGCCCGGCTGCAGGCTCCCCACATCTGGTACGTCGGCACCGTGTCCGCCGACGGTGCGCCGCAGGTCAGTCCGATGTGGGTGGACCTGGAGGGCGAGGGCGAGCTGACGTTCAACACCTCGGTGGGCCGGGTGAAGGAGGAGAACCTGCGCCGCGACCCGCGCGTCTACCTCTCCCACGCGGACGCCGCCGATCCCTTCGACCGCGTACAGATCAGCGGTGAGGTGGCCCGTTTCGTCGAGGGCGAGGAGGCGCACACGCGGATGGACCGGCTGGCACAGAAGTACCTGGGCAGTGAGCGGTTCGAGTGGCTCATGCCGAAGGAACAGCGGGTCGCCGTGATCGTCCGCCCGCTCAAGGTGCGGCACATCGTCGGGGTCGAACGGTTCCGGCCCGGCGGCCCGGTCCCGGAACAGCCCCTGGAACGGCCTCCGTACGCCTGACACACACGGGACGAGTCGTACGGCAGCGGCCGTGGCGCGGGCCGGGTCACGGCCGCTGCCGTACGGCGGCGGCCTACGGGGGGCGCGCCGGTGAACCCCCGGGAGTGAGCGACGGGGTCGGGACCTGGAGGGATTCGACGAGGGGGCGTGCCTGCGCCGGTCACGTCACGCACAGCGTCCCCGCCCGCGGCCGGCTCCCGGAGTCCGGTGCGACAGCGCCGCGGTTGCGGCCTTACGACCCCGACGGCTTCGGCAGCGTGAGGATCTCGGCCCCGTCCTCGGTGATGGCGATCGTGTGCTCGGTGTGTGCCGTCCGGCAGCCCGTCGCGCTCCGGAGCGTCCACCCGTCGGCATCGGTGACGAGTCGGGCGGTGTCCGCCATGACCCAGGGTTCCAGTGCCAGCAGCAGCCCGGGCCGCAGCTTGTACCCACGGCCGGGCCGCCCGGTGTTCGCGACGTGCGGGTCCTGGTGCATCGTCGACCCGATGCCGTGCCCCCCGAATTCGGTGTTGATCTCGTATCCGGCCTCGCCGAGGACTGTGCCGATGGCGTGGGAGAGGTCGCCGATACGGGCTCCGGGTCCGGCAGCGGCGATTCCCGCAGCCAGCGCGCGCTCGGTTGCGCCGATCAGTGCGAGGCTCTCCGCGGGCTGCAGCTTGCCCACCACGAAGCTGATGGCGGCGTCCGCGGCGACTCCGCGCTGGGATACGGCAAGGTCGAGGGTGAGCAGATCGCCGTCGGCGAGCGTGTAGTCGTGGGGCCGTCCGTGGAGCACGGCGTCGTTGACGGCCGTGCAGATGTAGTGGCCGAACGGGCCACGTCCGAAGGACGGCGCGTAGTCGACGTAGCAGGACTGCGCTCCCGCCTCGGCGATCATGGCCTTGGCCCACCGGTCGATGTCCAGGAGATTCGTGCCGACCGCACTGCGGCCCTTCAGTGTCTGCAGGATGTGCGCGACCAGGGCGCCCGTGTCTTTCGCGCGGGCCAGCATGGTGGTGTTCAGGATCTCGATCATGTGCCACTTTCCTCACGGAACCAACAACTATACCGGTCAAACTATACCGGTATTAGAATCGTGGTCGCGAAGGGCGGCCATCGGCGGCCGGGTTCCACGGCCTCACCGCACGGCGGCGTTCAGCGGGGAAGCACCCAGTCCGGCGCCCAGGTCCCGGTCGCGCCGTGGCCGGTGGCGCCGGCGGCGAGGTGGGTGCGGAGGGCGGCCAGCCCCGGGTGGGGGTTGTCGCGGTGCCAGAGGAGGGCGTGCGGGTAGACGGGCGTCGGTCCGGTCACCGGGATGCGGCGCAGGCCGTGGCCGGCGGGCCAGACGAGGCGCGTCCGTCCGCCCATGAAAGTGGCCAGGGCCGGTGTGTCGGCGACGGTGTCCAGGAGGGCGTCGGAGCCGAAGTTGGGGCCGGTCGCCTCGATGGTGAGCCCGAACTCGGCGACGAGGTCGTCGTAGTACGCGGTCCACTCCGTGCCGGGCACGAGGCCCGGCATCCAGATGCGGTGCCCGACGAGCTGGGCGACGGTCACCGACCGGGCGTCCGCCAGCGCGTGGGCGGGACCGGTGAGAAGCTCGAGCGGCTCGTCGAGCACCCGGACCGACTCGATGTCCGCCGGGAGGGGCCGCCCGGGCGCGGCCACGGCGCGGAAGGTCGCGTCGATCGCACCGGACCGGACGGCGGCGACGGCCGTCTCGATCTCGAACAGCATCACCACGTCGAGATCAACCTCGGGGTGCGCCCGGTGGAAGCCTCGCATCAGGCCCGATACCGCACCGCGCGAGTTGATCACGTCGACGCGCAGTGGACGGCTGCCGGTGTGCACGGAGGCGACCGCGCGCTCGGCGACGCGCAGCAGCTCGCGGGCATGGGGCAGGAACGCCTGCCCGTCGATGGTGAGCCCGGCGCCGCGCGGGGTGCGGGTGAACAGCCGCACACCGAGGGTTCGCTCCAGCGCGGCGATCCGCTTGGAGACGGCCTGCTGGGTGACCGCCAGCTCGGTGGCGGCCTCCTGGAACTGCCCCGCGTCAGCGGCGGCGACGAAGGTCCGGACGGCGTCGAGGTCCATGCCTGCCACCCTACGGTCACAACTGCTGGTTGTGTCCTGCGGCCATGCGGTTGTTTGACCCCCGGGCACGGCGCTCGCTTTGCTGACATCGATCGCGGATCGGTTGTACGGGTGCGGGGCGAGGGGCCGGGTATGAGGAGCGGGCAGCGGCGGGGGCGACGCCCCGGCCACCGGCTGGGCCGGCGGTTCGGGTGGCTCTGGGGAGCGTACGCGAGCAGTGCGCTCGGCACCTGGCTCGCCTTCGGCGCGTTCCCGCTGATCGCCGTCCAGGTGCTGCACGCCGGACCGGCCGAGGTCGCGGCGCTCTCCTCCGTGGGTGCGGCGGTGGGCGCGGCCGTCGCGGTGCCGCTCGGCCCGTGGGTGGAGTTCCGCCGCAAGCGGCCTGTGCTGATCGCGATGGACCTGGTGCGGTTCGCGGCGCTGCTGACGGTCCCCGGCGCGTTCGCGCTGGGCGCGCTCACGTTCGTCCAGCTCCTGCTGGTCACGGTGGTCGTGTCGGCGGCCGACATCACCTTCCGCGCCGCCTCCGGCGCGTACCTGAAGACGCTGCTGCCGCCCGAGGACCTGCTCGTCGCCAACGCCCGGTTCGAGTCCACGAACTGGACGACCACGATCGTCGGACCGCCGCTGGGCGGAGCGCTGACCGGGCTGCTCGGTCCTGTGGCCACGCTGGTGGCCGACGCGGTCAGCTACCTGCTCTCGGCGCTGGGCATCCGCGCGACGGGCGGGCACGAGCCGTTGCCCGGGCGGCGGGAGGGGGCCCGCATGCGACCCGGGGATCTGCTCGACGGCTGGCGGTACATCCTCGCCGACACGACGCTGCGCGCCCTGTTCTTCAACAGCGCCCTCTTCAACGGTCTGGTGATGGCCACCCAGCCACTGCTCGCGGTTCTCATGCTCGGCCGGCTCGGGTTCGCACCGTGGCAGTACGGCCTCGCCTTCGCCGCCCCCGCGGTCGGCGGACTGCTCGGTTCACGGCTGGCCCGACCGCTGGCCGACCGGTTCGGACAGCATCGAGTCCTCGTCGTGGCCGGGACCCTGCGCGCGGTCTGGCCCGTCGGCCTGGCCTTCCTGGGGCCCGGGACCGGCGGGCTGCTGCTGGTGACGGGAGTCGAGCTCGGACTCATCTTCTGCTGCGCCGTCTTCAACCCCGTCCACGCGACCTGCCGCCTGGAGCGCACCGCCACCGACCGGGTCACCCGCACCCTGTCCGCCTGGGCGGTGACGACCAAGGTTTCCACAGCGCTGCTGACGGCTCTCTGGGGCGTACTGGGCAGCCTGCTCGGCCCTCGTACGGCCATCGGCCTGGCCGGTGTGTTCGTGCTGGCGACCCCTCTGCTGCTCCCCCGCCGGGGGCGCGAGCCCGAGGCGTCCGTGCCGGTGCGGCAGAGCCCGTAGTCGGTATCCCGGCTGTGTGGCCACGGGCACCTGCGGCGTCCCTGCGTGCGGGTCCCGCCCTCATGGCCGCGCGTACCCCGTGGCGGGCGACGGGCGCACGATCGGCGTGGCGTCCGCCCGCACACCGTTCACCCGAACCATGGTGTCCCGCTGGCCTGCGGAAGAAGCCGGTTCACGCCGGGCCGGGGGTGCTTGTGGGAGTAGTCGGCCCGTCCGTCACCACCCCGGTCGCAGTCGGCGAGCCTGCCATCCAGCAGACGAAGTCGGGGTCGCGCGCACCACGCGGCACCGGCGTCATGTCGTACGGGAACCGCTTGGCCTGCCGGACACGGCGCAGGCAGGCTCGGGGACGTAGAAGCCGCGTCCCGTGATCACGACAGGAGTGTCATGACACCGTAACCGCGCTTACCAGGGGGCCGCCGCACCGTTCAGGATGGTGATCGACAAGGCAGAGACCAGCCGGAATGACCAGTCCGGCCCGGCCGCATCACCATCAGCAGGGGGAGCCCCACCATGCTTCGCACGCACCGCCGCAAGTCCGTCCTCGCCGCCGCGGCCCTCGTGGCCACAACGATGCTGCTGACCGCCTGTCAGGGAGAGGACACGGGGGGCGGCGGCAAGTCGACCGGGGCCATGGTCTCGGACTCGGCCGCCGAGGGGCAGTCCGACGACGGCGGGAGCGGCACCGGTGTCGGCAGCGAGTCCGCGTCGGGCGAGAAGGGCTCGAAGAGCGGCAAGGTGTCGGGGAAGTGGGTCGGCAGGGTCTCCTACCTCGCCCCCGGCAAATACACCGTCACGGACGCGAACAACGCGGAGCAGGCGTTCTTCACCTCCGAGGACACCGACATCGAGGGCGCGGGCAAGATTTGCGGTGACGCGGACGGCCAGGCCGCCACGCCGTGCAGCGAGGAGGAACTCGAAGCCGCGGCCAAGAAGGGGTTCGGAGCGACGGTCGACGTCAAGGACGGAGTGGCTGTCAGCATCATCGAGGACCACACCGACAGCGGTACCGGCGACGGTATGGGCGAGGGCGAGAGGTCGGGGCTCTTCTCCGGCACGCTCGGGTACATGGCCCCGGGCAAGTACTCCCTCAGCCGCGACGGTGACGAGCGTGCGTTCTTCACCGCCACCAGCACCGTCATCAACGGAGCCGGCTGGATCTGCGGTGACGCGGAGACCGTCACGCCCTGCACCGAGGAAGACCTCGAAGCCGCAGCCAGGAAGGGCAGCGTCGCTGTCGCCGTCCAGATCGAGGACGGGGTCGCCGTCACCATCGACGAGGAGCACAACTGATCGCGGACCCGAGCGGGGCAACGGGTCCGGCTCTTCTTCGGAGTGCCTGTCCGAGATCTCTGGTCGTACGGCCCGAGGTCCGTGAGTCCGGGGTTGCATGGGCTCGGGTGGTGCGGTGCGGCGGTACTGCTCGCACTCCGAAGCACACCTGACCTGGGCACTCATCCACCCTCATGACCCGCCGGCCGCCCGGACAGGCCCCCGAACCGACTGGTCCAAGAAGTCCTGACCGCCGGCGCGGCCCCCTCCCTGCGCCATTTGAGGGGTCAGACCGCGGGGTTCTCCAGCAGGGTGACCCGGTTGCCGTCCGGGTCTTCCAGGGCGGCGAACCGGGTGCGCGTTCCGCCGGTCTGCACCGGCCCCGCAGCCAAACCGCGTTCCTCGAGCTGTGCAAGAGCCTCGTCCAGATCAGGCACCTCCAGATTGAGGAGCGCCGAACCAGAACGCTCGGCGTCCTCGAAGACCGAAAGCCAGCCTCCTGCGGAGAGATGCCAGTCCGCCAGCGATGGCATCGGCCGGGTGTCCGCCGGGCGCCCCAGCAACTGTTCGTACCAGAACACCGCAGTGTCCACGTTTCCCACGGGCGCAACCATCATTACGCGGGCAATGTCCATGAACGTCACCTTTTTCGAACCACAGTTTCGTGTCTCTTCTCCAGACTGCTTGAGTCAACAGAACTCATCGCACGTTGCCGAACACGTACTGAGCGTTTCCGGAGTGCCCACCGACGGGGTGACGGCGGGGTGGGCGCAACGCACGAAACACCTGCGTGGGGTGCAGATCGCCTGGCGGGGCGGCTTTGCCGATGAGTTCACCGTCCGCGAACGGTCTACCCAGCGACACAACCGTTCTGGATAGGAGTGCCATGTCCACCATTCAGCCAGTGATCCTGACTGCCGACCAGGACGTCCTGCTCGGTTTCTACACGGAGTTGTTCGGCGCCGAGGAGATCTTCCGGGTACCGGAGGAAGGGGCGGCCTTCTACTGCGGCTTGCGCATCGGCGACACCGACCTCGGGCTGGTGGCCAAGTCGGACCTGGGGGTCGGCGGAGCACCGCGGATGTTGCTCAGCATCGGTGTCCACGACGTTGACGAGACGCTCGGCCGCGTGGAGGCTCTGGGCGGCTCGGTCCGCAGCGGCCCCGACGACATGCCGTGGGGACAGCGCGTCGCCCACATTCAGGACCCTGACGGCAACCCGGTGAACTTGACCCAGCCGATCCCCCCGGCCCAGTGACACTGACATGGCCGGCGGCAACAACGTCTCCGAGTCCACGTTCCGTCGCTGGCGCGACGAGGTGACCGCCCTGCTCGCTGCGCAGGCCCCGCGAATGGACCGCGCGTTGAAGAAGATGGCCCGTCAGGGTGGGGAGGTCGTCCTGGTGGACGGCTCCCTCGTCCATACCCGGTGCCGTACCGGGAAAGCCGGCTGCGAGTACTACTCCGGCAAGCACCGCCAATACGGTCTGCACTTCCTCGCCCTCGCCGGGTTCGCCGGTGCAGTAGCCGGCCCGTCGGCCTCAAAGCCGGGTGGGCCGTAATGTCTCTACGCCGCGAAAAAAACACCGAGCGCGCGACCGATCCGGCCGGGCGCGTTCTCCGTGGGGATGTGATCCGCATGGGGAATACGGATGAGCGTGGTGTTCGGGATCTCCGAGGCGAACCGCTCGGCGAACTCCACCGTCTCGTGGAGGTCGTCCTCCCCCCAGATGAGCAACTTGGGTGTGGTGGAGCGCCGCAGCGCGGGGACGAGGGCAAGGGTGTAGCGGTTGTCGGCCGCACTCGCCAGGGCCATCCAGGAGCGGCGAACCCGCGCATCGGTCCACGGGTCCACGTAATCCGCGGTCAACAGTTCGGTGGCGACACCTGCCAGCACTCTCGCCACCGCCTGCCGGCGGTTGTCGAGCACGCCCTCGGCCGTGTCCGCGTCCCGGAAACTGGCCACATGGGGCGCCGGCCAGGAGTCGTAGAGGACCGAGTTGACCAAGGCGAGCCGGGACACCCCGAAGCGGTCGTGGGCGAGGAGGTGCTGGGCGAGGGCGCCGCCGATGTCATGTCCCGCCACGGCGATCGGTCCGGGGAGCTCCAGCGCGGAGGCGAAGCGCGTCACCCAGTCCGCAAGGGCCGGGACTGTGGCCGTCTCCGGGGTGAGCTCGCCTCCTGAGCGCCCCAGTCCGGGGAGATCGACCGCGATCGGCCACAGCCCGGCGTCGGCGAGGTGATCCAGTACCGGGAGCCAGACCCGGCTCCAGTACGTTCCGTGCAGCAGCAGCACGGGCCGGCCGCCCTGTCGCCCGGCGGTCAGGTAACTGGCCGTCTCGCCGTCGACCTGGACCGCTTTCCTGACCACTGTCGTTTCGGTGGTTTCACTCATGGGACCACTGTGATCGGAGTCGATCTTCCTGCCGAGAGTCCGAAAAGACATCTGGAGGTACATTCTTGCCATGAGTCTTCACCGGGTGGTGGCCCTGCTCAATCCGCCGCAGTCGCCATTCGAGCTCGGCTGCGCCGCCGAGGTCTTCGGCACCGTCCTGCCCGATGTGCCGGCCCGCTACAGCTTCGGGATCTGTGCCGAGCGCCCTGGACCGCTGCGGACCACCATCGGTTACCCGATGCTCGTCGACGCGGGGCTGTCGGCACTGGAGGAAGCGGACACCGTGGTCGTCCCCGGCTGGCAGCCGCCCAGGGCACCGGTGCCACCGGCCGTCGTCGCGGCGCTGAGGGCCGCCCACCGGCGCGGGGCGAGGATCGTCGCCATCTGCACGGGGGCGTTCGTCCTGGCCCACGCCGGCCTGCTCGACGGCCGCCGTGCCAGCACTCACTGGCGCCACGCGGACCGGCTTGCCGCCACCTTTCCCCGGATCGAGGTGGACCCTGACGTGCTCTACGTGGACCACGGCGACGTGGCCACCAGCGCTGGAACCGGCGCGGGCATCGACCTGTGCCTTCACCTGGTGCGTTCCGACCACGGCGCCGCCTACGCCGCACAGATCGCCCGGAACATGGTCCTGCCCCCGCACCGGGAGGGCAGCCAACTCCAGTACGCCGCACAGCCTGCACCGTCGAGGGTGGACGAGTCGCTGGCGCCACTGCTGGAGTGGGCCACGTCCCACCTCGCCACCCCGCTGACCCTGAACCGGCTCGCCGGACGAGCCGGGCTGTCCACCCGGACCCTCGCCCGGCGCTTCACCGAGCAGCTCGGAGTCAGCCCGGGGCAGTGGCTGCTGCGTCAACGCCTCGACGCAGCACGCGTCTTGCTGGAGCAAACCGACCTGCCGGTCGAAGCCATCGCCCCCCGCGTCGGACTCACCTCGGCAGTCAACCTGCGCCGCCGCTTCCGGACGCATCTGGGCACCACACCCGGCGCTTACCGGCGCGCCTTCAGCCAAACCCGGGCGGCTGCCTGACGGACGGTGCCTCAGCGCAGGGCGCCGCGCGCGGCGGTGATGTGGGCCGGCTCGGCCCGCCTGGTGTAGTCGGCGTCGGAGAACGCCCAGCGGACGATGCCGGTCGGGTCGATGACGTACGTCGCGGGGAGCGGGAGGTGCGCGGTGGCCGCCGTTGACGCGGTGGAGGTCGAAACCCAGCTTGTCGTAGACGGCGGCGAGGTCGTCCGGCACGTCGAAGGCGAGGCCGTACGCCTTGGCGGTATCGGAGCCGACGTCGCTGAGGACGGTGAAGTCCAGGGCCTTCCTCTCGGCCAGCGACTGGAATTCGTCCGGAATCTGCGGGGAGACGGCGGGCCTGCCCTGGAGAAGGCCGTCTCCGCGATGCGGCGGCTGATGAACGCCGACGCCGCTCTGCGGCAGCAGACCAAGATCTACACCGGGCTGGAGATCCGGCAGGGCTCCGCCTGGGAGTGGCTGTACCTGTACCTGGCCTGCGTGCTGCCCAACAGTTCGTCCCGCCTGCCCGGCCGGCGTTCGGGGTTCACCCCGCACTTCGGGTGGGATCCATGGCCGCCCTCGACGGCGGGTCGCTCACGTTCCTGACCATCCGTGAGAGCGAGGACGAGAAGGGCCGGTACTGGGACGTCGGCGTGATCGGCCACGGCGAGGCGGGGGCCGGCTCGCCGAGCACCTCGTGGACGAGATCCGCGCCTGGGGCGCCAGCGGCGGAGTTGACCGCCGTAGGCCATTCCACGACGGCGTAGGCGGTAGTCTTGGGCACATCGTTGAGTACGAGGCTCACCGCATCGCCGTCGAGCCCGATACGGACTTCTCCCGGCTCAAGATGCATTCAGGCAAAGGCCGTTGTGTCGTCGATGCTGGTTCGCGCTCTCAGTATCCCAAGCCGGCGTAGATGGTGACGTTCTTGCCATTTTCCCTGGCTCCGACGCACAGGTCACGCCGGTCGAGCAGCCAGCCGCTGGAGCGGCAGCTCTCCTGCTGGAGGTCCAGTTCGCGGATGATCTCCGGGCCGGACAGGCCGTCCTCACTGGTGACCGTCACGACGCGCCAGCAGCCGCCGGAACCGCAGCTGATGCCTTCGTCAACCACGCTGATGCCTGGCGGCAATGGAGGGAGAGCCTTGGGCGGCGGGGCCTCCGAACCGTCGCTGATCAACAGCGCGTACAGGAGGCCGACCACGAGAGTGAGGATGAACTGCATCGACAGGAAGCCGATCGCTCCGTTGCGACGGGAGACCCATTGCGGCGAAGGAGAGTTCTCGTGCCGACCCTCCAGTGCCGCACCGCAAGCGATGAGCATGGGCGCCAGAGCCGTGAACACGAGATGGGCGTCGGGTCTGGGGGCATCGATCCAGCCCTGCTGGACACCGATCAGGAGACTGGCTCCGGCGAGCAGCGTGCCGCCGATCGCGAAGCCGACGGGACGGGTGCGGGCGATCTTCATCCAGACGACGGCGGGCGCGACGGCGAAGAGTATTCCCAGGACGATCAGCATGTACGGGGGGACGTGCGCCCCTGAGTGCCCGGTTCCACACGGCCGGGGGCTCGCCTCAGGCCCGCAGGCCGAAGGTTCATGCCGTGAGCGCCGCGTAGTCGTCGGCGTTGCCAGAGTCTCACCTGTGCGCGCTTACAGTCTTGCCGGTGACAACACACCTGCCTAGGTGACAGCTATCACGCTTCGGCTCAAGGCGCCCCTTTCACCCGGTCGGCACCAACTCCCCATCGATCGGGCATGTCCATCTCCTCAGGATCGCTCAGCACGTCCTCGCGGAGCAGGATGCGCAGGCCCTCGTGGCCGATGTCGTCGACCACCGGCTCGGCTACCAGGAAGTCCGCCAGCTCGATAAGGCTCCAGACCGAGAACGGCAGGTGATGCTGCTTGGTCGGTTCGGACTTGGCGATCTTGTTGATCTCGCGGCGTTCGGGGAGCGTGCACGTCTTCGGGCGGCCGCCCTTGCCCATCGGATACGGCGAGTCGGAGCCGTCCGTGGCGAAGTTGTGGATCACACCCGGACCCGGTCGTCGCTGGTGAACGACACTTCCGCGTTCCTCGTCACCGGCATGCCCTGCGCGGACGGCAACACCATCTGGGCCCGCCGCCAGGTCACCACCGACCCGGTGCCCCGGCGGATGACCCGCAGCAGCCGCCGCCCCTCGTCGTCATCGGTCTCGCGGATGCGTACTCGTTCTGCCACCCGAACATCCTGGCGGGACAGCGCTTGCCGCACCAGAAGACGACTTCGGCAGGTCGGCCTGCTGTTGGGCTCCGCAGGACCTACGCTCGCACGAACCCGTGGCTCCGTTCCACTTGCGCGACATGCAGCGTGTAGCTCTGGTACCACTCGGCTTGCCCACGTTTTTGCGCTGCGCGGTGCTCGGCGTGGGTGCGCCACTCCGTGAGGGCGTCGGCGTCTCGGAAGTACCCGACGGTGATGCCCAGCCCGCCAGGAGTCTGCGCGTGGTCCATGCCCAGAAACCCAGGGACGTCCTTCACCAGGTCTTCCATGTGTGCGTTCGTCTCGCTGTAGCCGCTCTGTTCCTGGGTTCGCACCGTAGTGAAGACAGCCACGTAATAGGGGGGTTCAAAGGCTTTGACGGGTTCGACAGGCGCTGCCGAGTGATCGCTCATGGCGCCACCGTAAGGGCGGGAGGCGCCCGCGATCCAGCATCTTTCCTGATCGAAGCCGTCTGAGCTCTCCCTCCAGTTCCCGACCACGGCCATGAGCTTGCCCGGCTCACACAGTGCAAGGGACGGGACACCAGGGCAAACGTTGGCTGATGCGGCACTGACGAGCTCGTGCACGGTTAGCGGGCGCGGCCGACGTTTCTGCTGATCAGCGCGGGTAGGGCCTCTGTACCACCAGCCGACGAAGATCTGCTGGACGAACGCGCACCGCGCCCAGTCGCGGCGTCTTGCCCCGCCTGCGGCAAGGCCGAGCTCGGTCTCAGGCCGGTCACGTGACCACCAAGGATCGTCCGGTGGCGGGGATCGGTGCCAGTTCTGCCGGGCAGGCGCCCTGACCACCGAACTCTCTCCCGCGGCTTGGGTGCGCGTCTTCAGCGCATCAGGAGATCGATGGCGACCTTCAGTCGTTCGAGGTAGAAGTCCTTCGATGCTGCCTGGTGCTTGAGGCCGGTCGATGCGCTGATCATCGTCTGGGCGACTTGGCGGGCCGCCGCTTGTCCTGCCTCGACGGCGATCGCGTCTGTGAGCAGTTGCTCGAAGCGTTGCGACGTGATCTCGACGATCTCGCCCAGAAGGCCGGGGTTGTCCTCGATGACCACCGCCACATCGCGTGTCAGCGGGCCGATGTAACGGCCCGCCCACTGGTCGAAGGCATCGAGGAGGCGCTCCGCAGAGGGCCGCCCGGTGTCGGCCAGGACGTCTTCGACCGCTGTGATGTCTCGCTCCAATGCCTGGGAGACGGCGGCGCGGAACAGGCTCTCCTTCGAGGAAAAGAGGAAGTACAGCCCGGGCCGGGAGATGTCCGCCGCCCGCGCCACCTCCTCCATCGAGGTCTTCCGGTAACCGAATCGGGCGAACGTGGCCATGGCGGAGTCCAGAACCATGGTCCGACGGTCGGTGTCGGCGACTGTCGACGGCGGGTGGCCGGCATCGGGGCTGTTCATGGGCCGAGCATACGAGCGAGAGTCGTACTATACAAATCAAGACTAGTACGTATAGTCACCGCCATGACTACTGGCGAACCCATCTCCACGCCCTTCACCGCTTTGAGTACCGCGGACGAGGTTTTGCGGGGCATCGACCTCACCGGCGTCCGCGCGATCGTGACGGGCGCTTCCTCCGGAATCGGGATCGAGACGGCTCGCGTGTTGACCGCTGCCGGGGCGGAGGTGACGCTCGCTGTCCGGAACACGACTTCGGGTGTCGCCGTCGCTGAAGCGATCGAGAAGTCGACCGGAGCGATACGGCCCCGAGTCGTCCGGCTCGACCTTGCCGACAGGACCACCGTCACGCGATTCGTTGACGCGTGGGGCGGCCCGCTTCACCTGCTGATCAACAACGCGGGCGTGGTCACTGGTGGCCTCGAACGCACACCTGAGGGCTGGGAGCTCCAATTCGCGACGAACCATCTTGGCCATTTCGCCCTCACCACCGGCCTTCGTGACGCCTTGGCCCTGGGAGCGGCGGACCGCGACGGAGCACGGATCGTCTCGGTCAGTTCGACGGCGCACATGCGTGCCGGCATCGACTTCGACGACCTCCACTTCGAGCGTCGCGGCTACGATCCGCAGATTGCCTACGCCCAGTCGAAGACGGCGAACTCACTGTTCGCTGTCGAGGCGACCCGCCTCTGGGCGTCCGACGGCATCTTCGCCAATGCGGTGAACCCGGGCGGTGTCGCGACGGGACTGCAGCGGAACTTCACCACGGAGCAGAAGGAGTCGCTCGACGCAGCCGAAGCCGCCGGAGTCTTCACGTACAAGACGGTCGAGCAGGGCGCTGCCACCAGCATCGTCGCGGCCGTCGCCCCGCAGTTCGCGCACTCCGGAGGCCACTACCTCGACGATGGGCAAGAGGCTTACACCGTACCGAACGACGCCGACCTCGCGCAGCACCCGCACGGGGTCAAGGAATGGGCGCTCGATCCCGCCACCGCCAAGCGCCTCTGGACGGTCTCGACCGATCTGCTCCGCGCCTGACCTCCCGACGCCACAGCAAGCGGGCCCGCCGCCTTCCTGGCTGGTCACCGTCGGCATCCAACACTCGGACGAACTCTCCACCCGCACCGGGCCTTCCCTGCACGCGCTCATCCGCCGGGCCGCCGCCGAGGCCCCTGGATTGCATGCCACCGCCGCGCGACGCGGACAGGCCCCGAAGCTGCCACCGGCGACAGTCACCGAGCAGCCTGACCGCAACGGGCCTGACGGTCGTCGGCACCGAGGTCACCGCCCAGCACAGCACCATGGCCGAGAAGAAGCCATGGCTGTCCCTCCCCGTCTTCGCACGGCCCGAGGGCCACTTCACGCACGCCCAGCGGTTGCAGAACCTCGACGCCGCCCACGCCACGAAACGAAGCGGATCGACAGTTGGCTCCGCGAGTACCTCTTCAGTCAGGGCTGGGCGGCCGAGCACACGTTCTCCGGCAAACGCAGCTTCCTTCGCGACACCATCGCCCGCCGCCCGGACCTCGCCACGCCATGACCGACCGGGCGGCGACCGGCAATCCCCCGCAGGAGGTACCGCAACCCACATGAGTGATCGAACACAGCATCACAGCCCGCCCCACCCGGCCACAGACGGAGAGGCGCCGGTATTCGAAATCAGGTTCTAGATTTCGCCCGCCTCTACCCGTTACGGCGACAGCACATCCGCCGTTACCCGATCACCCGTCCGCATCTCGCCCCCAGGAGCCCTCATGCATCCCGTACGCCGCCCTGCGCCCGTTCATCCTGCGTTCGAAACGCCACTACCTCCCCGCGCACCAATCTTCACCTCGTCTCCGGCCGCCGGGGGTCCGCATCAGCGCCGGGCAACCGGAGCTCTGCGGCCTCATCGACCACCACGATCGCGGTGACGGCCCGGACCGGATCACCACCGTCTTCGTCGCCCAGTCGTGGTCGGGCCAGCCGCGCAACGCCGAGCGGGACAAGCACGAGGGCTTCTTCTGGGTGACGTGGAGAGGCCCCCCGCCGGACTGCCACCCATGCACCCCCACCGTCTTCCCCATGCTCATCCACGGCCCGTCCTACCGGGCTTCGAACTGGCCGCCCCAGGGAGGCAACGAGTGAAGCGATTCTTCGGCAAGGTCCGCGTGGCGGAGCCACAGGTCTCCGATGCAGAGCGAGAACTCTTCGGCGGGCCCCTGCGCTACGACATGGGCTGGTCCCAGCACGAGCATGCCCGCTTGGACTTGACCATGCGGTCGGCGCTGCGCCAAATGCCAGGACTCGTCAGCACCACCCTGCGGATGGCCTGGAGTGCGGATCACCGAGCGCTCGTGGCCGTGGCCGTCAGCGAACTCGGCCAAGGCATCGCCGCCGCGGTCGGCCTGCTCGCCATCAACGCAGTCATGCACGGGCTGCTGGGGGCCGGTGACACGGTCACCCGGCTGCACGCCCTGCTGCCAGGGCTGCTCGCCGCCGCAGGCGTCGCCGTCGTGAACTCCGTTCTGGCCGGCTGGTCGACATCCCGAGCGGGACGCCTCGAACCGGTCGTGGAGCGGATTGCCACGACCCAATACCTGGCCGCCGCGACCTCGGTCGAACTCGAAGCCATCGACGATCCGGACTTCCGCCGCCTGATCGACATCGCCCAGTACGGCCCCGCCTCTGCCCGCCGCATGATCGGTGCCTGCGTCTCCGCGCTGAACAGCACCATCTCACTGATCGCCACGGCGGGTGTCCTCACCATCCTGCACCCGGCCCTGCTCCCGATGCTGCTAGTCATCGCAGCCCCCCGCGGGTGGGGCGCCATGCGAGTGGCACAGGAACGCTATGTGTCCGTGATGAGCTGGATCGAGCACCTGCGGGCCAGTCGCCTCATCGGCAACCTCCTCACCGAGCGAACTGCTGCCCAGGAAGTGCGTATCCACGCCGTCGGTCCCTTCCTCCTCGATCGCTACCGGCGCATGGCAGCGAGCGCGGAATCAGAACAGGAACGTCTGGCCTCCAGCAAGGCCGTCACCGAGTGGGTCGCCTCCGCGCTGTCCGGGCTGGCGATGGCCGCCACCTACGGCACCATGATCTGGCTGATCATGGCCGGACACATGAGCCTCGCCGTCGCCGGCACCGCGGTGATCGCGGTACGGACCGGTTCAGCAAGCCTGGGCGCACTGGTGATGAATATCAACCAGCTGCACGAGGAGTCCCTTTACGTCCGCGATCACGGGCAGTTCCTGGTCGAGGCTGCGCAACGCGCCATCCCGCAGGACGGCGGTCCCCTCCCCGACCAAGTCAAGCAGGTGTCCATGGAGCACGTCACCTACCGGTATCCCGACCGCGACGCACCGGCCCTGGACGACGTGACGCTCACCTTCCCCATGGGGTCGGTCATCGCCGTGGTGGGCGAAAACGGCTCTGGCAAGAGCACCTTGATGAAGATCCTCTCGGGTCTGCTCCTCCCTCACGCCGGATCGGTGAGATGGGGTGAGTTCGACGTCTCCGGGCTGGAACGCTCCCAGGTCTTCGACCGCGTCTCGCTTCTCACTCAGGACTTCCAACGGTGGCCCGTGACCGCCGCGATGAACATCCGGATCGGCCGCCCCGAGCACGTCGCCTCGGAGCGTGACCTGCAGACGTCCGTCGACTACGCCGGAGCCGGGCCCGTCACCGCCAAACTCCCCAACGGCTTGGACAGCATGCTCGGCCGCATGTTCCACGGAGCCATCGAACTCTCCGGCGGCGAGTGGCAGAAGGTGGGCCTGGCCCGCACCCACTGGCGGAGCTCGACATCACAGGGGGACAGCGTCCTCATCGTTGACGAGCCGACCTCCGCCCTCGACCCCGAAGCCGAGATCGCTGCCTTCGACCGCATCCGCCGCCTCGCCTCCCCGCACCGGGCCGTCGTCCTGGTCACCCACCGAATGTCCGGCGTCCGCCACGCCGATCACATCTACGTCCTCAGCCAAGGGCGCCTCGCCGAACACGGCACCCACGACAACCTCATGGCCGCAGGCGGGCGCTACGCCGCCATGTTCGACGCCCAAGCCGCCCAGTACAGCCCGGCACCGAACGTCCCGAAGCCCGCTTCACCGAGAGTCGTGGACAAGGCATGACTCGCCCACGAAAGGCAGAGCCATGTCCTCCTTCCTCCCTCCGTCAGCAGGCGTTGCCTCGCGGTCCGTCCTGTCCGCAACTCAGCACGCCACCACCCGGCACGCGGTGTGGCTCGGCGCTGCCGCATTCACCACCGATCAGGGCAGCCAGGCCCTGCTGGTGCACCCCACCTACAGCAAGGACGACTCGTGGCTGCTGCCCGGAGGCGTCGCCGAACCCGGCAAAAACCCGCACCACCTGCAGGCATGAGATCACCGAGGAACTGAGCCTGGATCTGACGCTGTCGGCCGTGCTCGCCGTCCCCTCCTTCTCCGCACACCACCCGGACCTTCAGCACGGCACGATCTGCCCCGGGGAGGCCCGGTTCGCCTTCGACGGCGGAACCCTGACCCTCGACCAAGTGCAGGCGATCCGCCTTCCGCGTGAAGAACTGTCCGAGTATGCCTTCCTGGGGACCTCCGTATGGCCGCCCGGGCCACCGCCGTCGGACCGGCAGCCGTCGATCCCGCCACCGGCCGCTCCTTCGCCCGCCTGCTCACCACCCCCGCCCAGGCAGCCGCCCTGCTGGGATGGGGCCCGCCCGGTGCGCGGCAAGCCCAGCTCGCGGTGGAGACAGCACGGGAGGTGTGGGGCCTGACCACCGCTCGCACTGCCGCCGACAAGGAAATCCCTGCGTAGGGCATGCCACTGACCTGACCCGAACGACCACCCCGCCTCGAATCGTCCCGCTCACGTACCTCCGAGGTAGCCCCCCATGCCGTTGTCGCACGAACACATTCGCACCACCGTCGAGACCTATCTCGCTCGCCACCCTCATGAGCGCGAGCAGCTCGGCGCCCTCCTCGACGCCCTCGACGGCCCTACCGACGTTTTCAGCCGCTCGTCTTTCACCGGGCACGTCATCTGCGGCGCGGTCGTCGTCGACCCGCTCGGCCGTGTCCTGCACGTGCTGCACCTGGCGAGCGGGATGGTCCTCGCACCCGGCGGACACACCGAGCCCGAAGATGAGTCTTTGGCAGGGGCGGCACTGCGGGAACTGCACGAGGAGACCGGGATCCCACCCCAGGCAGTGGCCCCGTGGCCCGGCTACGAGGCGGTTCCGTTCGACGTCGACATCCACGAGATCGACGCCCGGCCGAGCAAAGGCGAACCCGGACACGTCCACTTCGACCTCTGGTTCCTCTTCCGGCTCCACACCGCGACGAAGACGCCGATGGTGCTACAGGAAGAGGAAGTCGGTGGCATCGAGTGGCGGCCCCTGGACGAGGTGGCCTCTCCCTCCCTGCGCGAGAAGCTGCTCAAGCTGCCGCTCCGGGTCGAGCCTGAAACGGCTAATGCCTCGGCCCTGATCTACAACTCTCGCGGCGAGTATCTGCTCCATCTTCGCGACTACTTTCCCGGCCAGATCCGGGAGCCAGGCATGTGGTCCCTGCTGGGCGGCGGGCGAGAGCCCCAGGACGCCACCCTGGAACACACCGTCCGGCGCGAACTGGCCGAGGAAGCCGGCCTTGATCTCGCCGACCTGGTCCCGTTCGGCACCGAGTACGCCACCGACGATGCCGGCGCGACCGTGCCCATCGCCATCTACGCAGGCCGCTGGAACAGGGACCCGCGCGAACTCCACCTGACCGAGGGGGTGATGGTCGCCTGGTTCGCCCCCTCGGACCTCCACCGCCTCCGCATCGCGGACAGCACCAGTGATCTCGTACGGCGTCACGCCGCCAGCCTTCCGGCGTCACAGAGCGGGTCCAACCTCGAGGAGGAATACCGGTCCTCGCCACACGGCACGGTCCTCAACGTCATCGGCGTGCACCTCTACCTGGAGCGGCCCGACGGGACTGTGCTGCTCGGGCTGCGCCATCCCGACTCCGCGTTCGCGCCTTCGACCTGGCACGTCCTGGCCGGCCACTGCGAGCAGGAGAACGCCATCACCTGCCTGATCAGGGAGGCACGGGAAGAAGCCGGTCTGCACATCGAGCGCCAGGACGTCGAACTCGTCCACGTCGTCCACCACATCGACCGCGTCGGGGACCGGCCTCGTATGGGCCTGTTCTTCCGCGCCCGCACCTGGCGCGGCGAGCCGGAGCTGCGCGAGCCGGACAAGTGCACCCAGTGGAGGTTCTGGGACCCCGCCGCCCTTCCCGACGACCTCGTCCCCTACACCCGGGTGGCCATCGAGAAGGTCCAGAACGGCGAGCTGTACAGCGAGACGGGCTGGCCCGCATGACCGGCGAACCGGCCGACACATTTCGTCGCGTACCCGCAGCAACAGAAGCCGGGCGTCCCGACACCCGCCTGGTAGTCATCCGCGGCAACTCGGCATCGGGCAAGTCGAGCGTGGCCCAGGGCCTGCGAGATCACTACGGCCGCGGTGTCGCGATCGTGGGCCAGGACGTGATCCGCCGAAACGTATTGCGCGAGCACGACACCACGGGCGGCGCCAACATCGCGCTGCTCGGCAGGATCGCCCGCCACGCCCTGGACGCCGGCTTCCACGTCGTGCTCGAAGGGATCCTGTACGTCGACCGCTACAGCCACATGATCACGTCTCTGGTACGGGACCACCGTGGCGTCTCGGCCTGCTACTACCTCGACGTACCGCTGGAGGCGACGTTGGCCCGGCACGCCTCGAAGGCGGATCCCGCGTACCTGGAACAAGTCACCGACACCCACCTCACCTCCTGGTACCGGGAGCTGGATCTGCTGCCCGACGGCCTGGAGAACGTGATCCCGGCCGACAGCACTCTGCAGGACACCGTCGCCCGGATCGTGCGTGACACCGATCTGACCGCCGCCCCCACGCTGCCACCGCAGTGCAAGCCGTCACAGGGAGACTCGATGAACCTGGTATTGATGTCCGATCCGCAGGTAGCGGCGGTCCCGCTGCGCGAGTGCGGAGAGACGCTCGTCGACGTGCGCGACCACAACTTCCGCGTCGACCCCCGCAAGCAAGACCCGCTGGGCGCGTTCGCCCACGTCCGGGAAGGCGTCCTCACCCGGCTGAAGCACGCCCGCTCGCTCCTGCCCGCCGGCATCGACCTGCTGTTCGTCGAGGGCTACCGACCGCTCGCCCTCCAGCGGCGCTACTTCACCGAGTATCGTGACGCGTTGGCCGCCGCCCAGCCCAACTGGACACCTGAGCGGGTGCACCAAGCCGCCAGCCGGTACGTGTCGCCGCCGGACATCGCGCCGCACTCCGCGGGCGCGGCCGTGGACGTGACCCTCGTCGACCAGGACGGTCACGAACTCGACCTCGGCACCCGCGTCAACGCCTCCCCGGAGGAGAGCGACGGGGCCTGCTTCACGCACGCCGCAAACCTCAGCGACCAGGCGCGCCACCACCGCACCCTGCTGCTCAATGCCATGGAGAGCGCGGGTCTCACGAATTACGAGACCGAGTTCTGGCACTACTCGGCGGCGGACCGGTACGACGCGCTGATGCGCCAGGAGCCGTACGCGCGCTACGGACCGATCGAACTGCGATAGCGCGCCGGCGGACTTGTCCACTTCCCCGCCGCCCACTCCGATCCAGAGGCGCAGGAGACGGCCACCGTTCCGTGGACGGCCGCACCCCCGCCCGCGACGGACGAAAAGCATCGAACGGAGGCACGCATGCCTGACGACACCCAGCAGGCGATCCCAGCCGTCCCCAGCCCTTCCGCCGGAGACGTACCGCCCGAGCACCACATGCACCTGCTCGGGCGGTACTACCGGCAGGTGGAAGCCGGCCGCAAGACGACCGAAGCGGTGGTGGCCACGCCGAACAAGCGCGACATCGCCAGCACTACTAGGCCGTTTCTTCTGGATCACTCCCGCAGGAGCTGGTTGTCAGCGCCGGGTGGGAGAGTCCTGGGCATGACGTTGCAGGAGAACCTTGAGCGAGTGCTGCCTGAGATCGGACGCGACTTGTTCGACGTTCTCGTCATCAGGACCGACTTCAGCGACGACGAGGCGTGGAATGCGGTGGTTGAGGAGTTGCACCGCCCGTGGGGGTCAGGCGGTGAGTTTGCCGCAGCAGTTCAGCTCATCGATTCGCCTGCTTGGTCAGGAGCAACGGCCAACGAGGTTCTCGCCGCCGTGGTGGACGAGGACCTGGTCGTCGTCTTCCTCGCTGACCGCGGCACGATGAAGTCGCCGGCGCGGCCGTTGCTGGCTCTGTCGACCGGCTGGGAAGACGTGAGTGGCCTTGACCCCGTCTACTACCAGGAACTCATAGAGTCGCCGGACCCCAGCGAGTTTCGAGCCCTGCCCACCGCGGTGCACGGCGTCCAGATGGACCTGGCGCTCGGCAATGTGCACTTTGCCGAGTACGCCGGGGCTGCTTCCGCAGAGCCTGATCAGGTACTGCGGCCCGACTGACCGGTACGACGGGCGGCCGTTGCCTCTGCAAAGGGGAGTCGTTCGTTGGGGCATGCCGTTGAGTGACGCGCAGTGGGCGCGGATCGAGCCGTTAATTACCCCGGGCCAGGCTGTGACGCCCCGGCAGGGCCTTGGTCAGAACTGGCACGAGATGGCCCGCTGACCGACGGTCTTCACCGCAGACAAACGCCAACGACCGGCATGAGTACGGCATCAGTCATCCACGCCACCCCGTGACCTGTACGTTCAAGTTGTGCGAACTTCAGCAGCCCTTTCACCCGCCGCTTCGTCGGGCAAGGGCCAGGGTGACGGGACGGGCGGGCAAGGCTCCGGCGACTGCACCCGTGCTGCTGTTCCTCCTGAGCAGCAGCAGCGGACCGTCTCCCTGCCACGAGCGAGTGGGGTACTTTGACCTTCGATCAGGTGCGGCGGACGGCGGGGGACGGCGTGAAGGCACTGGGCAACGGCGATCCAACACGTATCGGGGCATATCGGCTCCTAGGTGTGCTCGGCGAGGGCGGCATGGGCCGCGTGTACATGGCTCGGTCAGAGGGCGGGCGCACGGTCGCTCTCAAGGTCGTACGGAGCGAGATCGCCCAAGTACCCGACTTCCGGAGGCGGTTCGCGCGCGAGGTGGATGCCGCGCGGCGTGTGGCTGGGCCGTGGACTGCGGCTGTTCTCGACGCCGACGTCGAAGCGGTCGTCCCTTGGGTTGCCACTCAGTACATTCCGGGCCCGGATCTGCACACCGTCGTCGCACGGGACTTCGCCGCGCTGCCCGAGCGTTCCGTACGCTTTCTCGCCAGCCGCCTCGCCCTCGCGCTCCAGGTCATACACGGCGGCGGGTTGATCCACCGCGACCTCAAACCGTCGAACATCCTGGTCACGGTCGACGGGCCGCGTGTCATCGACTTCGGGATCGCGCGGGCCCTCGACGGCCTGGACACGATGGCCGCCGAATCGGCGATGACCCGCACAGGCATGGTCATCGGCTCACCCGGGTTCATGTCCCCCGAGCAGGCCCGCGGTCGCGAACTCACGTCGGCCAGCGATGTGTTCTGTCTCGGCTCTGTCCTCGTGTACGCAGCCACGGGGCGTCAGCCGTTCGGTGCGGGTGGCTACGGCGGGCTCGCCGCACAGCTGTTCAGTGTGGCCGAGGACGAGCCAGACCTGAGCGGGGTGCCGTCTTCACTGGTGGATCTCGTGCGGGACTGCCTGGCGAAGGACCCGCAGCAACGCCCCACACCCGGCCAGATCGCCGAGCGCACCGAGGACGGGTCGTCCGAGCCCTGGCTACCCGGCGAGGTGCTCGCTCAACTAGCTCGCCGTTCCGCCGAATTACTCGACTACGACCCAGCACCGGCGGCGTCCGCCGCATCGCAAGACCACCCAGCCACGGTTCGCACACCCGCGTCGCCGTCGCCCCCGTTCCCGACCATGCCCGCGCGACCCCCTGCGGCCCCACTGCCGTCAGACCTCTCACGGCGCCGCAGCCGTACGACCATCACAGCAGGGGCCGTAGCCGCGGTGATCGCCGCCGGCGGTGGGCTGGTCGCGCTCGACCCCTGGGGTGCCGGCAGCAGCGGCAGTGGCGGAGCAGCTGGAAAGGGGGACTCAGCCGGCGGACTCACGATGGCCACCGTGCCGAAGGAGTTCACGGGCACATGGGAGGGCCAGCTCGCCAAGAAAGGCACGATGAGGAGCGATCGCGTCGTACGGGTCGAAATTCTGCCCGGTGACGAAAAGATCTCCGTGCAGACCGTCGACTCCGAGCGGTTCTGCATCGTGGAATCCGCCCCCGTCAAGGTGAAGAAGGAGTTCTACGACCGGCTGGTACTCGGCGCACCGAAGCTTCGGACCGGCGCTCCCGCATCGGAGAAGGACGCGTGCGCGGGGCAGCAGATCGGCAGCCTCCTAGCGGACGGTAGCGAGGGGACGACGCTCAAGTGGGAGTTCGGCGACTACGAGGTCACGCTGTTCAAGAAGCCGAAGATCGCCGTCCAGCAGGAGGTGCCGGCAGCGTTCACGGGCCACTGGCAACTCATGGAGGACGACAGCGGCTTCTCGCGAGACCAGCAGCTCCAGCTCCAGACGGTCACCATCGATCCGGGAAACGTTCTCCTCACCAGCAAGGTCGCAGTCTCCCTCAAGGCCGGGAAGTCCGGTAAGGCCACATGGTGCTACTACCAGGGTGGCGTGTTCTCGGTATCCGGCGAGAAGAAGGACATCCTGTTCACCACGAACCTGGAGCCGGGGTCACCCGCGGACGACTCCGCCGAGACCGCCTGTCCCGCTTCCCTGCCTGCCCAGATGTACGTAGCGAGGACTGATGAGAAGCATTTGGGGATGATCACCATGGGTTCCGAAGGAGTCGTCGCCGTCGGTTCCGGCGGCCTTCAGCGCGCCGCCCCATGACCCCGACCGCGAGACGCCGCACCGCGCTTGCCTACGGGGGCGGGAGACTCCGGATCGTCCGCGCGCGGGCCCGGCGCAGCGCATCAAGACTGGCGATGGTCTCCGACAGGTGCTTGTCGTAGGCCTCGCGCAGTTCCAGCGCATGATCGTCGTCGGCGGCCGGGGCGGCGGGCACAGGCGAGGAGGTAGGTCCCGGACTTCGGCGACCTTTCGCAGGTCACGGGGTGTGAAGTGGCCCTCATGCGGCTGCGAGGGTGACCGTCGGTGCTCAGTCCGGCGGCGGGCGGGCCAGGCGCCGGTTCGTCCGCTCAAGAACCGCGAGGACCTCTCAGTCGGGTAGGCCGATGGTCACGGCGCGGGATTCCGGAGCGAAGTCATCAAAGGACTGTTCCCAGGCCTCTCCCGGCCAGTAGTAGGTCACGCGGCCCTCGAACGGCCGGTAACGGGCGGTGTAGACCGTGCCCAATCCCTCGTCGTACGCGGATTGATACAGCGGCGGCTTCAGCATCACTGACACGTCCGTACCCGCTGCACGAATAGCCTCCAGCCGCTCTTGGGTCCGGGAGAACTGCTCCTGCTCGTCAGACACCGGCAGGTGCTGGTGGTTGGCAGCGCAGGCATCCCCTGCCCGGGTCATTGAAATGTCCGGTCCCACGAACACCGTCACTGCCTGCTTGGAGTCGACAAGGGTAACGTTCTGCGGAATCGCGATCGGTATGGACCGCAGTCTGCTGACTGCCTCGTCAACGGTGCTGCACGTCTCCAACAGGTAGCGCAGGACGATAAGAATCGCGAAGCCGGGGCCATGGACGAATCGCCCCCCGAAGGTGAGTGACACCGCGAGCCCGGCATCGTTCATCCCGTCAAGCAACCCCCAGGCGGCATCCTGCATTCCGATTACCGGTCGGAGAAAGTGGGAGGAGACAATGGTGCCCTCACACTCGTCCGGGTTGAAGTCGTAGTTGCGCAGCAGGGTGCCGCTGCCGCCGATCTGGGTGCAGCCCGAGAAGAACGGTCGCAGCGCCGCGAGGGTGAGGAAGGTTTCCCCTTCAGGCCGGTCGAGCTGACCGGCGAGGCGGTCGAGAAGCGGAACCAGCTCCGGCATGTGCGCCTCGAACAACTTCCGAGCACGGTCCGCGCCCTCCAGTGTCCGGCTCTCCTCGGTCATCCACCCCTCCGCGAGCGGCCACAGTGCGCGTGTATGGGTGGCCCATCGCCCGTCGCTTCCATCGCCGACCTCGATAGCACTGAAGATCTTCTGCTGTTGGCTCATGCCGCCGCTCCGTTGTGGACGTCAAGTCAGATGACGGCAACCTAGCTAATTCCGCAGGTAATTCACCAGGTCAGGCTTGGGTGCGCGAGACAGTCGAGCGCACTGGGATCGTGTCGATCGTCATGGGCAGACCGGGCCCGACTCGTGGGAAGGATCTAGGCCGTTTCCTTCGGATCATCGTGCGGACCAGATGAAGATGCCGACGATATGGAGTCCGGCGAGGTAGATGGTGGCGGTCTTGTTCCATCTGGTGGCCAGGCCGCGCCACTGAGCGTGTCCCAACACGACATCCGCGCCGCCCGCACCCACAGTCTCGTCAGTGCCTTGACGAGACGGGGGTGGCACGCTTCGCCGACAACGGGTAGCAGGGCGCCGGCCCTGCTGTCCGGGTGCCCTTCCGTGGCCGCTGGGAGAAGCTGTCCGCCGCTCAACGGGCCGCCAACGTAGCCCACGCTCGCATCCGCGACGTCGGTGCGCAGGCTACGGCGACTTCGAAGGACTGCCGGTTACTGCGGAAGCTGCGCCGCTCGACCACCCGCATAACCGCCCTCGTACAGGCCGTCCTTGCCCTGCACCTGACCTGCTCCGGATGAGGTCAGAAAAGCCTCACTGCGGGGCCCCGCAGCGGTGGAGTACCTGAGGCGTAGGGGAATGCCTCGGGGAGCCGATCCTATAAAAAGGGTCTTTACTGCGCCAGAGTGATCAACTCGACCAAGCCGTGACTCACTGAGTGGCAGTGCCGTTGAACATGCGTACGGATCAACCGGCGCACCCGATCGAAAGGATCGCCCCAGAATGGGAAATGGAAGGGAAGATGTCTCACGAGAGGAATTTGAGGGATATCCCGGCATGTACATCCCGAGCCCGGAAGAAGAAAGGGCCGATGTTGAAAAAAGGGTCCTGGAAACGATCTGGGAGCAGTTGCAGGAAGATGGAGCCGTCGACCCCGCGGCCCCCCTCAACCCCTCCGTTAAATTCAAGGAAATCTTCAAAAAGGGGCACGATAATGAGATCGCAATGGTGTTCTTCGTCGGTCGCCTCCGCCGTAAGCTCGAAGGTGATCGATTTGTCGACCGGAGTGTCACATTGCGCGACCCAGAAATGACGATCCAGGAGGCCGCCAAGGCGATGGTGCTGCCAGTGGAATGACGATGACTAAGACCGTGTCCTATGTGGGGCTGGCTCGTTGAGCTCGTCATGGGGCGGGGTACGTGGAGTTGGATTGTTCCGGACGGGCTGTGGGAGATCGCGGAGCCGCTGATCCC